>NZ_JBEPFL010000051.1:0-46917 GCF_040301925.1 Streptomyces sp. NPDC000075
GGGGGGGGGGGGGGGGGGGCGGGCCCGGGGGGCCCGGCCGCCGCACACGGTGGGGGTCAGGCCCGGGCCGGCGCGGGCCCGAGGACATCGAGGACGATGGCCGCGTCCGCGTCGCCGGCGCCTGCGGCGACCACGGCGGCGAAGCTGTGCTCCGCGGCCGACAGCACCGGCGTCGCCACGCCCGAGGCCTGCGCGGCGCCCGTGCCCAGCCCCAGGTCCTTGGCCATCAGGGCCGCCTTGAAGGCCGCCGGGTGGTAGTCGCGCTCGCGCATGCGCTCGGCGCGGAAGGACAGCACCTTGGAGCTGAACCCGCTGGCGCCGATGGCGCTCAGCAGCCGGTCGCGGTCCAGGCCCGCGGCCACGCCGAAGTTCACCGCCTCGGCCAGCGCGGCGAGCTGGCCGCCGAGCAGCAGGTTGAAGACCAGCTTCGTGGTGGCCGCGTTGCCGGTCGGCCCCAGGTAGGCCACGTCGCGGCCGAGGACGCCGAGCAGGTCCGCGACGGCGTCCACGGCGGGCTTGGCACCCGCCGTGACCACGCGGAGCTCGCCCGCGCCGGCTTGCTGCGGATTGCCCAGCAGACAGGTCTCCACCCGGTGCACGCCCAGGGCGGCGAGCTCCGCCGTGACCCGGCGGGAGTGGTCGGCGGAGACGGTGGAGGTGTCCAGCAGGTACGCGTCCCGGCGCCAGGCGCCGGCGGCCTCGGCGAGGACGGCGTCGGCCGCCGCCTCGTCGCTCAGGCTCAGCAGCACCCGCCCGGCCCCGCTCACGGCCTCGGCCACCGAGGCGGCGACGGTGGCGCCGGCGTCGGCCAGGGCCCGGGCCCGGCTCGCGGTGCGGTTGTACACGGTGACCTCGTACCCGGCGGCGAGCAGCCGCGAGGCCATGCCCGCGCCCATCGCCCCGAGCCCGATCACCGTGATCTTCTTGTCGGTCATGCCGGCTCTCCCGTCAGCTCGCCGCGCCGGGCGCGGGGGCGGACAGCTGGCTGATGCAGTGCATGAGGCTGCCCGCGAAGTGCCGCTGGAAGGCCTCGGGCGTACCGGTGTCGCGGGGCGAGGCGAGGTAGGGCTTCAGCTTCTCCTCCAGGATGTGCACGCCGCGCTGCTCTGACATGTGCCGGCCCACGTCCTTGATGTCGCCCTCGTAGTGGATGACGCGCACGAGCAGCCCGTCCTTGATGAAGACGGCGGTGCCCAGGAGCCGGCCCACCTCCGCGCCCGCCTCGTCGCGCAGCACGGGGGTGTCGGCCCGCTTGAAGTGGGAGAAGATCTCGGTGATCTCGGCCTCGTGGCCGGGCTTCACGTCATAGGTGATGGCCGCGTACGGCATGGGGGTCCTTCCTTCGGTGGATGGGGAGGCGAACAGGGGGAGCGGCGGGGGAGCGCTCACATGCCGCCGTCGACGGTGAGGGTGGCGCCGCTGACGTAGCGGGCGAGGTCGCTCGCCAGGTAGAGCACGGCCCCGGCGACGTCCTCGGGGCGGCCGAGCCGGCCGAGTGCGGTCATGCCCCGGACCTGCTGAGCCAGCCGCGGCGGCACGTCGTCCCCGTCGGCGCTGATCAGGCCGGGTGCCACGGTGTTGAAGCGCAGGCCCCGCCCGGGCCCGAACTCCTTGCACAGGGAGCGGGTCAGGCCGACGACCGCGGCCTTGGCCGCGGTGTAGTGGGCGGCGCCCGCGCGGCCGCGCAGGGCGAGGGAGGCGCCGACGCTGACGACGGACGCGCCGTCGGAGAGCAGCGGCAGGCACGCCCGCGTGACCAGGAACACCGACGTCAGGTTGGTGTCCACGAGGCGCCGCCACTCGGCCTCGTCCAGCGAGGGCAGCGGCGCGTGACCGTGCGCGCCGACGTTGTTGACGAGGGCGTCGAGCCCGCCGAAGGTCTCCTCGCAGGCGCGGGCGAGATCCGCGACGGCGGCCGGGTCGGTGACGTCGGCCCGCACGAGGCGGTGGGCGGTGCCCGTCTCGCCGAGGCGGCGGGCGAGGTCGGCGGCGGCTTCGTCGTCGGCGCGGTGGGCGACGACCACGCGGGCCCCCGCCCCGGCGAGTGCCAGGGCCACCGCGCGGCCGATGCCGCGGGTGCCGCCGGTCACCAGGACGCGCTTGTCCTTGAGGCCCAGGGTCATCTGTTCTTCGTCCTTGATCGTCGGTCGTTGACGGGAGAGGGGGCAGGGGGAGAGGGGGCAGGGACAGGGGGGACGGGACAGGGGGAGGGCGACGGCTCAGTGCGCGAGGACGGCCGCGGCCGCGTTGGCCGCGAGGGCGGCGACGGCGAGGCCGGTGCGCAGCAGGTTCCAGGCGCGCCAGCGCCTGCGCGGGTCGTGCCAGTCGGCGGGCACGGGCCCCTCGGGCAGGGCCTTGACCGCCCGGTTCAGGGGCACGTTCGCCAGGTGCGAGACGCAGGAGACGCCGAGCAGCAGGGCCCCGGCGGCGCCCCACAGCACCTGCGCCGCCGCCCGTTGCCCGAGGGCGGCGAGGACGATGTCGGTCACGGCGCCGGAGAGCACCGTGAGTGGCATCGTCGGGTCGTAGTTGCGGCCGATGAGCCGGTGCACCTCGACGTAGCGGTCGGCGGGCAGCCGCAGGAAGGTGGGCACGACGCTCAGCGCGACGCAGAACAGCACCCCGGCCGTGATGCCGCCGGCCAGCAGCGCGAGGACGGTCAGGACGGCGGTCAGGACGGCGGTCATGGCGGGTCTCCGGCACGGTTCACGGGCAACGGCCGGTTCAGTAGCGGGCGCTGACGGTCAGGACGTCGAAGGGACGTCCGCGCGAGGCGTCCTGGTAGGGGCGCAGCGGGGCCGTCGTCGACCGGTGGCCGGGCCCCTGCTCCCACGCCTGGAAGGCCTCCGGGGACTCCCACTCGCTCATCACGACGAAGTTCCGCCCGTCGACGCGGGAGTGCAGGAGCTCGTTGCCGAGCAGTCCCGGGGTGCCGCGCAGGGCCTCGCTGATGCGGTGGTAGGCCGCGGACACGGCCTGCGCGCCCTCCTCCCCCTCGGGTGCGCGCGCGTGGACCAGCACCCGGACGCGGGGCGGGGTCACGCCCGCGCCGCCGCACCGGTGAAGTGGTGCACGACCCGCATCGTGGTCATGGTGCCGGCGCTGCGGAAGGGGTGCAGCCGGCCGCGGTGCTCCAGGTGTTCGGGGCTCAGCTCGTACTCCCGGAAGCGCTCCTCGTCGGTCCAGTCGCTGACGATGTGGTAGACGTCTTCCTCGTCCAGGCTCTTGGACAGCCACTGACCCAGGTTGGCGCTCTGGCCGGTGATGGTGTCCGCGCTGTCGTGCCAGACGCGCTCGAAGTCGGCGCCCTTGCCGGGGTGCACCTGCATGCGCAGCGTCACGCGGAAGACCTGCTGGTCGGACATGGTTCTTTCTCCTCGGTTCACGGGGACCCGGCCGGGATCCCTCGGGTGGGGGGGTGGGTCAGATGCCGCCGTCGACGTGGAGGGTCTCGCCGGTCATGTACGCGGAGAGGCTGCTGGCCAGGAACAGCACCGGGCCGGCGACCTCCTCGCCCTGGCCGAGGCGGCCGAGCGCGGTGAGCCGCTCGTAGCGGGCCCGGATCTCCTCGTTCAGCGGCTTGTCGGCGGTCTCGATCACGCCGGGCGCCACGACGTTGACGCGGATGCCCTGCGGGCCCAGCTCCTTGGCCAGCGAGCGCGACAGGCCGACCAGACCCGCCTTCGACGCCGTGTAGTGGGCGCGCAGCGGGATGCCGGCCTGCGCGGAGCGGGAGCCGACCAGGACGATCGAGCCACCCTCGGACAGCAGCGGCAGGGCGCGGGACACCAGCAGGTAGGCGGCGGTCAGATTGGTGTCGATCACCCGGCGCCACTCGTCGAGCGTCAGCTCGGAGAAGGGCACGTGGCTGATCGCGCCGGCGTTGCTCACCAGCACGTCGAGGCCGCCAAGACGGGTGCGGCACTCGTCGAGGAGCGTGTCGACCTGCTCCGGGGAGGAGACGTCGGCGTGCAGCACGTGGTGGTTGCCGCCGCGTCCCTCGAGCTCCTCGGCCAGGCTCCGCGCCGCCTCCCGGTCGGAGCGGCCGCAGGCCACCAGGTCGGCCCCCGCGTCGGCGAACGCCAGCGACAGGCTCCGGCCGATACCGCGGGTGCCGCCGGTGACCAGGACGCGCTTTCCGTCGAGTCGGATGCTCATTTCACTCTCTTCTCACAGCTCGAAAAAGGGGGGAGGGGATGGGGAGGGGCTACAGCAGGCTCGCCACGGCCCCGGCGTCCAGCGCCAGGGCCCCGGTCATGGCGGCGGTGCGCACCAGGTGCCAGCACCGCCACGCCGCGCGGGGATCGACCGCCGGCCAGTCGGCGGGCTCGGCCTGCGGATCCAGACCGAGCACGAACCGGTTGATCGGCACCGCCTTGGCGACCGATACGGCGATCACGCTCACGACGAGCACGGCCGCGCCCGCCAGCAGCCCCCGCGCGAGGGCGGACGGGGCCCAGACGCAGGCCACCGCACCGGCCAGCAGGGCCGTCGAGTTGATGACGGGCATGGCCGGGTCGTAGCGCGGCTGGAGGAACCGCACGGTGCTCACGTACTCGCGGTAGCTCTGCACCCGCATCAGCGGGGCGAGACCGACGGCGGTGCAGAACATGTCGCCGGCGGCCACGCCCGTGCACACCAGCAGGACGGTGATGAGCGCCGGGAACATCACACGCCCGCGAAGGCCTGCGCCCCGAGGGCGGCCTCCTCCAGCAGCCGCTTGATGCGCGCCTGCTGGTGCCGGGTGTTGCGGTTGATGCGCTCGGCCATCGCCGCGTCGCCCAGCGGGGCGGACGGCTTCATCTCGAAGTCCTGCACCCAGCGCATGCGCACGCCGTCGCCGTCCGGCAGGTACTCCCAGAACAGGTGCATGTACTTGAACGGGCCGGTCTCCACGCGGTGCGAGCGCGTGGTGCGCGTGGCCTCGTCGACCGTGCGCCGCGAGACCCAGCTCCACACCCGGCCGTCGGCGTCCGGGTGCAGGGCGAGCCGGAAGGTGACCGTGTCGCCGTCCCGCTCCAGCACGGTGGCCTCGGCGTACTCGTCGAACAGCTCGGTCCAGGAGGCGATGTCGTTGGTGCGCTCCCACACCAGCTCCAGGGGAGCCTCGATGTAGACGCTGTTGTCGGTGTGCGTGGCCATGGTCAGACCGCCGCCGGGGTGAGCGTGCCGAGGCGCTCCAGCAGCAGCCGGGGCGTGGTCAGCAGCGCCACCTCCTCCTCCAGGAGGGGCGTCCGCGCCGCGTGCTGCACGGCCGTGGTGATCTCCAGGACCGCCAGGGAGTCGTAGCCGAGCTCCTGCCATTCGAGGTCGAGGATGTCGCCGTCGAGGTCGACGCCGTCCTCCACGCCGCACTGGCGCATGATCGTCCGCAGTTCGTCGAGGTTCATGACGAGGAAGTGCCTTTCCGGTGATGGGGTGATCAGGAGGCGGCGTGCGCGCGTGTCAGCACGACCGCCGAGTTGAATCCGCCGGCCCCGCGGGCCAGGACCAGCGCGCTGCGGACGTCCGCGGCACGCGGCCCGCCCACGACGACGTCGAGCGGATGGCCGGGGGAGAGGGCGGCGGGCAGCGCGGCCGGCGGGATCACGCCGTCGCGCATCGCCAGCAGCGCGAGGGCCGTGTCCAGCGGTCCGCCGCCGGCGTTGAGCCGCCCGGTGAGCGTCTTGGGCACGGTCACCGGTACGCCCCGGGGCCCGAAGAGCGCGGTGAGCGCCGAGGCCTCGGCCGAGTCCTGGGCGGGCACGCCCGCCGCGTCCGCGAACACGACCGACACGTCGCCGGGTTCGAGCCCCGCGTCCTCCAGCGCCCCGCGCGCCGCCGCCAGCAGCCCGCCGCCGGCGGGGCCCGTCGGAGCGTCGAAGGTGGCCGCGTGGCCGGCCAGCCGGCCGTACACGCGGGCCGCGCCCCGGGCGCGGGCGGCCGCCGCGTCCTCGACGACCAGGATCGCGCCGCCCTCACCGGGTACGTAACCGCAGGCGTCGTCGTGGAAGGGCAGATAGGCGCGGGCCGGGTCGGTGGCGTGGCTGACCGTGCCCTCCGAGTCCAGGCAGGTGAGGGCGTACGGCGACAGCGGGGCCTCCATACCGCCGGTGACGACGAGGCCGGTGCCCGAGCGCAGCACGCGGCGCGCCTGGGCCAGGGCGTCCAGGCCGCCCGCCTGGTCGGCGACCAGGACCCCGCACGGGCCCTGCATACCGTGCCGGATCGAGAGCTGGCCGGTGGTCGCGGCGTAGAACCAGGCGATGGACTGGTAGACCGAGACGCGGCCCGGTCCCTCCGTCCACAGCCGGCTCAGCTCCCGCTGCCCGAACTCGTTGCCGCCGGAGGAACTCGCCGTGACGACGGCCATGTCGTACGGGTCGTACGGGCGGCGTTCGGGGTCCTCCAGCCCGGCGTCGCGCAGGGCCGCGTCGGCGGCGGCCACCGCCATCTGCGTCCAGCGGTCGGTCTGCGCCCGCAGCCGGCTGGGTACGGCGCCGCTGAAGGCCGCGTCCGGGACCTCGCCGGCGAGGCGCACCGGCCCGGTGGGCTCGAAGCGGCCGATCGGCCGGATGCCGGAGCGGGCGGCCAGGACGCTCGCCCACACCTCCTCGGTGTCCGCGCCGTTCGGGGCGAGCAGCCCGATCCCGGTGATCACGGCGTCGGTGGCGCATGCCGTCCGGGACGCGGTCGTGACGGTGGACGTCTGCGTGGTCATGCGGCGGCACTCCCCGGCTTGGACAGCACCATGGCGCTCTGGAACCCCCCGAACCCGCTGCCGACCGTCAGCACCCGCTCCAGCCGCGCCTCGCGGGCGTGCACCGGTACGTAGTCCAGGTCGCATTCGGGGTCGGCGGTGCGCAGGTTGGCGGTCGGCGGCACCACCTGGTGCTCCAGCGCGAGCAGGCAGGCGGCGATCTCCAGTGAGCCGATGGCCCCGAGCGAGTGCCCGATCATCGACTTGATGGAGCTGACGGGCACGTCGTAGGCGTGCGCGCCCAGGGCCAGCTTCAGCGCGGCGGTCTCGTGCCGGTCGTTCTGCCGGGTCCCCGAACCGTGCGCGTTGACGTAGCCGATGCCGGTGGCGTCCGCGCGGGCGCGTCCGAGCGCCACCCTGGCGGCCTCGGCCAGCTCCCGGCCGTCCGGGCGCAGACCGGTCATGTGGTAGGCGTTGCAGCGGGTGGCGAAGCCGGAGACCTCGCCGTAGACGTGCGCGCCGCGCCGCACCGCGCTGTGGTACTCCTCCAGCACGAACATGGCCGCGCCCTCGCCCAGGACGAACCCCTTGCGGTCGCGGTCGAACGGCCGGGACGCGTGCCCGGGGTCGTCGTTCTCGGGGGTGGTGGCCTTGATGCTGTCGAAGCAGGCGACGGTGATGGGGGTGATGGGCGCGTCGGTGGCCCCCGCCAGCATCACGTCGGCGGTGCCCTCCTCGATCAGCGCGGCCGCGTGCCCGACCGCGTCCAGGCCCGAGGTGCAGCCGGTGGAGACGGTCGTCACCGGGCCCTGCGCGCCGCTGCGGCGGGCCACCTGCGCGGCGAAGCCGCTGGGCACCAGGTGCGAGCGCAGCCCGGGCGTGCCGGGCGCGGAGTCCACGACCCAGTCGCGGCCCTGCCGGGAGACGCCGGTGTACGCCTCCTCCAGCGCGGTGGTCGCGCCCACGGCGCTGCCGACGCTCACCCCGAAGCGGTGCGGGCGCACGGCCCCGACGTCCAGGCCGCTGTCGGCGAGCGCCTGGGCGGCGCAGACCGCGGCGAACTGCTCCGCACGGTCCATGGTGCGCGCCTCGTCGGCCGTCAGCCCCTCGGCCCCGGCGTCGAAGTCGCACTCGGCGGCGATACGGGACCGGAAGCCGGAGGCGTCGAACAGGGAGATCGGCCGGGTGGCCGTGCGCCCCTCGGAAAGCAGCGACCAGAACGCCCCGGCCCCGATCCCGCCGGGCGCCACGACGCCCAGGCCGGTGATCACGGCCCGGCGGGCGCTCACGCCGCGCCTCCCACCTGCGGCTGCGGTGCGGCCGGGGCCGGCAGCGGCTCCGTGTCCACGTGCCCGAGCTCCGGGCTGGGGGCCAGCGGCCCGAGGTGGAAGACGGCCTCGGCCGGCTCCTCGCCGTGGTTCTCCACGCGGTGGCGCATCCCGAGGGGCACCAGCACGCCCTCACCCGCGCGCACCTCGACCGCCCGGCCGTCCAGGCGCGCGGTCACCGCGCCCCGCGTGACGTACAGGAACTCCTCGGAGTAGGGGTGGTAGTGCTCGCTGACGGACTCGCCGGGCGCGAGGGTGAGGACGCCCATGAAGCCGCTCGTCGCCCCTGCCGTCTTCGGGCCGAGGACGACGCGCACCTCGCCGCCGCGGCGGCGGTTGGGCTCCGCGTCGGCCAGGGCGACCACACGGGGGGTTGCGGACATGTCGGGTTCCTTCCTCATGAATTCGGGCGCCGACAGGACGGCGGCGCTCACTGGGCCCGCCAGCTGTAGAAACGGGTGGCCATGGCATCGGCCGGGCCCTGCCAGGACTGCGGGTCGTACGCGGTGACGAACGGTTCGAGCCGGCGGCTCACGTCCTGGAAAAGGGGGTCGGTCACCGCCTCGCCGATGCGTTCGCGCACCGGCCGGTCCGACTCGATGAGGTGGAAGTACAGCCCTTGGAAGTGGAAGAGCGAGCGCGCGGTGACACCGATTCGTCCGGGCAGTTCACCCGCGTCCGATTCGGCGAACACCTCGGAAACGGAATGCGCGTCTCGCGGATCCATCCGGGCCACGATGAGCCTGCGTTCCACCGTGATTTCCCTCCGTTGTTCAATTTCGGTCGTCCAGCGTCGATTTCATCGTCCGCGCGGGTCTTCGAGGACGGATCTAGAAACACTCCACCGGCTTTCGCTATCGGGTCCGCGCCGGTGTTCCGGCGTTAATCGAGGCCCGCCGGACATTTCCGTAGGCGGTGTTCCGCCGTATTTCCCGGGTATTCACGCGCACCGGCGGTGCGGGCCGACTACGCCGCCGACGCCGCCTGCGGCACCTGGGCCGGTGCCTGACCGGTCCGCCGCGTCCCGCCCGCGAGGCGCTCCGCCAGCCCGCGGCGGGCCAGCAGCAGGGCGACGGCCGCGGCGGCGCCGGCCAGCGCGAGGAGCAGGAAGTAGAGGGGCTGCGGCAGCACGTCCACCAGGTGCACGATCTGGCTGCCGATGCCCGCGCCGAACGCCGAGCACATCCAGTACAGGCCCATCGTGCGGCCCGCGAACGAGCTGGGCGCGATGTCCACGGAGGCGCTCAGCCCCACCGGGGCCAGGACCACCTCACCGCACGCCAGCAGGAAGAACACCGCGATCAGCCATAGCGGCGACACCAGCGCGCCGCCGCCGGCGAAGGCCGACGCCCCGCTCATCACCGCCATGGCGGCCGCCGCCAGGGCCAGCCCCAGCGCCAGCTTCCCCGGCAGCGGCACCCGGCCGCCCGACCGCGCCCACAGCCACGCGGCCACGGGGGCGACCAGCAGGATGAACAGCGGCGTCGCCGACTGGAACCAGCTCGCCGGCAGCTCGAAACCGCCCAGGTCGCGGTCGGTGGACCGCTTCGCGAACAGGCTGAGCAGCGAGCTCGCCTGGATCACGTACATCCAGAACAGGGCCGTCGCCGCCAGCACCCAGCCGAACGACGTCACCCGGGCGCGTTCCTCCGCCCCCAGGCCGGGGTCGCGGCGCAGCCCCAGGAAGCACAGGACGGGCGCGACCAGCGTCAGCAGGCCCATCGCCGCCACCACGTGCATGAGGCTGAACGCCCCGCTCGCCACGTCGGCGGCCACCAGCGCCGCGACGACCGCGACCGCCGTCGCCGCCCTGCGGCCCGCCCGGCGCGCCTCGTCCCGCGTCGCCGGCTGCCCCGGCTCACGCCCCGCGTCGCCGAAGGAGCGGCTGCCCCGGGCGAACTGGAGCACGCCCAGCGTCATCCCGGCGCCCGCGGCCCCGAAACCCAGGTGCCAGTCGACGGTCTCGCCGAGGAACCCCGTCACCAGCGGCGCGACCAGGGCGCTGAGCTGGATGCTGACGTAGAAGACCGACATGGTGGCCTCCCGCTCCGCGCTCCGCCCCGGGCCGAAGAACCGCCCCAGCAGGGCGAGCATGTTCGGCTTCAGCAGCCCCGTCCCGCACGCGATCAGCGCCAGCCCGGCATAGGTGGCCGCCGGGGCCGGCACCAGCATCGTGAAGTGGCCGAGGGCGATGACCACACCGCCGGTGAGCACGGCGCGCCGCTCGCCCAGGATCCGGTCGCCCACCCAGCCGCCGGGCATCGCCGCGATGAACACCACGCCGATGTACGCGCCGAACAGCGCCAGCGCCTGCGTCCTGGGCAGGCCGAGCCCGCCGTCCTGCGGCGCGGCCACGGCGAACAGCACGAGGATGGCGTGCATCCCGAAGAAGCTGAACCGTTCCCACATGTCCGTGAGGAACAAGGTCACGAACCACCTCGGCTGCCCCAGCACCCGCCGCGGCGTCCGCACGGCGCCGCCGTCTGCCCCACTCATCGCACTCTCTCCTGGATCCGCTCCGGTATGGCCGGGCGCCAGCCTTCCGGCGGTGCCTGGGAGCGGGTTGGAGACCGGTTGGGGGCGCGCGGCGCGGCCGCGCCGCGCGCAGACGCGTCCTGGATCCGTGCTCGAACCCCGGCTGCCAGCCTGTGCGGCGTTATCGGCGAGAAAGCCGGAAAGGGGCTTAGACCACGTGACGAGCACTCCACTGACCGCAGAACCGTCCACCCTGGACGACATCAACCGGATCGGCATCGCCTTCGCCCAGGCGAAGGTGGTCCTCAGCGCCATCGAGCTCGACCTGTTCACCGTGCTCGCCGCCGGGCCCGCGACCGAGAACGAGCTGCGCGAGCGGCTCGGCCTGCACCCGCGCGCCTCCCGGGACTTCCTGTCCGCGCTCGTGTCCTTCGGGCTGCTGCGCAAGGACGGCGACACCTACACCAACGCGCCGGGCGCCGACCGCCACCTCGACAAGGCCAAGCCGGAGTACGCCGGCGCCTTCCTCGAACGCGCCAACCGCATGATGTACCCGGCCTGGTCCGGCCTGACCGGGCTGCTGCACACCGGCGAGCCCCAGCTCGCGGGCCGCGAGGACCAGGCCGCCGCCTTCGAGCGGATGATGGCCGACCCCGGCCACCTGCGGAACTTCCTGCGGATGATGGACGCCGTCAGCGGCCCCCTCGGCCCGCACCTGGCCGCCGCCTTCGACTGGAGCGCCCACCACAGCGTCCTCGACGTCGGCGGCGCCCGCGGCAACCTGGTGGCCCAGGTCCTCGCCGCGCACCCGCACCTCACCGGCGGGGTCTTCGACCTCCCGGCCATCGCCCCCCTGTTCGACGAGCACATGGCCGGCTTCGGCCTCGGCGAGCGGGCCTCCTTCACCGGCGGCGACTTCTTCACCGACGACCTGCCCGAGGCCGACGTCGTCGTCACCGGCCACGTCCTGCACGACTGGACCCCCGCCGAACGCGCGCTCCTCGTCAAGAAGATGGCCGCCGCGGTCCGCCCCGGCGGCGCGCTCCTCATCTACGACATGCTGCTCGACGAGACCCCCGGCGACCCCTGGAACACCCTGATCAGCCTCAACATGCAGCTGATCACCAACGGCGGCTCCGAGTACACCCTCGCCGAGTGCACCGGCTGGCTCACCGACGCGGGCCTCGAACTCGCCGGGACCGTGCCGCTCGGCGACCACGACACGCTCGTGATCGCCCGCAAGCCCGCCGCCGCCGGGGAGCCGGCCGCATGACGACGGTGACCCCCTCCGCGCCCGCCGCCGGGGAAGAGATCGAGCACGTACCGGTCCTGATCGTCGGCGGCGGCCCCGTCGGCCTGTCCACGGCCCTGTTCCTCACCCGGCACGGCATCAAGCCCCTGCTGGTCGAACGCCGCGACGCCACCTCCCTGCTGCCGCGCGCCCCGGGCATCCAGGCCCGCACCCTGGAGCTGTTCCGCTCCGTCGGCCTGGAGGACGAGATCCGCGCCCTGGAGGCCGGCGACACCCGCCCGTACTTCGAGGGCGGCATCCTGCGCACCCGCACCCTCGCCGAGATCGACCGGGCGGAGGTGGTCGAGTCCCCCGCCCTCGACGGCCCCGACATCAGCCCCGTCACCATCATGGGCTGCGGCCAGGACCGGTACGAGCGGGTGCTGCTGCGCCACGCCGAGGAGGCCGGGGCCACCGCCCTCTTCCGCACCGAGCTGGTCGACTTCGAACAGGACGCCGACGGCGTCACCGCCACCCTGCGCTCCCGCGACGACGGTACGGAGCGCCGCGTGCGCGCGGACCACCTCGTCGCGGCCGACGGCGCGAGCAGCCCCGTCCGCCGCAAGCTCGGCATCGCCCAGCACGGCCGGGGCACCGTCTTCCACGCCCTGAGCATCTACTTCCGCGCCCCGCGCCTCGAAGAGGTCATGCACGACCGGAAGTTCATCCTCTGCTACGCCACCGGCGGCCCCACCGTGATGACCCTCTCGCGGCTCCACGGATGCGACCCCTGGGCGGGCGCGGCCCTCTACGACCCCGAACGGGAGTCGCCCGCCGACTTCACCGAGGAACGCTGCGTCCAGGTCGTCCGCGACGCCAGCGGCGTCCCCGACCTGGAGGTCGAGATCGTCGCCACGGTCCCGTGGGAAGGCGCCCAGCGCGTCGCCGAGACCTTCCGCGTCGGCCGCGTCTTCCTCGCGGGCGACGCCGGCCACGTGCACCCGCCCGCAGGCGGCTTCGGCGCCAACACCGGCATCCACGACGGCCACAACCTGGCCTGGAAACTGGCCGCCGTGCACCACGGCTGGGCCGGCGACGGACTGCTGGACAGCTACGACGCCGAGCGCCGCCCCTTGGGCACCGCCATGGCCGAACAGGCCATGCTGCGCAACCGCATCCGCCACGAGATCGCCGAGGAAGGCGACCGGGAGCGCATGGTCGACGACATCGTCGTGACCCTCGGCTACCGCTACACCTCCTCGGCCGTGGCCGGCCCCGCCCACGCCGCCCCGCTGCTGCCCGGCCTGGACCTCTCGGGCGCGCCCGGCACCCGCGCCCCGCACGTGTGGCTGCGCCGCGACGGCGAGCGGATCTCCGCCCTCGACCTGTTCGGCGACGCGTACACGCTGCTGACCGCCGACGCGCGTTGGCAGGAGGCGGCCGACGCCGTCGCCGCCGGGACGCCCGTCCCGCTGCGCCCCCACCGGATCGGGCCGGACGGCCCGCTCACCGAGGACGGCGCCGACTGGGCCGCCGCCTACGGGGTCTCCCGCACGGGCGCCGTCCTGGTGCGCCCCGACGGGTTCGTCGCCTGGCGGTCCGCCGCCGGCGACGAGGAGGACCCGCGTGCCACGCTCCGCGAGACGCTGGCGCGCCTGGTCGCCTGAGCGGCCGCGACGAGGAAGGGGGGCCAGGACCGTGACGGTCCTGGCCCCCCTCTCGTCATCCCCTCCCGTACGGGCTCACCCCGCGGCGCCGCACCCCGCCCGGTCGAGGACGCCGGCCAGCAGCCGCGCCGGCTCCCGCGCCGGGCCGTGGCCGCGCCAGGCCACGAAGCCGTCGGGCCGCACCAGCACCGTGCCGGCCGGCGAGATCCCGTGGGCCCCGGCCGCCCCGCCCGAAAGCCGGCGCACCGTGAGGTCGCGCCCGGGCAGCGCGGCGGCCGCACCGGCCCAGCCGGCACCGTCCGGGCCGACCAGCAGCGCGAAGCCCCGCCCGTACCAGTCGAGGGAGGAGACGGCGCCGTCGCCGGGCACGACGTGCGGCGCGCGCGTGCCGGGCTGCCCGCGCAGCTCCTCGGGAGCGAGCGCCGCCCCGCCGTCATCGCCGTCGCCGTCGCCCCCGGCCTCGCCGAGCACGGCCTGCGAGCGGTACCGGTAGCCGAACACCACCGCGTCGTACGCCACCGGATCGATCCCGGCGGGCAGCCCGATCGGCAGGGCGCCGCGCCGGTGCATCAGCAGCAGCGCCTGGCCCAGGGTGAACTCGGCCACGGGCCTCCGCTCGGCGTCGTACGTCTCCACCAGCTCGTGCCCGGCCCTGCCGCGCAGCACCGCCGCCAGCTTCCAGGCCAGGTTGTGGGCGTCCTGGATACCGGTGCCCGCCCCGAACGCCCCCGTCGGGGGCATCACGTGGGCGGCGTCCCCGGCCAGCAGGACCCGTCCCGCGCACAGCCTCTCGGCCAGGGCCGCGCCGATGCGGTAGCCGAGCACCTTCGTCCCGTCGGCGAGCTGCGGGACGAGCGCCACCGGCAGACCGGGCACACCGATCGCCTCCCGGATCACCGCCGCGCACCGCTCGTCGTCGAAGTCCTCCACCCGCTCCCCGCGCTCGGGGAACACCGGGGTGTTGAACACCCAGCGGTGCGGCACACCGTGCGGGAAGAGCACCGTGCCCTCGGCCGGGGTGCTCAGATGGCACGAGGCGATGAAACGGCCCCGCTCCGGGTCGTGGCGGCCGCGCAGCGGGCCGCTCAGATCGGCGTCGAAGACCATGCTGACGACATGGCTCAGCGTGCCGGGCCCGCGCAGGGCGACACCGGCCGCCTCGCGCACCCGGCTCGCGTGCCCGTCCGCGCCCACCACATAGGCCGCCCGCACCGTGTACGGGACGCCGTCCGCACCGCGCACCCGCGCGGTGACCCCGTCCGCGTCCTGGTCGAGGCCGAGCAGCTCGTGGCCGAAGCACACCGTCGCGCCCAGCTCCTCGGCGCGGGCGCGCAGCACCCCTTCGAGCCGGTCCTGGTCGATCATGCCCCAGGCGTCGGGGCTCACCCCCAGCCCTCCGGCCCCGGCCGGCGGCCGCTGCTCGGTCCGGCCCGTCTCCGGGCCGGCCAGGGTCTGCGCGCGCAGCATGTGCACGGACGGCAGCTGGCTCTCGTAGCCGTGCTCGCGGGAGACCGCGTCGCCGAGGCCGACCTGGCGCAGCAGCTCCGCCGTGCGCGGGTTGATGCTGCGCGCGCGGGGGTGGCGCAGCGCCGCCGGATGGCGTTCGACGACGGTGACCGCGACCCCCTGCCAGGCCAGGAACACGGCGGCCGACAGCCCCGTCGGGCCGCCGCCGACGACCAGGACCTCCGTCTCGCGCACGGCCGGCGTATCGATGCTCATACCGGCCGCCTCACGCGCGCTCGAGGAGGGCGGAGCGCAGCGCGGCCAGCGTGTCGGGCGTGACGCCGAGCCCCTGGGACAGGTAGCCCGAGAACGAGCCGTAGTCCCGCACCACCTGGTCGAAGGCGGCGTCCAGATAGGCGTCGCTCGTGTTGGGCGACAGCAGGTAGTCCTGGCGGACGACGGCGTCGGGCACGCCGAGCGCCTCCAGCAGGACGACCGACATCCAGCCGGTGCGGTGGTTGCCGCCGGTGCAGTGGAACATCAGCGGCCGCTGCGCGCCGTCGGCCGCACGCCGCAGACCGTCGGCGAACCGCGCCCGCAGATTGGGGTTGGTGACGAACAGCCGGTAGTTGTCGGCGACCGGGTCGCCCGACGGCGGGAAGGACGGCGGTACGGCCTGGTCCGGGTCGCCGACCGGGTCGGAGACGTGCGCGGTCTGCGGCGGCAGCGGGTCCAGCCCCTCGCGGCCGGCCTCGGCCGTGCTGCGCAGGTCCACGACCTCGGTGAGGCCGAGGGCGGCCAGCTGCTCCTTGCCCGTCTCGGTCGCGGGCGTCAGCCGCGCCGAGCGGAAGACGGTGCCCCACTTGGTCCGGAGCCCGTCACCCGCCGGGTAGCCGCCCAGGTCACGGGAGTTGGTGACGCCGTCCAGCGCCACGGCCCGTACCGCCGTCGTCGTCCCGGCGCCGCCGGCCGGCAGGACGGCGAAGTACCAGCGGGCCAGCGGGTCGAGCCCGCCCACCGACACGGAGCCGTCGGACGTCACGGTGACCAGCCGGCGGCCCGAGGGCCGCAGCCGGGGGTCGGTGGAGGCGTACACCCGGACGGGACGGCCCGGGAGGGAGGACGTCCAGGTCAGCCGGTAGGTGCCGTCGGCGTCCCGGACGGCCTGCACGTCGGCGACCGTCGCGCGGACCTGCGCGGCCTGGGCGGCGGCGTACGGGGCGGGGGCCGCCGAGGCCGGGGCGGCCAGGGCGAGCGGGGCCGCCAGCGCGGCGAGCGCGGCGCCGGAGGCGAGGGCGCGCCGGACGAACGGCGCGGTGCGGTTTCTCATCAGAGGACTGTTTGCCTTTCCGGGCAGGTCAGAGGGAAGCCCGCCGCAGGCGCACGGCCGTACGGCTGCGATGGCACGGCGGCGGCGGGGGCGGGCGCACAGCGCCCGGGCCAGCGTCGGAGCCCCCCTTCAAGGACCGTTCCACACCCGTTCGAGCCGCGGCCGCGATCCACCCCCCACACGCCCTCGAAGCGCACCGGCCACCATCGGCCGGAACCTCGTCCTCGAATGCCGGGAGCCTCGGTATGCACATCGGTGTCGGTCTGCCCGCGATGATCCCCGGGACCAGTCCGGAGCAACTCCTCGGCTGGGCCGTCCAGGCCGAGGAGTCGGGCTACGCCAGCCTCTCCGTCCTCGACCGGATCGTCTACGAGAACTACGAGCCCCTCGTCACGCTCGCCGCCGCGGCGGCCGTGACCCGCCGCATCGGGCTGGCCACCACCGTCCTGCTCGCCGCCACGCGCGGCACGGGCGCCGTCCTCGCCAAACAGGCCGCCTCCGTGCACCGCATCTCCGGCGGCCGCCTCACCCTCGGCGTCGCCGTCGGCGGACGCGAGGACGACTACACGGCGACCGGCACCCCCTACCGCACCCGCGGCCGCGACCTGGACACCCTCATCGGCTGCCTGCGCGACATCTGGGACGGCGGCGCCGCCCCCGGCGCCGGCCCCATCGGACCCTCGCTGCCCGGCGGCGGTCCCTCGCTGCTGATCGGCGGGCACTCCGACGCGGCCATGCGCCGCGCCGCCCGCCACGCCAGGGGCTGGATCTCCGGAAGCGGCTCCGCCGAACCCTTCGCCGCCCGCCTCGCCCGCCTGGACCGCGCCTGGGAGGACGCCGGACGCATCCGGCGCCCCCGCGTGGTCGCCCTCGCCTACTTCGCCCTCGGCGACCACGCCGAAGCCCGCGCCGAGCACTACCTCGGCGGCTGCTACGGCACGGGCCCCTACGCCCGCCGGGTCATGAGCGAAGCCCTCACCACCCCCGGGGCCGTGGCGGCGGCCGCCGACGAGTACGCCGGGGCGGGCTGCGACGAACTGGTCCTGCTGCCCTGCGACCCCGACCCGCACCAGCTCACCCTGCTGACCCGGGTGCTCGGAGACCGGCTGGGGGCCGCGTGAGCGCGCGCACCGCCCTGGTCACGGGCGCCAACCGGGGCCTCGGCCTCGCCGTCAGCCGCCACCTGCTGGCCGCCGGCCACACCGTGGTCACCGCCGCCCGCACGCACGCCGCCGCCGAGGAGACCGCCCGCCTCCTCGGCCCCGGCGCCCGCGCGGCGGTCCTCGACGTCACCGACGAGGACTCCGTACGCGCGGCCCGCCGGCACATCGGCCCCGTCGACGTCCTCGTCAACAACGCGGGCGTCCTCCTCGACGACGGCACCCCGCCCGACCGCGTCCCCGTGGACCGCCTCGCCGACACCCTCGCCGTCAATACGCTCGGGGCCCTGCGCGTCACCCAGGCCTTCCTGCCCGCCATGCTCGAACGCGGCTGGGGCCGCGTCGTCATGCTCTCCAGCGGCACCGGCGCCTTCAGCCACGGCCTGAACGCCGCCACCCCCGCCTACTCCGTCTCCAAGGCCGCCCTCAACGCGGTGACCGTCCTGCTCGCCACCGCCACCCGCGACCGCGGCGTCCTCGTCAACGCCGTCAACCCCGGCCGCGTCCGCACCCGCATGATGCCCGGCGCCACCACCACCCCCGACGAGGCCGCAGCCGACATCGCCTGGGCCGCCACCCTCCCCGACTCCGGCCCCACCGGGGCCTTCCTGCGCGCCCGGCGACCCGTCGACTGGTGAGCGGTCCTGCCACGGACGAGGGCCACAACGGCCCCCCAACGGATCCGGATCGCGGCGCCGCACGATGGGCCGGCACCGGGCCCGTCACCGGCCCACCCCCCGATCCAGGAGCGCCCCATGGCCGCAACCGGTACCGACCGGACCTTCCCCTTCCCCGTCACCACGCCCGGCGAGGCACTGGACGCCTACTCCCGGCTGCGCGCCGACGAACCCGTCGCACGCGTCCGGCTGCCCGGCGGCCACACCGCCTGGCTGCTCACCCGCTACGAGGACGTCCGCACCGCCCTGACCGACCGGCGCTTCAGCAAGCAGGCCGCCACCGCCCCCGACGCACCCCGCCTGCTGCCCATCCACCGCGGCTCCAGCTCGCTGGTGACGATGGACCCGCCCGACCACACCCGGCTGCGCCGCCTGGTCTCCGGCGAGTTCACCCAGCGCCACATGAACACCCTGCGCCCCCGCGTCCGCCAGATCGCCGACGAACTCGTCGGCGCCATGCTGGCCACCGACGGGCGCGAGGCCGACGTCCTGACCGCGCTCGCCCTGCCCCTGCCCATCCGGGTCATCTGCGAACAGCTCGGCATCCCCGCACACGAGCAGGACCTCTTCCGGCAGTGGAGCGACGGCATCCTCACCGTCGCCGGCGGCAAGCCCGCCGACGCCGCGGCCGCCGCGGCCGCCCAGGAATCGGCCCGCAACCTCATGGGCTACCTGGGTGGCCTCATCGCGGCCAAGCGCACGGCCCCCGGCGACGACCTCCTCACCCGCCTCGTGCGCGCCCAGGAGGACGAGGACGCCCTCAGCACCGAAGAGCTGCTGACCTTCGCGATGACCCTGCTGGTCGCCGGCTACCACACCACCACCGCGGCCGTCTCCCACCTGCTCCTGCACCTCCTCGACGAGCCCGGGCACTACGCGGCGCTCCTCGCCGACCCGCAGCGGATCCCCGCCGCCGTCGAGGAGGCCCTGCGTTACAGCCAGGTCGCCTCCGGCTTCGGCTCCCTGCGCATCGCCACGAGCGACGTCGACTTCGGCGAGGTGACCGTACGCGCCGGGGAAGCCGTCATCCCGCTGATGAACGCGGCCAACCGCGACGCCTCCGTCTTCCCCGACCCGGACCGCATGCGGCTCGACCGGGAGCACAACCAGCACCTGGCCTTCGGCGCGGGCATCCACTTCTGCCTCGGCGCCCCCCTCGCCCGCATCGAACTCCAGGTCCTGCTGGAGGCCCTGGTCGCGCGCGGCGCCGAACTGCGCCTCGCGCACCCGGCGAAGGAGCTCACCTGGCACCTGGCCACCGCCTTCCCCCGGCCCGAGCGCCTGGACGTGCGCTGGTGAGCGGCGAGGGACTGCGCATCGGCGTCCTCGGCTGCGCCGACATCGCCGCACGCCGCACCATCCCGGCCGTCCGCGCCGCCGGACTGCGCCTGGCCGCGGTGGCCAGCCGCACCGGCGAGAAGGCACGCGCCTTCGGCGACCGGTTCGCCGTGGAGGCCGTGACCGGCTACGAACGGCTGCTGGAACGCGAGGACGTCGACGCCGTCTACATCCCGCTGCCCATCGCCCTGCACGAGCGGTGGGCCACGGCGGCCCTGGAGGCCGGCAAGCACGTCCTCGTGGAGAAGGCGGCGACGGCGACCGCGGCGGCCGCCCGCCGCCTGACCGCCCTCGCCGCCGACCGCGGCCTGCTGCTGATGGAGAACTTCACCTTCCTGCGGCACGCCCAGCACGCCGAGGTCCGCAGGCTCGTCGCCGAAGGCGCGATCGGCCGCCCCCGCCTGTTCACCGGCGAGTTCGGCTTCCCCCTCGCCGACCGCTCCACCATCCGCCACCATCCCGAACTCGGCGGCGGATCCCTGCTCGACGCGGGCTGCTACCCCGTCAGGGCCGCGCAGCTCTTCCTCGGCGACACCGTCTCCGTACTGGGCTCCACGCTGGGCATGGACGCCGACGCCGGCGTCGACATCGCGGGCACCGCCCTGCTGGCCGACGCCGACGGCCTGGCCGCCCAGTGCTCGTTCGGCTTCGCCCACGCCTACCGCAACACCTACGCCCTGTGGGGCGAGTCCGGCCGCATCTCCCTGAGCTGGGCCTTCACCCCGCCCGCGAGCACCCGTCCCGTGCTGCGGATCGAACGCCAGGACCACGTCGAGGAGCGCACCCTCGGGGCCGACGACCAGTGGGCCAACACCCTGCGGCACTTCGCCGGCCTGACGGCGCGCCCCGCCGGGCACGCCCGTGAGCACGAGCGGATCGTCCGCCAGGCCGCCCTGCTGGAAGCCGTCGCCGGCCGGGCGCACACCACCGGGTGACCCGGCCCGTACGACGCGAGGAGGGGCGGTCCGACCGGACCGCCCCTCCTTTGCCGCACCGTGCTACGGCTTGACCACGAACGACGTGAAGTACCGGTGCACGTCGAGCTCCAGCACCTCGCCGAAGACCTCGCGCAGGATCGACGCGCCCTCCCAGCTGTTGATCAGCTGGGTGCGGTAGGCGCCGGTGCGCAGCCGGCCGTTGGAGAGGCGGATGGCGGCGGCGGTGCCGAAGAACCCGGCGGTGCGTCCGAGGTGGTTGAGCGTGCCGTAGCGCTGGCGCTCGAAGGCGTGGAAGTTGTCACCCGTCCACAGGTTGCCGACCAGCACACCGCCCGGGGCGACGAAGGTCTTCATCCGCTCCAGCACCTGGCGCACGTCGCCGAGGTGGTGGATGGCGTCCACGCACATCACCAGGTCCGCCGTCCCGACCTTGTTCTCGGCCCAGAAGTCGCCGTAGACCAGGTCGAGGCCCTCGTGGGTGACGCGCCCCCGGACGATCTCCAGGCCCTGCGCGGAGATGTCCAGTGCCGTGATGGCCTTCGCCGGGGTGTTCTCGGCGGCCAGCTTGGTGAAGTCCCCCGTGCCGCAGGCGAACTCCAGGACCCGCTCGGTCTCGGCGCCGTACTTCTTCAGGTAGCCGGCGATCGTGTCCTTCTGGGCCAGGAAGTGGTCACGCAGCAGCGGGTGCTGTTCGGCGGCCTCGCGGTCCCAGAAGCGGGCGGCCCAGTAGCGGCGGCCGTCCGGGGGCGTGTCCTTGAGCAGCGACTTACCGGACCTGGCGAGCATCTCGGCGAGCATGTTCGTCCTCGTTCTGCGAAGTGGGGTGGGCTCTTGGGCACATCCTGAGGACGGTGACTCGAAGATCCTTTGGGATTCGTTGAGTGCGGCTCCAGCGGGGCCGGGTAAACGGCGCTTCGCCGCCCTGCGGGGGTCAGGGCGGCGAAGCCGTATCGGGGGGAGGGGGAGAGGGGGAGAGAAAAGGGGGGAGGGGAGGGGGGAGGGGGTCAGCCGAAGGTGAGGGCCACGCCGGCGCCCTGGGTGCCGGGCCGGGAGGCGTCGGTGGCGCCGATGGCGCAGTGGCCCGCCGAGCAGTCGACGTCCGCCGTGGCGCCGCCGCCGGTCAGGTCGCTGCCCTTGAACCGCGCGCGCACCGTGAAGGTGGCCTTGATGTCGCCCCGGGCGTCGGCCGTCGTGGCGACCAGGCCCGGCTTGTCGCAGGCCGTGCCCTGCGGCTTGTCCGCGTCGCACTCCAGCAGCACGATCGTCGAACCGGGCGTGTAACCGCTGCCGGTGACCGTCACCTTGGCGCCGTCGGCGGCAGCCGCCCCCGGGCCCAGGGACAGGGAGGGCGCGGCGAAGGCGGACGTGCTCAGCGCCAGGGTCGCGGCGAGCCCGGCACCGGCGAGCGCGAGCCCCTTTCCTGCCGTGCGGGCCGTCTGCGGGTACTTCATGTGGGGGACTCCTCGTCCTGCCGAAGGGTTGCTTACGGGAGACGAGTCTGTCGGCGGGCCCCGGACCCGCACGAGGTTCCAAAGATCGAATCGCGGCGTCCATCGACCGGACGACGCCCCGTCCCCCGACCGGCGCCCGGCGCTCACCTCCCGCCTCCGAGACGGCACTTCGATCGGATCTTTAAGCGCCCGCCCCACCATCGGCTCAGTCAGGCCGAGGCGACGACCACCGGCACCCGTCCGAGGGCGCGCCCCACTGGAAGGAGCCAGATGCTCACCGGCAACCGACCCCTTTCGGCCGCCCACGGTCCCCGCGCCGGCTACCCCGACGGCGTCCGGGTCGAGCAGGTCGTCGAGCGACGGGCCGCCGAGCGCCCCGACGCGGTGGCGCTGCGCATGAACGGCACCGAGCTCAGCTACGCCGAACTCGTCACGGGCGCCCGCACGGCCGCGGCCCACCTGGCCGCCCGCGGGGTCCGCCCCGGCGACGTGGTGGCCGTGCGCGCCGCCCGCGGCCCGCGCACCGTCGTCGTACTGCTCGGTGTGCTGATGGCCGGCGCCGCCTACGCCTGCGTTCCCGCCGACTGGCCGGAGCGCCGCCACCGGGCGCTGCTGCGCACCACCGGCGCGGTGCTCCGCGTGCACGACGACCCGGACGACACCTGCGGCGACGTGCCGGACGTGCCCGCCGTGCGCCTGGCGGACCTGCTGCGCCCGGGCGCCCCCGCCCCCGCCCCCGCCCCCGCGCCCGCCCCCGCGCCCGCCCCCGCCCCCGTACCGGCGGACTCCGACGCCTGCTGCGTCTTCTTCACGTCCGGCACCACCGGCGAGCCCAAGGCCGTCCTCGCCCCGCACCGGGGCGTCCTGCGCACCGCGCTCGACCCGGCCCACGTCCTCGCCGGGCCCATGGTCTCCCTCCAGATCGCCTCACCGGCCTGGGACGTCTTCGCCCTCGAACTGTGGGTGCCGCTGCTGCGCGGCGGCACCTGCGTCATCCACGACGGCGGCCACCTCACCGGCGGCCTCCTGCGCGGCCACGTACGCGGGGGCGTCAACACCCTCGCCCTGCCCGCGACCCTGTTCAACGCCCTCGTCGAGGACGACCTTGACGCCTTCGACGGCCTCGGCCTGCTCCTGACCGGCGGGGCCCGCGCCTCCGCCCGCCACCTCGCCCGCTGCCGCGCCGCCCACCCCCGGCTGCGCCTGGTCAACGACTACGGGCCGGTGGAGAACACCATCAGCAGCGCGGCCTGGACGGCCGACGACACCGCCCGCGAAGACGTCCCCATCGGCACGCCCGTGGCCAACAGCAGCGTGTACGTCCTGGACGAGGAGCACCGCGTGGTCCCCCGGGGCGAGCGGGGCCAGCTCGCCGTCGCGGGCGACGGGCTGAGCCTCGGCTACCTCGGCGACGAGACCCGTACCCGGGAACGCTTCCCCCTCCTCGACCTGCCGGACGGAACGCGGCGCGTCTACCTGACCGGCGACCTCACCCGCATGGACGAGCACGGGCGGCTGTTCTTCCTCGGCCGCCGGGACCGCCAGATCAAGGTCCGCGGCCTGCGCGTCGAAGCCGAGGAGATCGAGCGCCTGACCGAGGCCGTCCCCGGCGTCGGACGCGCCTGCGCGCTCGCCCTGCCCCTGGACGCGCCCGCCAAGACCACGCTCGCCGCCTTCTACACCGGCGCGGACGGGCCCGTGCCCGCCGATGTCGTGCGCCGCGCGCTCGCCGAGAACCTGCCCGCCTCCTTCGTACCCGACCTGCTCGTCCCGCTGGACGAGCTGCCGCTGGCCGCCAACGGCAAGGTCGACGAGCGCGCCCTGGCCGCCCTCACCGCACAGGCGGCCCCCGGCGCGGCCCCCTGCGCGGCCGCCGGGCCTGCGGACGGCCCCCGCACCACGGCGCGCCTCGTCCACGACACCGTCGCCGACCTGCTCGGCCGGCCCGTCGCCCCGGACGATGACGTCTTCTGCCACGGCGCGACCTCCCTCACCGCCATCCGCCTGGCCACCCGGCTCGGCGCACGCCTGGCGCGGCGCATCGACGCCTCGGACGTCCTCACCGCCCGCAGCCCCCGGAACATCGCCGCCCTGGCCGAAGCGGCCCCGCCCGCCGAGACGCCCCCCGTACCGCCCGCACCCGCCGGGGCACCCCTGCGCGCCCCCCTGGTCCAGGCCGGGTTCTGGGCCGCGTCCCGCGACGCGGGACACCTGGCCGAGGACGTCGTCCCCATGCTCTACCGCCTGCCGGCCGGGGTGGACACGGCCGTGCTCAGCGCCGCCCTCGACGCCGTGATCGCCCGCCACGACGTGCTGCGCGCCCGCTTCAGCGACGGGCCCCGGCTGCCCGGCGTCCGCATCGTGCCCGCCGCCGAGACCGGCCAGACGCTCACCACGCACGCCGCCGCCGCGTCGGAGCGGGAGGCGCGCGAAGCCGCCCTCGCCTGGCTGCCCGAACCGTTCGACCTCACCGCCCGGGCACCCCTGCGGGCCGCCCTGTTCCCCGTGACGGGCGGGCGGCTGCTCCTGGCGATCGCCGTCCACCACATCGCCTTCGACGGATGGTCCTGCACGCTGTTCCTGCGCGACCTGGAACGGGCCCACACCGCGCTCGCCGCCGGGCGCCCCGCCTTCACCGACACCGCCCCGTCCTACTACCGGGCCGCCACCGACCAGTGGGACCGTCACCGCGCCGACTACGCGCAGGCGGTGTGGTCCTGGAGGGAACACGTCAGCGGCGCGCGCGAGATGCGCTTCCCCCTCGACGCCCCCCGGCCCTGGAGCGGACCGGCGGCGGAAGTGCCCCTGGAGATCGGCGAGGAGCTGCGCGGCCGGGCCGAACGGGCCGCGGCCCGAGCCGGTGCCACCGGCCTGGCCGTCTTCCACGCCGCCTTCGTCCGGCTGCTGCGCGAGACCACCGGAGCCGCCGAACCGGTGGTGGCCGTACCGTCCACCGGCCGCTTCACCGAGGAGAGCGCGTCCGTCGTCGGCAGCTTCGCCAGCATGCTGCCCCTGCGGACCCCGGCCGCCGCGCGGACCGGCCCCGAACTCGTCGAGAACGCGGCGCGGTCGCTGCGGCGGGCGATGCGCCCGCCGCTGGTCCCCATGGAGGCGATCATGCCGGAGCTGCCCGAAGGCTCCCGGCGCCACCCCCTGCTCCAGGCCCACCTGCTCCAGGTCGAACCGCCGCCGCCGCGCCTGGCCCTGGGCGACGAGGAGGCCGTACGCCTGCACGTGCCGCAGGAGCGCGCGCTCCCGGAACTGACCCTGGAGCTCTGGCTGCCCCCGGCCGAGGGCGACGGCGTGCTCCGCCACCGCACGGACGCCCTCACCCCCGCGCACGCCGCCGAGCTCGCCGCGCGCCTGCCCGCCGGGATCCGGCGGATCTGCGAGGAGCTGGAGGCGCACCCCACCAGCCCGTCCGGCACCGGCACAGACACCGGCACACACACCGACACGCAAACCGACACCGACACCGACACCGACCCGAAGGAGCAGCGGTGACCCCATCGCCCACCGCCGAGATCCAGCAGCTCATCGCCGCCGCCGGGGACACGCCCCGGGCCCTGCGCCAGGCCGTCGACACCGTGGGCCCCGCCCGCGCCGCCGAACTGGCCCTCGCCGAGATCCGCACGCGCCTCAACACCCCGTCCAACCCGCACCCGATCCGCGTCGGCCTGCGCATCGAGCACGACGGATACGACACCGCCACCGACACCACCCTGACCCTCACGGCCGGCCTGCCCGCCGAGTTCGCCGAGGGGCTGCACCCCGAGTGCCAGGTACGCGTCGTCTACCGGCTCAAGGACCTGGTGCGCGAGCTGTGGGGCCCCGACCTCGCCCGTACCGCCGGCACCCGGCGCATCGAGCTGGCGACCGCCCACGACACGGAGTTCCCCTCCCGCGAGCTCCAGCCCTCCATCGCCGCGGCCACCTCCACCCTGATCGACGCCCTGGACCCGCGCAGCCCCGACCTCGGGGCACTCGCGCTGCGCCACGGCTCCGACAAGTGGGGCCAGACCCACTGGTTCACCCCGCACTACGAGCGGCACTTCGCCCCCCTGCGCAACGCCCCGGTCCGCATCCTGGAGATCGGCGTCGGCGGCTACGCGGACACCGACTCCGGCGGCGGCTCGCTGAAGATGTGGCGCCGCTACTTCCACCGGGGCACCGTCTTCGGCCTCGACTGGTTCGACAAGTCCGCGCTCGACGGCCCCCGCCTGCAGATCCTGCGGGGAGACCAGAACGACCCCGCCCAGCTGGACGCGCTCGCCCGCGAGCACGGCCCGTTCGACATCATCATCGACGACGGCAGCCACGTGAACGAGCACGTGCGCACGTCGTTCACGGCGCTCTTCCCGCACCTGCGGCCCGGCGGCTTCTACGTCATCGAGGACCTGTGGACCTCGTACCTGCCCGGATACGGCGGCGACGACCAGGACCTGAACGCGCCCCACACGATGATCGGCCTGCTGAAGTCCCTCATCGACGACCTGCACCACGAGGAGCGCGACCGCGCCGAGGGCTCGGCGCCCACCCAGACGGAGGCCTTCCTGACCGGCATGCACGTCTACCACAACATCGCGTTCCTGGAGAAGGGCGTCAACGCCGAGGGCGGCATCCCCCGGTGGATGCCGCGCGCGCCGCACTGGTGAGGCGGCGCGGCGGCGGACGGGCGGGGGCGGCCGCCCGGCCGCCCCGGACGGCTCAGACGGCGGCGGGCAGGGCGAGGTAGCGGTCGATGACGCTCTCGAAGTACCGCGGGCCCAGCCCGAACTGCTCCTCGACGCCCGGCACCAGCCGCTTGAGCTTCGCGATCGACACCGGCGCGGCCGAACCCCGGCCCGCCGGTGCCACCACCTCCCGCTCCGCCCGCATCCCCAGCCGGTCCTCGATGCAGGAGACGACCTGCTCCACGGGCACCGAGCAGCCCGACGCGAGGTTGACGACCTCGTCCCTGACGCCCGCCTGGAGCAGGCTGTCCACCGCCGCGCCGGCGTGCGCGACGTCGAGCAGGTCGCGGTGGGCCCCGCTGTGCACCCGCACCCGGCCCGCGCGGACCTGGGAGACCAGGGACGGCAGCAGCTGGTGCGGGCGCTGCGCGCGGCCCACCAGGTTCGTCATCCGGCAGATCAGGTGGTCGACGCCGGAGCGGGCCACCGCCACCTCCATCGCCAGCTTGTGCCGGCCGTACGGAAGCGACGGGTACACCGGGCCGTCCTCCTCCATGGCGGCA
This sequence comes from Streptomyces sp. NPDC000075, assembly GCF_040301925.1. NCBI lineage: Bacteria > Bacillati > Actinomycetota > Actinomycetes > Kitasatosporales > Streptomycetaceae > Streptomyces > Streptomyces sp. NPDC000075. The sequence continues at coordinate 26,957 of NZ_JBEPFL010000051.1, forward strand.
CCCTCGCAGGAGCCGTACATGGCGGCCGAGGCGGTCGACAGGAACACCAGCCGCCGCCCCTCGGCGCGGCACGCGCGGATGGTCTCGTACAGCTGGGCCGCGTCCCGGTCGAAGTCGGCCGACGAGGTCGCGGTGGTGGACGCGACGCCGGTGGCGTACACCACCGCGTCCGGGTGGCGGTGCGCGATGGCGCGAAAGTTCTGGGCGACGAAACCCCGGCCGATGATCTCCATCGATGCGCTCCTTAGTGTGGCGAAGGCGCCGCCGCGCGGGCATGCGCCGAGCCGCATCCTCGTGCGCCGCGTTCGAAGCCGCGTCCAAACCGGTTCGCAGAGCGCGCCCGCCCCGGCCCCCGCCCGGCCGTCCATCGATCGGACGACCCCGGTGCTCCTCCGACAGCACGCTGTGCCGCACACACCCCCTGACTAGGTTGATTGACGTGTTGACCGAACGAGTGATCCACGCACGAGACGTGCGGAAGAACTATGGCGAGCGCCGCGTCCTGGACGTGGCCGAACTGAACGTGTACAAGGGCGAGATCTTCGCCCTGCTCGGCCCCAACGGCGCCGGGAAGACCACGTTCACCGAGATCCTGGAGGGCCTGCGCGACCGCGACGGCGGTGAGGTCACCGTGCTCGGCGCGGACCCGGCCACCGCCGGCGCCGCCTGGCGCACCGGAGTCGGCGTCGTCCTCCAGGACTCCCAGGACTACGCCCAGCTGACGGTCCGGGAGATCCTCACCCACTTCGCCTCCCTCTACGCGGACGCCCGCGACGTCGACGACCTCCTGCACGCGGTGGGCCTGCACGAGCACCACGGCCGGCGCGCCCGCCACCTCTCCGGTGGTCAGCGCCGCCGGCTGGACGTGGCCCTCGGCCTCGTCGGCCGCCCCGAGCTGCTGTTCCTGGACGAGCCCACCACCGGCTTCGACCCCGAGGTGCGCCGCCAGTTCTGGGAGCTGATCGCGGACCTGCGCGCACAGGGCACCACCATCGTCCTCACCACCCACTACCTCGACGAGGCCGAACACCTCGCCGACCGCGTGGCGGTCCTCGCCGGCGGGCGCATCGTCGACATCGACACCCCCGCCCGCCTCGGCGGCCGCCACCTGGCCAAGGCCGTCGTCGGCTGGAGCGACGAGGAGGGCGCCCACCACCTCGAGACGGACGACCCCACCGCCGCCGTGCTCGACCTCGCCGGCCGCTACGGCGGCAGCGTCCCCGGGCTCACCGTGGTGCGGCCCAGCCTCGAAGACATCTACCTGCACATGATCGGAGAAAACGCGTGAGCGCGCCCACGGCCCCCGCAAGCGCCCCCGTCACGCGGCCCGCCGCGTCCCTGTGGAAGGTCGCGGCCGCCCGCAGCGTCCTGGAGACGAAGCAGTTCTTCCGCGAGAAGGGGCAGGTGATCTTCACCTTCGCGATGCCCCTGCTCATGCTCACGCTGCTCGCCTCGATCTTCAAACAGCGCATCGGCGACAGCGGCGTCGACGCCCAGCAGATCTACGTCACCGGCATGCTCGGCGTCGGCGTCATGTCCACCAGCTTCCAGAGCATGGTCCTCCAGGTCGTCGGCGAACGCGCCAACGGCACCCTCAAGCGCCTGCGCCTGACCCCCCTGCCCAAGACCGCCTACTTCGCCGGCAAGATCGCCGTGGTGCTGGTGTCGAGCCTCGGACAGGCCGCCGTCCTCCTGGGCCTGGGCACCGCCTTCTTCGGCCTGCACCTGCCCACCGACCCGGCCCGCTGGGCCACCTTCGCCTGGGTGTACCTCCTGGGCATCGTCAGCTGCACCCTGCTGGGCCTCGCCTACAGCAGCGTCGTGTCCCCGCAGAGCGCCGGCGCCATGGTCTTCCTGCCCGTCATCGTGCTGCAGTTCATCTCCGGCGTGTTCGTCCCCTTCAACGACCTGCCCGGCCCGCTGCGCACGGTCTCCTCGTTCTTCCCGATGAAGTGGATCTGCCAGGGAATGCGGTCGGTGTTCCTGCCCGACACGTTCCAGCCGTACGAACCGGGCCACTCCTGGGGCCACGGACAGACCGCATTGGCGCTCGGCGCCTTCGCTGTAGTGGGATTGATCGTATGTCTGAAGACCTTCCGCTGGAAAACCCGCAACGACGGCTGAGTCCCCCCGCCACCACCGCCCCCGAGGACGAGAGCGAGGACAAGGGCCAGGGCTGGCTGCTGCGCATCCTCCTGGGCTGGCACGCCTCCTTCACCATGATGGGCCTGGTCCTGGAGGTGCTCCTGTGGGCCGCCGCCGCCCCCTGGTACGCCCACCTCGTCCTCTACGGCCTCGCCGCCGCCTACGTCACCCTCGGCGGCCCCGCCCTGGCCGGCGCCAAACCGCCCCGCGCCGGCCACCTGTTCCTCGCCTGCGCCTACGCCGGAACGATCCTGCTCACCGCCGTCGACGACCGCACCCCCGTCGCCCTCTACCTCCTCCTGCCCATCACCTTCGCCCTGCTCGCCCCGATCGGCCTCGCCGTCGGCGCCTGCGCCGCGATCACCCTGCTGACCGACGCGCTCTACCTCGACCACCACGCCTTCAGCGCCCGGGCCGTCGGCGAGACCGCGCTGCAGAACGCCACCACCTGGCTGTTCGCCCTCCTGGTGGGCTACTTCGTCACCCAGCTCCTCGACGAGAACCGCCGCCGCGGCGAACTGATCCGCCAGCTGGAGGAGAGCCGCGCGCTGCTCCACTCCGCCTACCACGAAGCCGGCGTCACGGCCGAACGCCACCGCCTGGCCCAGGAGATCCACGACACCATCGGCCAGGGCCTCACCAGCACCCTCATGCTCATCAGAGCCGCCGACGCCGCCGCCCACCACGACCCCGACCGGGTCCGCGAACGCCTCGCCCTCGCCGAGAAGACCGTCAGCGAGAACCTCGCCGAAGCCCGCGCCGTCGTCACCGCCACCGGCCCCCTCCACCTGCGCAGCGCCCCCCTCGACACCGCCATCGAGAACCTCACCGCCCGCCTCGGCGACGAACTCGGCATCAGCGCCGAGGCCCACATCACCGGACGCCCCCTCCCCCTGGACGCCACCCTCCAGGTCGTCCTGCTGCGCTGCGCGCAGGAAGCCCTCGCCAACGTCCGCAAGCACGCCCGGGCCCGCAGGGTGCGCGTCCAGCTGAGCTACCATCCCCAGACGGCCCTGCTGGAGATCACCGACGACGGCAGGGGCTTCGACGCCGAGCAGGTACAAGGCTTCGGCCTGCGCGGGATGCGCTCCCGCGCCGAACAGGTCAACGGAGCGGTGAGCGTGGTCAGCCGCCCCGGAGAAGGAACCCGCGTCACCGTCGAGGTGGCATGGGAGCGCTGAGACACCCCGGCGCGAGGACGAACGTGAGGGACACCAGGCCGTGAGCATCCGACTGCTGATCGCCGACGACCACCCCGTGGTACGGGCCGGACTCGTCGGACTGCTGGCCTGCGAGAGCGGCCTGGAGGTCGTCGGCGAGGCCGACAGCGGAACCGCCGCCGTGCGCCTCGCCGCCGAACTGCGCCCCGACGTCGTCCTGATGGACCTGCGCATGCCCGGCCTCGACGGCGTCGACGCCACCGCCCGGATCGCCGCCGAGTGCCCCGGCGTACGGGTGCTGATCCTGACCACCTACGACACCGACTCCAACATCGTGCGCGCGGTCGAGGCCGGGGCCGCCGGCTACCTCCTCAAGGACGCCACCCCCGCCGCCCTCGCCGCCGCCATCCGCTCCGCCGCCGACGGGGAAACGGTTCTGCCGCCGCTGATCGCCGCGAAGCTCGTCCACCACATGCGCAACCCCGCGCCCGAGAAGCCCACCGCACGCGAACTCGACGTCCTCGCACTGGTGGCCCAGGGCCTCACCAACGCCGCCATCGGACGCCGGCTGCACATCAGCGAGACCACCGTCAAAACCCACCTCGTGCGCGTCTTCGCCAAACTCGACGTCGACGACCGCACCGCCGCCGTCACCGTGGCCATGCGCCGCCGCCTGCTCACCGACGTCTTCGGCACCTGAGGCCCGGGCCGGGCCCGGGCCCGGGCCCGGCGGCGGGGCGGCCGCCGGACGAGATCCGTTCCCCGTCGCACTTCGAACCGCACCCCCCAGGCTGAGCCTCCCAACACGATGTCGAGAGGTGCAGCAACAGTGGTTCTCTCTCCCGCGGTGCACGAACCGCCCGGCCCCCCACGCACCGCAGAGCGCTGCCTGGAGTCGGCCCGCACCCTGTCCACCCCGACCACGGGCGGCCTGCCCCAGGTGCACACGTGGCTGCGGGACCGGGCCCGCGCCAACGAATTCACCACCACCCCCGTCCCGTTCGCCGAACTCGACGGCTGGAGCTTCGCGCCGGACACCGGCGACCTCGTCCACCGCAGCGGCGGCTTCTTCCGCATCCGCGGCATGCGGGTCACCGGCGCCGCCGGCCCCGTACCGCAGTGGTCCCAGCCGGTCATCGACCAGCCCGAGATCGGCGTCCTCGGCATGCTCGCCAAGCGGATCGACGGCGTGCTGTGCCTGCTCGTCCAGGCCAAGATGGAACCCGGCAACATCAACATGCTCCAGCTGTCGCCGACCGTCCAGGCCACCCGCAGCAACTTCCTGCGCCTGCACGGCGGCGCCGCCACCCGCTACCTGGAGTACTTCACCGAACCGGGCCGCGGCCGCGTCCTCGCGGACGTCCTCCACTCGGAACAGGGCGGCAGCTTCTACCGCAAGCGCAACCGCAACATCATCGTGGAGACCGACGAGGACGTCCCCCTCCACGACGACTACCGCTGGCTGACCGTCGGACAGCTCCACGCGCTCCTGCGCGAGGACAACATGGTCAACATGGACGCCCGCACCGTGCTGGCCTGCCTGCCCTGGGACACCACCGAGGCCGGCCCCGACGACGCCGCCGCACAGGACACCACGGACGTGCAGAGCTGGCTCAACGACGCCAAGAGCCGCTCCTCCCTCGTCTCCCGCCTCGTCCCGCTCACCGAGGTCGAGCACTGGCGGCGCACCGAACGGGCCATCGGCCACGAGGACGACCGCTACTTCCAGGTCATCGGGACGGCGGTACGCGCCACCAACCGCGAGGTGGGGGCCTGGAGCCAGCCCCTCATCGCCCCCCGGGGCCGCGGCGTGGTCGCCTTCCTCGTCTCCCGCGCCCGCGGCCGCACCGAAGTCCTCGTCCAGGCCCGCGCCGAGGGCGGCACCCCCGACACCGTCGAACTCGGACCCACCGTCCAGTGCGTGCCCGCCAACTTCCACGGCCTGCCCGACCGCCACCAGCCCCGCTACCTGGACCTGGTCCGCGACGCGGCCCCCGGCCGGGTCCTGTACGACACCCTCCTGTCGGAGGAGGGCGGCCGCTTCTACCAGGCCGAGAACCGCTACCTCCTCGTCGAGGCCGACGACGAGGTCCGCGACGCCGCCACCCCGCCCGGATTCCGCTGGATCCCCCTGCGGCAGCTGCACACCCTCGTCCGCCACAGCGGCTACCTCAACGTGGAGGCCCGCAGCCTGCTGGCCTGCCTCCAGCAGAGCGCCTGAGCGGCGCGCCCGGCCCGGTCACCCGCCGGCCGGGCGCACCACCGCCTCAGCCGCGCGGCAGCAGCGGCTCCCACCAGGACCGGTTCTCCCGGTACCAGGCCACCGTCTCCGCCAGGCCCCGCGCGAAGTCGCGGCGCGGCTCGTACCCCAGCTCACGCCGGGCCTTGCCGCAGTCGACCGAGTAGCGCCGGTCGTGGCCCTTGCGGTCGGCCACGTACCGGATCCGCTCCGGCCCCGCCCCGCACGCCTCCAGCAGCAGTTCGGTCAGCTCCCGGTTCGTCAGCTCCGTACCGCCGCCGATGTTGTACACCTCGCCGGCCCGGCCGTGCTCCAGGGCCAGCAGGATCCCCCGGCAGTGGTCGTCGACGTGCAGCCAGTCGCGCACGCTCAGCCCGTCCCCGTACAGCGGGACGTCCAGCCCCCGCAGCAGGTTCGTCACGAACAGCGGGATGACCTTCTCGGGGAACTGGTACGGGCCGTAGTTGTTCGAACAGCGCGTGACCCGCACGTCGAGCCCGTGCGTCCGGTGGTACGCCAGCGCCACCAGGTCACTGGCCGCCTTGGAGGCCGCGTACGGCGAGTTCGGCTCCAGCGGATGCTCCTCCGGCCAGGAACCCGAAGCGATCGACCCGTACACCTCGTCCGTCGACACGTGCAGCACGCGCCCCACCCCGCCGCGCAGTGCCGCGTCCAGCACGGTCTGCGTCCCGAGGACATTGGTCAGCACGAAGTCCCGCGCCCCGTCGATCGACCGGTCCACGTGCGACTCCGCCGCGAAGTGGACCACCGCGTCCTGACCCGCCGCCAGCCGGTCCATCAGCGCCGCGTCCGTCACGTCCCCGCGCTCGAAGCGCAGGCCCTCGCTGTCGCGGACCGGGGCGAGGTTCTCCAGGTTCCCCGCGTACGACAGGCTGTCGACGGCGGTGACCAGATGCCGCTCTCCCGTCGCCTCCTCGTCCTGGAGGAGCATGCGCACGAAGTGGGACCCGATGAAGCCGGCCGCGCCGGTGACGAGGACCTTCACGCGCTGATCCGGGCCGTGCTGTGGTCGCCGAGGACCAGCCGGTGCGCCTGCGGCGCCTGGGGCATCGCGATCACCTGCGCGTTGCGCCCGATGAGGGAGGCCTCGACGCCGCGCACCCCCTCGATCCGGGAGTCCTTCAGCACGATCGAGTACTCGATGCCGCTGTCGATGATCTCGCAGTCGTCCGCCACCGAGGTGAACGGGCCGATCGTCGACCCGTGGACGCGGGCGCCGCTGCCGATGACGGCCGGGCCGATGATCGTCGAGTTGCGGATCTCCGCGTTCGCGCCGACGGAGACCCGCCCCACGATCAGGCTGTCCTCGTCCACGCTGCCCTCGTGCCGCGCGTGCAGCCTCTCCAGCACGATCCGGTTGACCTCCAGGAGGTCCTCGACGGTGCCCGTGTCCTTCCAGTAGCCGTCGATGAGGGTGGACCCGACGGCGAAGTCCCGCTCGATCAGCCACTGGATCGCATCGGTGATCTCCAGCTCCCCGCGCCGCGAGGGCCTGATGGCGGCCACCGCCTCGTGGATGGCGGCGGTGAACAGGTAGATCCCCACCAGCGCCAGGTCGCTCTTCGGCCGCTGGGGCTTCTCCTCCAGCCGTACGACCTTCCCGTCGCCGTCGACCTCGGCCACCCCGAACGCCGACGGATCGGCGACCCGGGTCAGCAGGATGTGCGCGTCGGGCCGGGTGGCCTCGAACTCGCCGACCAGCGAGGTGATCCCGTCGATGAGGAAGTTGTCCCCGAGGAACATGACGAAGTCGTCGTCGCCCAGCCACTCCCGGGCCGTCAGCACCGCGTGCGCCAGCCCCAGCGGCTGCTCCTGGCGCAGGTACGTCACCGAGATCCCGAACGCCGACCCGTCCCCGATCGCCGCCCGCACCTCCTGCTCGGTGTCCCCGGTCACCACACCCACCTCGGTGATACCGGCCGCCGCGATCGACTCCAGCCCGTAGAACAGCACGGGCTTGTTCGCGACGGGCACCAGCTGCTTGGCCGACGTGTGGGTGATGGGACGCAACCGGGTCCCGGCGCCCCCAGACAGGACGAGTGCCTTCACGGATACTCCTAGAGCAAAAGGGATCGGTCCGCGGCCGACGCCGGCCACGCCCCTGATGCTCTCCGCCGGGATTCGAGTCCTCCTGAAGAACGTTTGGGACGCCCCCTCACGCCACGGCGGCCGAGGCCTCCCGGGCGGGAACCTCCTCCTGGGCTGCGGCACTCAGCGCCGCCTCGATCCGGCGGTCGGTGGTCATCGTCGCGGTGACGGCCGTCATCGCCAGCAGGAGCCCGGCGGCCGCGAACAGCGGGGTCCGCACGTCGTAGGCGGTGGCCAGCCAGCCGCCGAGGAAGGCTCCGAACGGGGCCGCGCACATGGCGAGCATCCGGGAGGTGGAGGCGACCCGCCCCATCAGATGCCCGGGGACGATCGCCTGCCGCAGGGAGGGCCCGAGCACCATCGTGGCACCCATGCCCGCGCCGCAGACGGCCAGCGCGAGACCCGCGACATAAGCGTCCGGGGCGGCGGCAAGACCCGCGATGGCAAGCCCCTCGACCGCGGCCGTGCAGGTCAGAGCCGTACCGGTGCCCAGGCGCCGGCCGAGGAAGGAGGCGATCCCCGCCCCGAGCAGACCACCGGTGGCCTCGGCCGTCAGCAGCAGCCCGAAACCAAGGCCGCCCACTCCCAGCCGGTCGTGCGCGAAGAGCGCGAGGACGGTCTCCACGGCCAGGAAGGCGACGTTCCCCACCGCCGGACGCAGCGCGAGCCCGAGCAGCAGCCGGTCCCGGAACACGTACGAGGCACCGGCCCGCGCCTGCCGCAGCAGCGACTCCCGCGCCTGAGGCACCGGCCGGGGCGCGGCCGGCAGCGACCGTACGAGCAGCGCGGACAGCGCGAACGAGACCGCGTCGGCGAACAACGGCACCGCCCGCCCCAGCGCGAGCAGCGCACTGCCCGCGGGCGGCCCGGCGAAGCCGGACGCTGCGGTCTGGGTCCCGCGCAGACGGGAGTTGGCGCGCTCCAGCAGCGCGGGATCGCGGCCGAGCAGATCCGGCAGGTAGGCCGTGGCGGCCGTGTCGAAGAACAGCCCGCCCAGCCCCAGCAGGAAGGCGACGGCCGCGAGCAGCGGAACGCTCAGCACGTCGAGCACGGCCGCGCCCGCGGGCACCGCGAGCAGCACCGCACGCACCGCGTCCGTGACCCACATCGTGCGCCGCCGGTCCCAGCGGTCCACCAGCGCACCGCCGACCACCCCGAACAGCAGCCATGGCAGCGTCCCGGCGGCCGTGACCACGGCCAGCGCCAGCGGATCCCGCGTCAGGGTCAGGGCGAGCAGCGGCAGCGCCGCGTGCGTCACCCCGTCCCCGAGCGAGGACACCGTCTGCGCCGTCCACAACCGCCCGAACCCGGCGGGCATCTTCGCCTGGTCCATGCTCACTCGCCCTCCCCCTCGGCCTGCCGGCGCGATCCCGGGTGGAACAGCGCGAAGATGAGCGAGGCGTCCGGCAGCGACGGGTCGGACAGCGCCCGGTACTCGTCCGCCAGGGCCTCCAGCCGCGCCCCCAGCTCCGCGAACTGCTCGTCGGTGAGCCGCAGGTGCGCCATCCGCACGTGCCGCTCGCCGTCCGCCGGCGCGGCCTCCAGGTCCGCCACCGCGTGCCGCATCAGCACGTCGGGCCCGCCCTCGCCCGGATCCGGCAGCACGATCGACCGCGCGGCCATCGCGTAGTACCGCTCGTTGACCCCCCGCACCTTCCGCGTCCGCACCACCTTCACCAGCCCGGCCCGCTCCAGCAGCCGCACGTGATAGCTGGAACTCCCCTTCGCCAGGCCCACCCGGTCGGCGATCTGAGTGATCGTCGCGGGCTCGAAGCGGAGCACGGCCATGATCCGGTGCCGGGTGAGGTTGGAGACGGCGCGCAACTGCTCGTCCGTGGTGACGTGAAACGTCTCGGGGAGATCATCGGTAGGCATGACTCAATGGTCAACGATCCTTGACCATTGAGCAACCCCCTTTTCGCGAACGGGCGGCAGGCCGGGTGCGAGCCCGGTGGGAGACGGGACCTCAGCCGTTGAGCGGGAGGTCGTAGTGGATCCACGGAGACCAGTTGCCGTCGTGGTCGCGGTTGCGGCCCCAGTACTCGCCCGTCTCGTCGTAGTAGAAGACCCTGAAGGTCCAGCCGTCGCCGCCGTCGTAGTCATAGGCGCGCGCCGTGCTCGACGCCCTTCCGCCCATGGACATCCATCGCGTCCAGTCCCCGTCGGAGTCCGTCCAGCGGGTCCACACCGCACGGTCGGTGCCGACGACGAACTCCTGCTTCGTGCCGTTGGGGAGCTTGTAGCTGGTCACGCCGTACTCGCAGAGGTAGACGCCGCCTCCGCGCGAGCAATTGCTCGCCTCGGCGGGGGTGGCCACCACCGCGACACTCGCGACCGCGGCGGCCGCGATCACGGCTGCCTTCAACTTCCGGACCAGCATGACTCTCTCCTTCGTGCGCCCGGCCCGTTCAGGCCCTTCCCGGCCCACCGGGGGAGGCGGGCCGGGGTGCCGTGGGCAGCGCCCCTGCGGCAGGCACAGTCGATCACGGTGCACGGGTACGGCCCAGGCAGTTCCACCCGCAAAAGTACGGTCGGCGTTCTTCTGCCGCCGCACCTGCACGCTTCCCCGCCATCCGGCAACACCAGGCACGAGGACCTCCCATCCGGGCCCTACCGGCCGTCTACTCTCGCCCCTTCTCACGTCCTAGACTGCGACCGCTTCAGAACGTGGCGATCATCAGAAGGGCGTGCGAGATGAAACGAGCACTGATCAGCGCATTCGCGGCGGTGGCGTTAGTCGTGTCCGGGGGAAGTGTCGCCAGCGCTTCCGATTCCGACGCTGCTCCGCCGCGCACCACGCACGGCCCCTGCCAGTACACCCAGACCCCGGACGAGCCGCCGGCACGCTCGGTTCCGCTGCCGCCCGACCCGCGCCGCACCCCGAATCGCGGCACGGTCGACATGGCTGTTCCGACCAGCCAGGGCCCTCTCCCGCTGCACCTGGACCGGGCCAAGGCGCCGTGCACCGTCCAGAGCTTCCTGCACCTGGCACGGCACGGGTTCTACGACCGTACGGTGTGCCACCGTCTGACGGCGTACCCGACACTGAAGGTCCTTCAGTGCGGCGACCCGACCGCTACCGGTGAAGGCGGCCCCGGGTACAAGTACAAGGACGAGCTCCCGGTGGACCTGCCGCCGGCCCCGACCGACCCGACCGGCGCGCGCCGCCTCTACGGGCGCGGCCTGCTGGCGATGGCCAACGCAGGCCCGGCCACCAACGGTTCACAGTTCTTCGTCGTCTACGGCGACTCCGCGCTGCGACCGAACTACACCGTGTTCGGCACGGTCGGCCCCGAGGGCCTGACGACACTCGACAAGGTCGCCGCCGGAGGGATCACACCGACCACGGAGAACCCGGCGCCGGTCGACGGCACACCGGTCCTCCGGACCGAGCTGCTCCGCGTCCGGCCGTCCTGGCAACATTGACGCATCGGCCGGGCAACCCCGTAACCGGTCTCCCCCCATCAGCGGGAGGACGGAGACGCTCACGCCGCCCCGCCCCCTACGGCGGCGCCCGGACGCCCGGCCATGCACCCGTTGCCGGACGCGACCGCGGCCGCGTGCCACGCCGAGCTGAACCGCATGCCCGCTCAGGGATGCTCTTCGGCGCCGGAGTCAGGCTGCCTGCGACCAGCCGGGCGGCTTCGGCCCGCAACGGGCCGCCCCGGCCCACCGGGTGCAGGACACCGATCTCAGTAGCCGATCTCAGTAGCCGATGGTGAAGCGGCGCTGGACGAAGCGCGGGAGTTCGGCCTCGTCGACCAGGGCCACGGCGGCGTCCTCCATGGAGATGCGGCTGAGCCCGTCGGCGTCGAGGACCGGTTGGTCGCCGCCGACGCGGAAGCGGCCCGTGCGTTCCCCGGGGGCGATGTCCTTCGCCGGACTGAAGTAGGTCCAGAGCCTGTTGGAGGTCCGCAGGACGTTCAGGCCGTCCCTTGCTCCGCGCATCGCCGCCGCGTACTCCCTCGGCAGCCCGAGCGGGTCCAGGGTGGCGTTGATGTGCTCCTGCGAATCAGCCATGACCAGGCCGGGTTCGACCTCCAGGCTGCCGGCGCCCCCGATGACGATCAGCCGGGTCCGGGGGTGGCTCTCCAGCGCCTTCAGCAGCGAGCGCGCGGCAACGGCGTGGATACCGGGATCGGCGATCGAGCGCTCCACGGTGTCCGCGAAGTCCTTCGAGGCGTTGCCCGGCTGGAATCCGCTGATCAGCACGTCCAGCCCTGGAAGGGCGGCGGCGACGCGGCCGGGGTCGAGTACGTCGATGTCCTTCCAGGTGATGTTCGCGCGCTCGTCCCTGATCCCGGTGACGTCACGGCTGAAGGCCGTGACGTGGTGTCCCCGGCCGAGGGCTTCGGTGACGACCCGGCTGCCTATGCCGCCTGTGGCCCCGATGACTCCGATGTGCATGGCTCTCCCCTGTTCGCGACACTCGACACGGGCGCAGCTAAACGCCGTGCGAAAACTATACGCCGTGAAGTTTTCGCGCGGCAATCAGGAAAGTTGACGCTGTAAGGTAGGGCCGTGGCACAGTCAGGGACGAAGACGAGTACGGGCGGCGGCACCATGGGGCGGCGCGAGCGGCTGCGGGCCCAGACGAGCGCCGAGATCAAGAGCGTCGCGCTCGCGTTGATGGCCTCGGGCGGACCCGACGCCATCACCCTGCGCGCCATCGCCCGCGAGATGGGCATGACCGCCAACGCCATCTACGGCTACTTCGCCACCCGCGACGACCTGGTGACCACCCTCATCAACGACGTGTACACCTCACTCGCCGACGCGGTCGACGCCGCCTGGGAGACGGCCCCCGCCACGCGTCCGGCGGACCGCATCAAGGCCTGGGCACACGCCCTGCGCGACTGGGCCCTCGCCAACCCCGAAGGCTTCCGCCTGGTGTACGGCGACCCCGTGCCCGGCTACCAGGCTCCCCCCGTCGGCGCGGCCCCCGACGCCGGACGCCGGGTCTGCGCCGGGCTCACCGCACTGGCCGCCGCCGCCTGGCCCTACGCCGGCCCCCACTACGCCCACAGCGAGTTCCAGTGGTCGGACTTCGACCCAGCGCTCCTCGACAAACTGCGCCCGGCCTTCCCCGACCTGCCGCCCGCCGCGGTGGCGCTCGCGATGCGGATCTGGGGGCGGCTGCACGGCCTGGTGACCCTGGAGGTCTACGGGCACCTGCGCACCCTGACCCCCAGCCCCGCCAAGCTCTACCGCGAGGAACTCGCCGACCTCATCCGCATGCTGGGCGTCCCGGACGAACCGGACTCCTGACCTGTGGCGTGCGGTGTCACATTTTGCGAGGTTGTTCGGTCTGAGTGGGTGTACTGACGGACGCGCGGCCCGGTACCCCGGACCGCGCCCCTCGTGGAGGTGGGCACTCGTGAAGGAATCCGGGACGGATCTGGCGGATCTGGTGGTCAGGGGCGGCACGCGGACCCGTGGATGGCTCCGCGCCGGGCAGGCCTTTCTGGCTGTGGCTCAGCTCGGTGTCGGATGCTGGGCGCTGTTGTTCCCGCACTCGTTCTTCGCCGTTCCCTGGGTCGGCATGGGAATGGCGTACAACGTCCACCTGGTGACGGACTACGGCGCGATGAGCCTGGCCACCGCCGTAGCCCTCGGCGCCGGAGCCCTCACGATGGAACGGACGGCGATCCGCACCGGCCTCGTGGTGTACCTGGTCTTCGCCGTACCCCATCTGGCGATCCACATCAGGCTGGTGCACCACCTGGCTCCGGGAGACCGCGCACCGCTCCTGGCTGCCTTGACGGTGGCGGTCCTGATCCCGACGGTGCTCCTGTGGCTGCTCAGCCCGCCTGCTCGCGTACGGCGATGAGGCCGAGGACGTCAACGTGTGCAGGCGCGCCTGACCACGCCCGAGGGCGGGAAGCACCTCGGGGCGGGGGCCAGGTCGTCAGGTGTGCCGGTGCCGGTTCAGCAGGCGAGAGGGGCCCAGGAGTGGCCGGGGAAGGTTCGCGAGCCCGCTTGGCCGCTTGCCAGCACGTCGAGTTCGGCGCCGGTGGTCGGAGCGAGGATCACGAACGACAGCGTGGCCTTGCCGTCGGCGTCGAAGACGCCGGACGCTCCCGAGGTGTAGGCCTTCTGACCGACGATCCAGTAGTCGGCCCAGACGGAGCGGCCGGCGTACGGAGAGGGCCCGTAGGACGGACCGTGCGCGACGTTCACCGTCACGATGTCCTCGGGGATGTAGACGTGCCTGCCGCCGACGCCGACGTCGACGGTCTCGCAGCGCTGGGAGACACCGGTCACGGTCACGTAGTCGCTCCACGTCGAGGCATCCACGTAGGCGGGGTTGTCCCAGGAGCAGGGCGCCAGCGGAACTCTCACGAAGTTGCTGTAGTAGACGCCGTGCACCCACACCTGGTAGGTGACGGTCAGCGTCGCGCCCGGCGGCGGTTTGGCCACCGAGAAATTGAACGTGGCGTTCTTCCTGGCGGCGTCGAACGTGCCGTTGGCGGTGCCGGTCCTGGTGCTGCCGCTGATGGTGAAGGAGGCGGTGATGGTGGAGTCGCTCGGGGGGTAGCCGACGGTCTCGAGGTTGAGGGTGATCCGGTCGACGGGTATCACGGTCGTCATGGGACCGCTGCCACTGTTCTGCATGGCACAGTGCTGGTCCACGTTGGGCGCGAACGGTCCGCCCGGGTCAGCGGCGGCGGGTGACGCCCCGGCGGCGGTCAGGCAGATCAGGATGACGAGAGCCATGGTCACCCCTCTCCAGGATCTCCGGATCTTCCAGGTTCCTCGGCTCTTTCGGGCCATCACGGTTGCCCCCCAGATCGTTGGTGCCGGATGTTGCTCTCCACTCGCGGCGGCAGAGACGCCCGCACACCCCCTGTGGTTCCTGCCCCGGTCCACGGTGGAGATCAGCCACTCTGGCGCTTCCTACACGATTGCCTCCAGGCCGGGCCCCGGTCCTGGGAGGCAAAGCCGGAAGGACCCCGGTAGACGGGGGAGCGCAGCGGAGGCAGGGATGAAGGGGATCACGTTCCGTGCCTGGCGCGGAAAGCACTACGTGACCCTGGCCGAGCTGCTGGTTCGCCTCAGCAGCTTCGGCTTGGACCTGACCTGGCGCGTCGAGTTCGACGAGATCGTCGATCCTCGCTGTGCCGAGATGGGCGCGGGTGCGGATAGGGATACTTGAAAACGGTTCTGACCGATTCCGTGAACGATGTCGCTCGGCAGACCTCTGCCGCGCTGAGTGGGGGGCAGGGTGCCGTCCCGACGACTACTGGTCGGTTGCTTTTTCTGTAAGCCCACCGAAGAACGCAGTTTCGACGCTCGAAGGCCAGATGCAAAGCAGCCGTCCGCCTTCTGGACCGGCTCGGAACCCGTGTACGGCGCCAGGCGGAATGAAGACGAAGGTGCCTGGTCCGACTCCTTCTGCCGGAGCGGAGTCGGTATAGAAGGTATACGTGCCTTCAAGGACATAGAAGGCTTCTGCTTCATCGTGGGTGTGCGGGGGGTTGTCGAACCCAGGGTCCTGCCATGCCTCCCCGATCGCCCAATGCCCACCAGTCTCGGTTCGGGATGCTTTGCGCGTGATGTGCGCCTGTCGTCCACCCATTGGCAGGATGATGCTGTCTCCTTCGGCAGGCCCGCGCAGCATCACCTTCGGTCCCTCTTTTCCAGGCATTCCCGGCCTCCTATCACCGGTGGGTAGCGAGTCACCCGCGTATCCTCTTGGTCCCTGTAAACCTGAATACCCCAATCGACGCCCAAGCGCATGCCCGGTCACGGACGGCATTACTCCAACCCCAGCGCCCCCTACTGGCCGGCCCCGCCGTAGCACCTGCCGGAGACCTTGACCCACACCAAAGCCCTAGTGATCACCGGTTCACGGAACTCCGGCAGAGCCTCAAATCTCCCCATCGAGGATCTCTGAGCGGCCCACTTCACTTCGGAGCCAAGTTCTTGAGTCGGTTGATGGTCCGCTCGACTTCGTTGCGGCGGCGGTAGATCGCCTTGTCGAACCCAGCGGGTCGGCCTCCTTGGCTGCCGCGGCGCCGGCGGTCGGCCCGCTGGTCTCTCGGTTCGGGGATCGTGTCCTTGATCTGACGTCTGCGCAGGTGACGCCGATTGCGGCGTGACGAGTAAGCCTCATCGCCCCCGACATGGTTGGGCCAGGTACGTGGTCGTCCACCAGCCTGCCGGGGCACACGAATCTCTTCCAGAACGGGAATCATCTGCGGCGCGTCCCCCCACTGGCGGGCAGCGCCCACCTTCTTTGGGGGTGGATCTTGCTTGTGAGCCCGCCTCGCGAGCGTCCCAGGGCCTCATCGGGACGGTGAACGCGTCGGGCTCCTGCGCCGACCCGGGCTCTCGGGACATGAGTGGAGGCGTCGGCTGCGTGCTGATGTGAGCGGCAGGTCGTGGAATCGACGCTGACCACGCTCCAGTCAATTCGGCGTTGTCGGGGTGGGTGGCGGTGTTTCTTCCAGGCGATCTTGCTCATGTTGATTAGCTGGTTGCTGAGCGGCTCGACCCTCACCCTCGACGAGCAGCGTGTCCTCTACCGCCGCTGGAGCGCCGGCGAAGGTGTCCTGCCGCACGAGGCGTTGATCGGCCTGGCGGCTCTTCTGCACGCTGCCACCCCCACCGAATTCCGCCATCTCACCCTCATGGACATCGCCACTGCCTCCCGAACAATCCGCTTTCCCGGGCGCAGCATCAATCTCGCTCTCGATGACGCCACATGGCGAGCCCTGGAGCCTGCCTCACCCATCGCCGCGCCCTGCACACCGACAACCCGCACGTACTTGTCACCCGGCTTACCAGAGTCGCCATCGACCCAGCCGGCGCAGCCCCCATCCGAGACCCTCGCACCAGTCGGCTACCTCCCGCGGATCCTGCGCTCCACACGGCTGCTCACCCGTACTGACGAACTCGACATCAAGCAGCTCATCGTGGCCCTGGGCATGTCCTACGGTGGGCCCACTACCGATAGCGTTCACGTCGTTTGGGATGCAGGTGTCGACGCCAGGTGTGGGTGCCCCGTTCAGATTCCCGAGTTCATCCGGCCTCTAGATTGAATCACCGGGACGCCCTGGGCTTTCTTCTTCCCCCAACTGTCGGCGGTCTGTGACGGTGTGGTGGGCTGGGATCGATCACTGCAACAAGGCCGGCCTGGCTGTTGGGGGAGAACGGTGGCTTGGGAAGTCAAGCGGGATGAGGATCGTGGCGAGTGGGTGTATGAGCCGTTGGTCGGTGTTGGGCGGCTGGAGTTCGGGATGCCGCTGATCGAAGCAGCGGCTTTGCTGAGTGGCCGTCCCGCGGAGCCGGCCAGGCCTGGTGACTGGATCGTGGATACCGAGCAATCGTTCCCGGAGCTTGGTGTGACGCTCTACGGGACGGATACGGGCAGGCTTGCGGCGGTGGTTGTGGATGCGTTGAGGGGTCCGCAGGTGAAGGTAGCTGGGATGCCGTTTGTGGGTCGGGTTCCTTCCCTGGTTGAGCAGTGGCTGTGGGACTACAACGAGGAACACGGCTTCGAGCACAGGTACTCCTCTGACGGGGGTGTGGTGTCAGCGGAGCTAGGGGTGTTTGTTCGGGTGCAGAGGGCGGGTGACGTCCTTCTGACTCGTCCGGTCTTCCTTGCCAGGGAGTGGACCGGGGATGTGTGGGACTGCATGCATCCGAGTGAATGGGGCAACGGCCAGCACCGCTCTTGATCTGCTGCCAGCCAGGGCCGCGAAGCGGGCCAAAGGTCTGGAGGCGGAGCCGGAAGGCCGGGACGGCACCCCAACGGGGCCGAAGAGGCCTGTGCCGGACGAGACTTGTCGTGAGCGGGATCGTCTGTGGAAGGGGTGGGCATGGGCAAGGGAGCTGGGCAGCGGGAGATCGAGCAGGCGTTGCGCCAGAAGGCGACCGGAGGGGCGTCGAGGCTGGAGATGCTCACCTGGCTGAAAGGTGATCTGGAGAGCCGCATCACCGATCCGGTCGACCGGACAGGGGGATCTCCTTCTGCATGATCGTGACGTTCGGAGCAGTCTTCGACCTCGGGCTCACACCTCGACGGTCGATCGCCAGCTGGGACCGGTTCGGGGTCACCTGACGACGAGGAACTGGTGCGGAGACTGGGCCCGCTGACCTGGCACCGGATGTGGAACCCCAACCCTGCGCGTGCGGGTGCAGCGGGTACGGGGCCTTGGAGGAAGCCCGGTGTGGGGTGGCGGGGTTGGTCCTGGTAGGCCTGTAGCTGGCCCTTTTTCCCCGGCCGCCGGTTAGGCCGTGGCCGCCCCCGTGCAGTTCCGGGAGGTTACTGCCGTTTGGTTTTCGGTGCTGGATGCCTCGGTGCCGAACCCCGCCAGCGGCACCCTAGCCGGGCCCACTGACACGGCTGCCGGCTGCCCGCGGAGCGGGCTGATCCTGGAGGCGGGCCGGAAGGACCCGGGCGGGGGAGCGGAGCGGACCCGCCCAACGGGCCGCAGGCCCGAGCCCCGTGAAACAGGGTCACTTACTGATCGTTTCAGAATGAGTTGATCTGTGGTATTGCGCTCGGCGATCTCGGCCGACAGGGTGTCCGGATGCGTGCTGATCTTGTTCCAGATGACCTGTGGGAGCGGGTGGCGCCGCTGCTGCCGCCCCCTCCCGAACGGCGCCCCCGCCACCCCGGGCGACTGCGCGTCCCTGACAGGGCGGCCCTCGCCGGCATCATGTACGTGCTGAGGACCGGTGTGGCCTGGCGCGACGTGCCCGCCGAGACCCTGGGCTGCTCCGGGGTTACGGCATGGCGCCGGCTGCGGGACTGGACCGAGGCAGGCGTCTGGCCCCGCCTTCACACCGCCCTGCTGACCGAACTGCGTCGAGCCGACCTGTTGGACCTGGACGACTGCGCTGTGGACGGCTCGCACGTCCGAGCCCTCAAAGGGGGGATCACGTCGGCCCCTCGCCCGTCGACCGTGCCCGCCCCGGCTCCAAGCACCACCTGATCGTCGACCGTCACGGAACCCCGCTCGCCGTCACGCTCACCGGTGGCAATCGCCACGACGTCACCCAACTGCTCCCGCTGCTGAACGCCGTTCCGCCGCTACGGGGGCTGCGCGGACGCCCCCGCCGCAAGCCCCGGCGTCTGTACGCCGACCGCGGCTACGACTTCGACAAGTACCGCCGCCTGCTGTGGAAGCGCGGCATCAAACCGCTGATCGCCCGGCGCGGCGTTGCCCACGGTTCCGGGCTGGGGAAGGTGCGCTGGGTGGTAGAGCGCGCATTTGCCTGGCTGCACCAGTTCAAACGGCTACGCACCCGGTATGAACGGCGCGCTGACCTTCATCAGGGCCTGCTTGAACTCGCCTGCGGCATCATCTGCCTCCGGCGACTCCGTGCGGCAACCTGAAACGATCGCCCATGCTGTGCTGCGGAGCGCGCCAGGCGACGCGCTCGGCTGGAAGCCCAGCCGAGCGCCCGTGCGAACTCGTTGTGTCCTGGATGGCCGACCACGTGCTTATGGACACCCCGGAGACCGTGTCGGCGTCGCGGGTTGTTCGCGGGGTGCTATGTCACAGCGGGAGCCGGAACTTGGCGGACCGGAACTTGATGATGTCCGGCATTTGGGGGCTGTCCGGGAGAAGCAGGGTGGGCACGCCCGTGCAGTCCCTGTTCGGGAACACCTCGGCGATGGCGTTGGTGAGGTTGTGCGGGGCGTATGCCTGCCTGGTGTAGTCCACGGCAAAGATGTTGTGGCACACACCGAGTTCCGGATCTTCCAGAGCGCCGTTGTACGTGAGTCCGTCCTCCTTGTAGTAGTACGTGAGGCTGCCTTGGGCGTCTGCCGTTGGGGCGGCGTGCACGGGGGCGGAGACACAGAGGGCCAGAGCGGCGGCACTCACAAGAGTGGCCACAGCGGCACGCTTACGCATGAGGTTTCCCTTCGTCGAGAGCCCTGATCGGGCCATTGCCGCCATGATCACGGCTCCGCCCTCCGGGTTCCCGGCCGCATGGCCGTCCGGCCGAATTGTTTCCACCCTCGCGGGTGAAGGGGGCAAGGACTGTGGCCACGACGCGCGACCGTGAACACCATTCTGAAACGATCTATTAAGCCTGTGAAGCAGGACATTCGGGGGAGCGAAGCGAAACTCCGAACCAGTCCGGAGCGAAGCGCAGGACACCGGCCCGAAGGGCCGGCCCTGGCTCGGCGAAGCCGAGCCCCGCGCAGCGCCCAGGTACCCGGAGCGAAGCGGAGGGTACCCCGGCCGAAGGCCGGCTCTGGGCGGCGAAGCCGCCCTCCGCCGAGCGCAGCGAGGCGGGTCCCTTTCCAGGCGCGCAGCGCCTGGAATCCCGCGGAGCGGGATTCCAGG
>NZ_JBEPFL010000052.1:0-43843 GCF_040301925.1 Streptomyces sp. NPDC000075
CCGCAACACCTACCGCAGCGCGGACGGCCGCTGGCTGGCGGTGTCCGCGTCGGCCCGGTCCATCGCGGAGCGGGTGGTCCGTGCGGACCCGGGCCGCGCGGCGGGCCTCGGCGGCCTGGCGGGCCTCGATCGTCTTGCGGGACTCCTTGCCCCGGCCGGTCCGCCCCGGGCGGGTGCCGAGACCGCGGAAGCCCAGCTCCGTGCCGCTCGGCCGGCCCTTGGCGTCGGTCGGCAGCGCCCCCGACAGCGGAACCCCGGAGGGCTTGCGCGCGCCGGTGATCCGGCTCAGCGCGGCCTCGCCGGAGCGCACCTGGGTGATGGTCGGCCGGATCTTCGCGTCGGCCATCAGCCGGACCATGTCGCGGCGCTGGTTCGGGGTGACCAGCGTGACGACCTTGCCGGACTCGCCCGCGCGGGCCGTGCGCCCGCCGCGGTGCAGGTAGTCCTTGCTGTCGGCCGGCGGGTCCACGTTGACCACGAGGTCGAGGTCGTCGATGTGGATGCCGCGCGCCGCGACGTTCGTCGCGACCAGGACCGTCAGCTGCCCGTCCTTGAACTGCCCGAGGGTCTTGGTGCGCTGCGGCTGGGACTTCCCGCTGTGGAGTCCCTCCGCCCGGACGCCCATGGCCCGCAGGTGCTTCACGAACTGGTCGACGCCGTGCTTGGTGTCCAGGAACATGATCACCCGGCCCTCGCGGGCGGCGATCTCGGTGGCCGTCGAGACCTTGTCCGCCGCGTGGATGTGCAGCACGTGGTGGTCCATCGTGCCCACCGAGGCCGACTGGGGGTCCACGGAGTGCGACACCGGGTCCTTGAGGTAGCGGCGCACGAGCTGGTCGACGTTGCGGTCCAGCGTGGCCGAGAACAGCATGTGCTGCCCGTCGTGGTGCACCTGGTCCAGGAGCTCGGTGACCTGCGGCATGAACCCCATGTCGCACATCTGGTCGGCCTCGTCCAGCACCGTGATCCGCACCCGCTCCAGGTGCACGTCGCGCCGCTTGACCAGGTCGCTCAGCCGTCCCGGGGTGGCCACCACGATCTCGGCGCCGGTGCGCAGCGTCCCGGACTGCCGGCCGATCGACAGCCCGCCGACGACGGTGGCCATGCGCAGCCGCAGCGCCTGGGCGTACGGGGCCAGTGCCTCGGTGACCTGCTGCGCCAGCTCGCGGGTCGGGACGAGGACCAGCGCGAGGGGCCGCTTCGGGTCCGCCTGGCGGCCGGCGGTGCGGGCCAGCAGGGCCAGGCCGAAGGCGAGGGTCTTGCCGGAGCCGGTGCGGCCCCGGCCGAGGATGTCACGGCCCGCGAGGGAGTTCGGCAGCGTGGCCGCCTGGATCGGGAACGGCTCCCGCACCTGCTGGTCGGCGAGGGTCTTCACCAGCTCAGGGGGCAGTCCGAGTTCGTCGAACGAGGCCACCGGCGGCAGGGCCGGGGTGGCCGTCCGGGGCATGGCGAACTCGCCCTGCGGGCCGAGGGTCCGCGGGGCCTTGCCGCCACCGCCACCGCCCTTGGACCGGGATCCTGCCGACGCCGCGGCCTTGATGCCGAAACGCCCGTGAGCTGACGGGTTCTTCATGCAGAACCTTCCGTGAGGGGAACCGAGCGCGCGGGGGAACGCGGTCCGCAACGGCGACGAGCCGGGGTCCGTACCCCTCGGTACGGTCCCCGGCTCGTCGTACGCGTCCGCACCGGGCGAAAACGCCCCGCGCCTGAAGTCTTCGGCCCATTTTACCAGCGGGCCGCCCCGGCTCCCGGAGGTTCGCGCGGGCGTTCGACGCACCCCCGGTTGGCGGCGTCCGGAGTGTGGTCCGCGGGGCGGGTGGGCAGGATCGAGACGGCCGCGCAGGCGGCCCGAGTGGAACGTCGAGTGAGGATCAGTACCGATGGCAACTGGCACCGTGAAGTGGTTCAACGCGGAAAAGGGGTTCGGGTTCATCCAGCAGGACGGTGGCGGCCCCGACGTGTTCGTGCACTTCTCCGCCATTCAGGCGCAGGGCTACAAGTCGCTCGACGAGAACGCCCAGGTCGAATACGAGGTCACCCAGGGGACCAAGGGCCCCCAGGCGGAGATGGTGCGGCCCCTCTGACCGGGCCCTTCTGACCGTGCCCCGCGCACGCCGTGCCCTTCGCACGCCGTGCCCCGCGCACGCCGTGCGCGACCGCTGCCCCCGCCAGCCCGGCCGGCGGGGGCAGCCGCGTCACTCCGGGGCCCGCGCCTCCTCCCGGACGGTGATCGCCGAGACCGGGCAGGCCCGCGCCGCCTCCCGGACCATCGCGCTGCCGTGGCCGTCCTCACGGCCGGGGAGCACCCCGCTGAGGCCGTCGTCGTCCTGGGTGAAGACCTCCGGAGCCGCCAGTACGCACTGGCCCGCGCCGATGCAGACGTCCCGGTCCACGGAGATCCGCACGCCGCTCACCACGCCACCGGCAGTTCGATCATGCCCTGGACGGTGTCCCCGGGCTTGAACGGGATCGTGTCCGGATCGGCGTCCAGGCGCAGGCCCGGCAGCCGGTCGAACAGCGTGCCCAGGGCGATCTCCATCTCGGCCCGGGCCAGGTTCTGGCCCAGGCACTGGTGGATGCCGAAGCCGAAGGCCAGGTGGCGGTTGGCCGAGCGGTGCCAGTCGAGCACGTCGGGGTGCTGGAAGACGGCCTCGTCGCGGTTGATCACCGAGGTCGAGAAGACCACCCCGTCGCCCGGCCGGATCACGACCCCGCCGACTTCGATCTCCTCGGTGGCGAACCGCAGCATCGCGTCCGCGATCGACAGGAACCGCATCAGCTCCTCCACCGCCCCCGACAGCAGCGAGGGGTCGGCCCGCAGCTCCGCGAGCTGCTCGGGGTGGCGCAGCAGGGTGAAGGTGCCGAGGGAGATCATGTTGGCGGTGGTCTCGTGCCCCGCGATCAGCAGGATCGCGGCCAGCGAGACCAGCTCGTCGACATCGGTCTCGCCGGTCTCCAGCCGGTCCTGGATCAGCTCGTCCAGCAGGCCCTCGCCCGGCTCGGCGCGCTTGCGCAGGATCAGGTCCCGCAGGTAGTCCTGCAGCCGCTTGCGGGCGTCCTCGACGTCGGCGGGCGCGGGGCCGCGCAGCAGCCTGCGGGACTGCGCCTCGAAGAACTCGTGGTCCTCGTACGGGACCCCGAGCAGCGCGCAGATCACCATGGACGGCACCGGCAGGGCGAAGGCGCTGACCAGCTCGGCGCGCGTGCCCTTCGCCGTCATCGCGTCGAGCAGCCGGTCCACGGTCTCCTGGATCCGGGGCCGCAGGGCGGCCGCCCGCTTGACCGAGAAGCTCGGGATCAGCATCCGGCGCTGGGTGTTGTGGACGGGGTCGTCCTCCCCGAGGAGCGCGGTGCGCTGCCTGCTGATCCCCTTGAACCGGGGGCTGGGGAGGGGGAAGGCGTCGTGGGTCCGGTCGGTGGACAGCCGCCCGTCGGCGAGCAGGGCCCGCGCCTCGGCGTGGCCGGTCACCATCCACACGGAGCGGCCGTCGAAGAGGGTGACCCGGGTCAGCGGCCGGGTGTCCCGCAGGGGCTGGTAGGCGGCCGGCGGGTGGTAGGGGCAGGTGCGGTCCTGCGGGAAGGAGACGGCGTCGGGCCGGGTGGTGGGCAGGGCTTCGGACATGGAGAACAACACCTCGCAAGGGATGGTTCCGTCGTGCCGACTCCATTACATGCCTTAGGCACCTATCCTACCTATGCCACTTTCGGCCAGCCTGCCCGAGTTCACCCGTAGGGAAACGGCCCGGCCTCAGACCCCCGCCCCCTCCAGGAGCCCGCGCAGCTCCGGCGCCGTCATCGGCCCGTCGTGGGCCGCCACCGCCTCGCCCGAACGCAGCAGCACCACGGCGGGAGCACCGGTCACCCCGTAGCGGCGGGTCGCCGCCGGGCAGCGGGTGATGTCCGTGCGCACGGCCGTCAGCCGGGCGCCGTACTCCCGCGCCAGCTCCGCGACGACGGCGTCCATCTCCCGGGAGGGCCCGACGGCCTTCGGCCAGGAACCGGTGAAATAGGCCAGGACCGGGGTCTCCCGCGCCATCCCGGTGATGAAGTCGAATTCCCGGTCCTCCAGGGGCCGGTGTACCCCACGGGTCATGGGCGGTGCTCTCCTCGGTTCGTCCGTACGCTCCCCGCCAGCCTAGGCCCGTTGTCAGTGGTCCCTGTGATCCTGGGCGCATGGACCTCAGCACACCGCGCCGCAGGGTCTACGGCGCCGACCACGACGATCCCGACCCGGGCCCCCGCCCCGGCCGCCGCTACGGCGAGCTCGTCGGCGGCCCGCTCGACGGGCTGCTCCTCGACGTCACCGGCTGGAGCCCCGGCCGGCTGGCCGAGGAGGCGCGCCTGCCCACCGAGATAGGCCGCTACGGGCCGGGCGGCCGCGCCCACTACCGCCGCCGCGCCGCGGACCCGGACCGCTGGGACTGGTCGGGGGACAGCCGGTAGCCGTCGGCGGCGCCGCCTTCGCCGGAACGGCCCGGTTCGGAGAACATGAAGCATCGCCTGGGGAAGGAAGTGACCGTGGGTCACCTTGTGATGAGCACCGGCAGCATGCGCGAAGCGATGAGGCTGCTCACCGCCGTGGAGCGCACGCCCGAGCAGGAGCGGACGCTCACCGGCGTCCGCGAGAAGTGCCGGACGGTGGACGGGCGGCTGCACGCCCAGGGCATCGACCTCGACGTCTCCGTGGCCCAGGCCCTGGAGGAGCTCCTCGACGGCACCGTCAGCGCGGCCCGGGGACCCGGCTACCACCACGCCCTGCACGCGCTGATCGCCCCGCACTTCTCGGACACCCACGACCTCGGGGACTGGCGGCGCCAGTCCTGGTTCTGGACGGTCGACGAGGAACTGTCGCGCGCCGGACTCCCGGCCCGCCTGGGCATCTCCCAGATCCTCATGTCCGGGCCGCCCGTACGCCTGCCCCCCGCCGGGGACACCACCCCCTGGATGGGGACGTTCCCGACCGAGCTGGCCGCCGAGTTCACCGCCGCTCACGAGGCCGTCCTGGACCGGGTGGACCCGGAGGTCCGCGAGACCGTCGAGGTCTTCCTCAAGGCCATCCGCTTCGAGGCCGAGGAATGGGCGTCCGCCGACGAGGACCGGCGCTCCCGCCAGGACACGATGTTCTTCTGGTGCGCCTGACCAGTGCCTCCCGGTGCCTCCCGGGCCCCCGACGGCCCGGCGGGCGTACGGCCGGGCGCCCCGGTGGCCCGTCCGGAGAATTCCCCGAAGAATTCTCCGCGAGCGGTCGATCCGGGCCCCTCCCGTTCGACGCAGGGGTGAGAGGCGGGGAAAGCCCCCGCCCTCCCGACCGAGGAGTCACCATGCCGCGCTTCCTGACGCTCATCCGCATCAACGAGCAGGACCTCCCCCCGCAGGACTTCCCGCCGGAGTTCGAACAGCGGATGGGCGCCCTGCTGGAGGAGGTCACCAAGGCGGGGGTCATGCTCGACACCGCCGGGCTGCTGCCCACCGCCCAGGCCACCCGCCTCGACTGGTCCGGCGGGAAGATCAGCTTCACCGACGGCCCCTTCACCGAGACCAAGGAGGTCGTCGGCGGCTACGCCCTCCTCCAGTGCAAGGACAAGGCCGAGGCCCTGGAGTGGACCAAGCGGTTCCTGGAGACCCACCCCACCTCCTGGCACGTCGGCGCCGAGGTCCGTGAGATCCAGGAGATGTGACCCCGGCTCCCGGGAGGCGGCCGAGGCGGCCCCGGCCGCCCCCCGCGCCGCGTTTGCCCCGCCGGGCCACGGCTGCTCTGATGGGTGGCCGTGACGGCAGTGACCACGGCCCGGGCGGTCGAGACGGTGTTCAGGATGGAGTCCGCGCGGATCATCGCCGGCGTCACCCGCATCGTGCGGGACGTCGGCATCGCCGAGGAACTCGCCCAGGACGCCCTGGTGGCCGCCCTCGAACAGTGGCCCGTCTCCGGGATCCCCGACCGGCCCGGCGCCTGGCTCATGGCCACCGCCCGGCACCGGGCCGTCGACCTCGTCCGCCGCAGGGAGACCTACGCCCGCAAGCTCGCCGAGGTCGGCCGCGCCCTGGAGGACGTACCGCCCCCCGCCGAGCCCGCCGGCCCGGACGACATCGACGACGACCTGCTGCGGCTGGTGTTCACCGCCTGCCACCCCGTCCTGCCCACCGAGGCCCGGATCGCGCTCACCCTGCGCCTGGTGGGCGGGCTCACCACCCAGGAGATCGCCCGCGCCTTCCTGGCCTCCGAGCCCACCGTCGCCCAGCGCGTCGTCCGCGCCAAAAGGACCCTGGCCAAGGCCGGGGTGCCCTTCGAGGTCCCCTACGGCGCGGACCGAGAACAGCGCCTCGCCTCCGTCCTGGAGGTGATCTACCTCATCTTCAACGAGGGCTACGCGGCCACCGCCGGAGACGACCTCCTGCGCCCCGCCCTCTGCGAGGACGCCCTGCGCCTGGCCCGGCAGCTGGCCGCCCTGATGCCCGAGGAACCCGAGGCGCACGGACTCGCCGCCCTGCTGGAGTTCCAGGCCTCCCGCACCGCCGCCCGCACCGGCCCCGACGGCGAACCGGTCCTCCTCGCCGACCAGAACCGCTCCCGCTGGAACCGGCTCCTCATCCGGCGCGGCGTCGACGCCCTCGGGCGCGCCGGCAGTGGCCCCTACGCCCTCCAGGCCGCCATCGCCGGCTGCCACGCGGCCGCCGTCCGCTACGAGGACACCGACTGGACGGCCATCGCCGCCCTCTACGGGCGCCTCGTACACCTGCTGCCCTCCCCGGTGATCGAGCTGAACCGGGCCGTCGCCGTCTCCATGGCCGAGGGCCCCGAGGCGGCCCTGCCGCTGGTCGACGCCCTGGCCGCAGCACCCGCCCTGCGCTCCTACCACCTGCTGCCGAGCGTACGGGGAGACCTGCTGGAGCGGCTCGGACGCGGACCGGAGGCCCGCGCCGAGTTCGAGAGGGCGGCCTCCCTCACCCGCAACGCCCGCGAACGGGACCTGCTGCTGGCCCGCGCCGCCGCCCTCCCCGGCGTCAGCCCCTGACCCCCGCCGCCCGGGCCGCCGCCCGCGGATCCGGTTCGGGCCGGCGCGGGGCCGTCAGCCCCACCGGCCGGCGGAAGCCGCCCGTGCGGGCGACGCACTGCACCGTCCGGCGCAGCGCCTCCTGGAAGTCGTCCATGGTGCGCCGGGCGGCGGGGGTGTCCACGTACAGGGAGTTCATGTGCAGCCCGTCCGCGTCCCGCTGGAACCACGAACACGTCCCGTTGCCCGTCGCCGACCACACGTGCGTGGTCGGCCGCCACTCCTCGTGCCGCTCGGCGCCCGGACAGCGGCGCATGTCGATGTAGGAGAAGAAGTTCACCGCGTACGGCCAGGAACGCAGGGCGAACTCCTCCGGGGCCAGCAGCTCCCACGCCCGCACGAAGGGCACGTCCAGGTGCCGCATCATCTCCCGGAACCCTTCCCCGACCCCGGCCACCACCTGGGCGAAGTCCTTGCCGGGGGAGGCGTCGAACTCGATCGGCAGGGTGTTGACGAACCAGCCCACCGAGTCGGTCCACTTCTCCCGCCCGCGCTCGCTCACGGGCATGAACCCCCGGTACACGCCCGGCCCGCCGGCCTCGCGCAGACACACGGCGACCGACGCCAGCAGGCCCATGAAAGGCTTCGCGCCGGTCTCCCGGCACACCTTCTCGAACACCTCGGCCTCGGCGGCGTCCAGCAGCCACGAGGCCTCGTTGACGATCGGGTACATCCGGTCCGGCTCGACGCCCAGGTCCAGCGGGTAGCGCGGGAAGAACTCCCCGTTGCGCTCGATGAAGGACTTCCAGTAGCCCAGGCGCTCGTCGTCCGCGTCGATGGACAGGTAGCGGCGGCGCTGCTCGTCGGCGAAGTCGAGGTAGCTCGGCGCCGGCGGCAGCACGGGCTCCTCGCCGCGCAGCAGCGCCTCGTACGCGGTGAGCACCTGGTGGGCGACCACCGGCATCGACATGCCGTCGCAGACGATGTGGTCGAACGCCAGGTACACGGTCGAGGACTCGGGGCGGACCACCGCGCCCATCACGAACAGCGGCCAGGAGAGGGTGTCGATGCTCCGCTGGAAGCGCTCCGACAGGAACGCCCCCAGCCGCTCGGCCGAGCCGTGCACGGCCACGTCGTGTGCCTCCAGGGCGAGTTCCCCGGCCGGCAGGGGAGCGCACGACACCTCCCCGGCCAGCCGCAGGAACTCGCACCGCAGCACCTCGTGCCGCTGGACGAAGCCCAGCAGGGCCCGCGCCAGCACCTCTTCGTCGAGCGGACCCTCGACCTCGAAGGTGACGGCCACCCAGGACGCGACCCGGTCGCCGTCCGCGCGGCTCTCCTCGGCGACGGTGAAGTGCTTGTCCTGGTTGAACGAAGCCCTCCGGTCCGCGGCGCCGGGGGCGGTCGTCGACCGCAACCGCCACTCGACCAGGCGCCCCGGCGCCACATGGTGCATCTCCAGCGGAAACTGCCGCATTCACGCCATCCCTTCGTCCCCCGAATCAGCCCCGAGCGCCTAACGACACCCGGGCCGCCGAAGTGACGCCCTCACCCCGGCTCCCGTTCCGGGGCCCCGTCCGCCCGCCCCACCCGGTCCCAGAGGTCCAGCAGCAGCCGCACGGACCGGGAGCCGGAGAGCAGCTCCCAGGAGCGGCCACCGCCGGTCCACCGGTCCAGGAGGTGCGCCAGGGACGAGTCGCAGAAGGTGACGCGGGCCGCGTCGAGGACGAGCCGGCGGGCGCCGAGGGCGGCGCCCTCGTCGAGGAGGGCCCGCAGAGGCAGACAGCTGAAGTGGTCGAACTCCCCGGCCAGCCGGACGGAGAGGACCCCGCCGTCGAGGGCGGAGCGGATGCGGGGGGCCGGCGGACCGGCCGGGCCCGCGGGGGCGCCGACGAGGCCCGGGAGAGCGGTGTCTATCGAGTCTATGGGGGTGTTCACGCCCCTCCAACGGGCCTTCCCCCGGCCCGGAACCGGCGCCGGGGCGCACTTCACCCACGTGGCCGTGGGACGGCTGCGGGCGGCGGCAGCTGGTGGCCGCGGCGCTGTTCCGGCGTCGGCGGGTGCAGGACCCGGCCCGCGGCCAGGCGCAGCAGCGGTCCGGCGGCGCCGGGGCCGGCAGGGGTCCACAGGCGGACCGTGCGGTCGCGCGAGGACGTGGCGATCCGGGTGCCGTCGGGGGACCAGGACAGCCCGTTGACCCAGTCGGCGTGCAGCCCGACGACGACGGCGGGCCCGGCCGCCGCCGGGTCCCACAGCCGCAGCGTCCGGTCCCGGGAGACGGAGCCGAGCCGGGTGCCGTCCGGGGACCAGGCCACGTCCTGGACCCGGTCGTCGTGCCCGGTCAGCACGGCGACCGCCGCGGCCGCCCCCTCGGCGTCCGGGGCCCACAGGCGGACGGTGCGGTCCCGGGACGCGGTCGCCAGCAGGCGCCCGTCCGGCGACCAGGCCACCTCCCACACCTGGTCCCCGTGTCCCTCCAGGGTGCGCAGCCGCTCGCCCGTCCCCGCGTCCCAGACGATGACCTTCCGGTCCGTCCCGCAGGTGACCAGCCGCCTCCCGTCCGGCGACCAGTCGGCGCCCGTCACCCAGTCGTCGTGCCCGCGCAGCACCAGCGAGGGCTCCCCGCCGGCCGCGTCCCGGACGTGGACGAGGCCGTCGCGTCCGGCGGTCGCCAGCCGGGTGCCGTCCGGCGACCAGCACACCGCCGACACCTCCTCGGTGTGCCGGCCCGGCAGCACCGCCGCCCGGGTCCCTTCGCGCAGCCACAGCGCCACAGCGCCGTCCCGGCGGCCCACCGCGAGCCGCGACCCGTCCGGGGACCAGGCGAGGTCCCCGCACTGCCCGGTCTCCAGCAGCTGCGGCGACCCGAACTCCGGGGCGGGCCAGAGCAGCACGGTCCCGTCCTCCGAGGCGCTGGCGACGCGGGAGCCGTCCGGGCACCAGGCGTTCTGCCAGACCGAGTCGGTGTGCCCGCGCAGTACGCAGGGCGGCGCGGCCGGCTCCCAGACGGCCAGGGTCCGGTCCCGCGAGGCGGTGGCCAGCCGCCGTCCGCCGGGGGACCAGGCGACCGCGTGCACGGTGTCCAGGTGCCCGGTGAGCCACACGGCCGTGCCCTCCCCGTCGGCCGCGGCGCCGGCCTCCAGGTCCCAGATCCGGACGTTGCGGTGCTGGTCGCCGGCGGCGAGCCGGGTCCCGTCCGGGGACCAGGCGAGGCAGCTGACCCCGTCCATGCTCCGCAGGAGCCGCACCGTGCGGCCCGTGGCCGGGTCCCGGAGCACCACCGTACGGTCCGCCGAGGCGGAGGCCAGCAGGGCGCCGTCGGGGGACCAGGCCACGGCCGTCACCGCGGCCCCGTGGGCGGCGCCCGCGACGACGGGCCTGCCGCCGGCGGCAGGCCAGACGCGTACGGTCCCGTCGTCACCGGCGGCGGCGATCCGGGTGCCGTCGGGGGACCAGGCCGCGCTCCACAGCATCCCGGGCGGGCCCTCCAGGGTGCCGGCCGGGGTGAAGGCGGCGGTGTCCCACAGCCGCAGCTCCCCGCCGGCCCCCGCCGACACCAGCCGGCTGCCGTCCGGGGAGAAGGCCAGCGCGGCGAGTCCCGCGTCGTGCCCGCCCTCGGCACCCGGCTGCCGCAGGGCGGCCACCCGCCGCCAGGAGGCGGTGTCCCAGACGGTCAGCCGGGCGTCCCGGGTGACGCAGGCCAGCAGGGCGCCGTCGGGCGACCAGGCCACCGTACGGGGCCGGTCGCCCGGGACGTCCAGGACGACCGGCGCCGCCTCCCCGGCCCCCGCCTCCGCCCCCTCGGGCCCCTCCTCCAGGCCGTGCGCCGTCCACACGCGCAGCCGCCCGTCCCCCGAACAGGCCGCGAGCCGCGCCCCGTCGGGGGACCAGGCCGCGCCGGTCACCGCCGCGCCGAAGCCCCCGCGCACCGCCCGCAGCAGGGAGCCGTCCAGGGCGGTCCGCAGCGCCTGGAGGGCGGCCGGGGTCGGCGCCCACTCCGTGACCGCCGCGAGGGCGACCGCGACGGCCGTCTCCGGCTCCCGGCTCTCCAGCACCCGGGCCGCCACCGCGTCCGCCGTGCGCGCCCGGGCCGCGCCGTCCGCCCGGGCGCTGCGCTCCACGTACTCCGCCACCAGCGCCGACACCTCCAGCCCGGCGGGGGCCTGCTCCCGCCAGGCGCGGGCCGCCGCCAGCCGCTCCCCGGTCAGCAGGAAGGACTCGCCCCGGCCCGCGAAGTCCCATTCCTGGGCCCAGCGTTCCCACTCGCCGCGCCGCCGCAGCTGCCCGGCGTGCTCCGCGACGGCCCGCCGCAGGGGCGGCCAGCGGCGCAGCAGCGCCTCGTGGGCCAGGTCGAGGACGCCCGCGTCGGAGGTCAGCAGCCGGCCCGCGACGAAGGCGTCGGCGATCTCCCGCTCGGCGGGCGCCAGTTCGGCCCGGGCCACCCGCCGGCGGGCCGGCTCCTCGCCCTGGACGGTGACCAGCCGCAGCAGGGTCCGCACCACGGGGTCCGGCCGCGCCCCCTCCTCCCCGTCCGCTCCGAGCAGCTCGGCGCGGATCCGGTCGGCCTGTCCGACGAGCGCCCCCGCGACCCCGCCGACCTCCCGGTAGTGCGCGTACCCGATCACCGACCCGGGGCCGCCCGCCCGCCGGTACAGCTCCTGGAGGGTGTAGGCCAGCAGCGGCAGCGCGTCGCCGCCGCCGCAGTCGTCGACGATCCGGGACACCAGGCCCGCCTCGAAGGAGGCCCCGGCGGCCGCCGCGGGCCGGGCCACGACCTCGTGCAGCGCCTCCCGATCCAGCGAGCCGATCACCACCGGATCCCGTACCAGGGAGGCCAGTCCGGCCTCCAGGAAGCCGGTCAGGAAGTCCGAGCGCAGGGTGCCCACCAGCCACAGCCCCGGCTGCCGCGCCAGCTCCTCCCGTACCGCGGCGGCGAAGGCGGTCCGCTCGCGCCGGCCCGAGAGGGTCAGCAGCTCCTCCAGCTGGTCCACCACCAGCACCCGGGGCCGCCCGTCGGCCACGGCGCCGTCCAGGGCCCGCCGCAGCGCGCCGACCGGGTCGGTTCCGGGGGTGATCGCCGGGTACGCGGTCCAGCGCGAGCGGCGCCCCGTCAGCGCGGGCAGCAGCCCGGCGCGGACCAGCGAGGACTTGCCCGAGCCGGAGGGCCCGACCACGGTCACGAACCGGTGCGCCCGGGCCGGGACCGCCGGGTGGAGCCGGCCGACGAGCGCGGCGGTCTCCCGCTCCCGCCCGAAGAAGACGGCCGCGTCCTCCTCCCCGAAGGCCTCCAGCCCCGGGTACGGCGGCTGCCCGGCGGTCCACGCGACGGGGACGGCCACGGGGCGCCGCTCCAGCCAGCGCAGCCACAACTGGCCGCTGACCAGGGCGAGGAGCCCGATCCCGACCAGGGGTATCGACCACTGGCGCAGCAGCCGCAGCGGGAGCGGCACCTCGCCCTCCACGTTGGTGGCGTAGTTCGTCGCGATCCCCAGCAGGGCGCCGACCAGCATCAGCAGGACGTCGAGCACCAGGGCGAGCGGTCGTCGTTGCATGATCCCAGAACCTAGCCGCGGGGCCCGGACGTCCGCGAGCGGTTCCGGGCGCTACGTCCTGGGTCCCCCGTCGCCCACGGAGGCGCGCAGGGCCTCCGTCAGGGCCTGGGCGTACGGCTGCGGGGCGCGCGGGGGAGCGGCGACGCCGAGGTGGCGGGCCGGGCGGGGCGGGGCGAGGGGCACCACGGCTGAGCCGGCGGGCGGGGCCAGGGCGATGTGCGGGACCAGCGCGACGCCGACGCCGGCGCCGACCAGGGTCTGCGCGAAGAAGTAGTCGGTGGTCGACGCGGCGATCCGCAGCTCGAACCCGGCCCGGTCCGCGTAGCGGCGCAGGAAGGCCTCGGTCTTCAGGCAGCCCAGCACCCAGCGGTCGGCCGCGAGTTCGGCCGGCTCGACCTGCGACCGGTCCGCCAGCCGGTGGCCGGCCGGCAGGACCGCGTACAGCGGGTCCTCCAGCAGCGGAAGCCAGGACAGCCCGGTCCCGGAGGGCAGTGGGCCGTCGAAGTGGTAGGCCAGGGCCAGGTCGGCGGCGCCGGCGCGGACCATCGGCAGCGAAGCCTCCGGTTCGGCCTCCAGCACGGTCAGTTCCACCTCCGGGTGCGCGTGCACGAAGGAGGCCAGCGCCCCCGGCAGCAGGTGGCGGCCCCCGCTGGTGAAGGTGGCGACGGTCAGCCGGGGCCGGCCGGCGGCCAGCCGGTCGATGCGCGCGCGGACGCGGTCCAGCTCGGCGGTGATGGTCTCGGCCGTCTCCACCAGCATCCGGCCCGCCTCGGTGAGGGTGACCCCGCGCGTGCTGCGCTCGGCCACCGGGTGGCCCAGGCCCCGCTCCAGCGAGGCGATGTGCTGGGAGACCGCCGAGGGGGTCAGCCGCAGGGCCGCGGCGGCCCGGTTGAAGCTGCCGTGGTCGGCCACGGCCCGCAGCACGCGCAGCCGGTGCACGTCGATCATCGGTGTTCCCCTCCGCCCGGGTGCCGCTCCAGCGGCGCGGCTACCGCCGAGTTGCTCACACTGAAGGTGACGCTACCCGCCCGGTAGCGGTCGTCGGACCACTCGATGGGACGGCCCGTGCGGGTGGCCGAGACATGACGCTGGCGCAGCAGCGGGCTGCCGCGCCGGACCTCCAGGAGCCGGGCGTCCTCGCTGCCCGCCGGGAGGGCGTCGATCAGGTGCTCGCCGTAGTGGGCCACCACACCCGAGTCCGCGGCCAGGGCGTCCATCACCGAGCGGCAGTCCTCCGGCATGGCCTCGACGGCCGCCGCGACCCAGTCGGCGTAGGCGGTCCGCTCCACCATCACCGGCTCCCCGTCCAGCAGCCGCAGCCGCAGCGCGGCGAGGACCTCCGTGCCGGGCGCCAGCGCGAGGCGCTCCGCCTCCTCGGGCGTCGCGGGCCGCCGGGTCCGCGACAGGAACCGGCCGCGGGCCTCGTGGCCCACCCCCTCGGCCCACTGGGCGAAGCTGTTCAGTTCGCCGAAGCTGTGCCGGCGCTCGTGGCGCAGGACGATCCTGCGGGCCCCCTGGCTGGAGCCGACCAGCCCCTCGGCGGCGAGCGTGGCGACGGCCTGGCGGACCGTCCCGCGCGAGGCGGACCAGCGGGCCGCCAGATCGCTCTCCGACGGCAGCCGGGCGCCCACCGGGTACTCCCCGGACAGGATCGCCCGGCGCAGCTCCTCCGCGATCTCCAGATACCGGACCGTGCCCATGCCGTTCGCCCCCCGCTCGCCGTGTGCGGGTCGTCCCGCACGGCCACTCATGATCATTCCAGCAGGTTCTGTCACGACTTCTTTCGGTCATTCTCGTGTCTTCGTCGAGCCGTGCTCCACGGTCCAGGCGCCGTTCACCGCCCGTACAGCCGGCCCGGGCGAACTGGGGCCACTTGTTCAGACAAGTGAAGCCTGACGAGTGATCCCCCCTTCGTCTCCGGGAGAGACCGTGTTCCGTTCCTCCGCCCGTCGCGGTGCGGCCGTCCTGCTCAGCGCCGCCGCCCTCGCCACGCTCAGCGCGTGTGGTGCCGCCCCCGACCAGCCCGCCGCCGGCGACGGCGCCAAGGGCAAGGCCCAGCCGGCCACCGCCGCCTCCGCGGCCGACCTCGGCGGCATGGACGCGCTCGTCGCGGCCGCCGAGAAGGAGGGCCGGCTCAACGTGATCGCCCTGCCGCCGGACTGGGCGAACTACGGCGAGATGATCAAGGCCTTCCAGGCCAAGTACCCGAAGATCAAGGTCTCCAGCGAGAACCCGGACGCCACCAGCGCCGACGAGATCGCCGCCGTCAAGTCCCGCAAGGGCCAGACGCGCGCCCCCGACGTCCTCGACCTCGGCATCGCCTTCGCCCGCAGCGGAGCCGGCGAGAACCTCTTCGCCCCCTACAAGGTGACCGCCTGGGACAGGATCCCCGCCTCCCAGAAGGACGCCGACGCCCGCTGGTACAACGACTACGGCGGCTACGTCTCCATCGGCTGCGACGCCGCGAAGATCCCCACCTGCCCGCAGACCTTCGCCGACCTGCTCAAGCCGGAGTACAAGGGCAAGGTCGCCCTCAACGGCAACCCGACCAAGTCCGGCTCCGCCTTCGGCGGCGTCTACGCGGCGGCCCTCGCCAACAAGGGCTCCTTCGCCGACGTCCAGCCCGGCATCGACTTCTTCGGGCAGCTCCGCAAGAGCGGCAACTTCATCCCCGTCGAGTCCACCCCCGCCACCGTCGAGAAGGGCGAGACCCCCATCTCGATCGACTGGGACTACCTGAACGCCGGCTACGCCGAGCAGTTCAAGGGCAAGGGCGTCGACTGGAAGACCGTCGTCCCCGCCGACGGCGTCTACGCCCAGTTCTACTCCCAGGCCGTCAACAAGGAGGCCCCCAACCCGGCCGCCGCCCGCCTGTGGATGGAGTTCCTCTACAGCACCGAGGGCCAGAACATCTGGCTCAAGGGACACGCCCGGCCGGTCCTGCTGCCCGGCATGACCCAGGACGGCACCGCCGACAAGGACGCCGTCACCAAGCTCCCCCAGGTCCAGGGCACCCCGTCCTTCCCGGCCTCGACCGAGCTCGACACGGCCAAGGCCGTCCTCGCCGAGAAGTGGGACAAGGCCCTCAGCTGATGTCCGCACCCACCACCCCTCACCCGGAGGGCACCGCCGGCGGCACCACCCGCCGCCGGCGGCGGCGCGGCCCGCGCACCTGGCTCGCCGCCCTCCCCCTCCTCGTCTTCACCGGGCTCTGCTTCGGCATCCCGCTGGGCGCCATCGCCTTCGGCGCGGTCACCCGCACCGACCCGGCCACCGGCGCCACCCGGGTCACCGGCGAGCACCTGGCCCGCTCCCTCCAGGGCCCCTACCTCGGCTCCCTGACCGGCAGCGTCCAGCTCTCCGCCCTGACCGCCCTGCTCGGCGCGGTCCTCGGCGTCCTGATCGCCCAGGCGCTGGTCACCTCCCGCTCCACCGCCCTGCGCTCGGCGGCCCTCACCGCCTCCGGCGTCCTCGCCAACTTCGGCGGCGTCCCGCTGGCCTTCGCCTTCATCGCCACCGCCGGCATCTCCGGCGTGGTCACGCGGCTCGCCGACCTCACCGGCCTGGGCTGGGACCTGTACTCCTTCACCGGCCTCACCGTGGTCTACCTGTACTTCCTGATCCCGCTGATGGTCCTGGTGACCGTCCCCGCCCTCGACGGGCTGCGCCCCCAGTGGCGCGAGGCCGCCCGGAACAACGGGGCCACCGGATGGCAGTTCTGGCGCCTCGTCGGCCTGCCGGTGCTCACGCCCTCGCTGCTCGGCGGGTTCGTCCTGCTCTTCGGCACCGCCTTCGCGGCCCACGCGACGGCCGCCGCCCTCGTCGGCGGCTCCGTACCGCTGGTCACCCTGAAGATCGCGGACGCCCTCTCGGGCAACGTCCTGACCGGCCAGGAGAACGTCGCGCTCGCCCTCGGCCTCGACATGATCCTGATCGCCGGCCTGGTCATGGCGGTCTACCTGCCCCTCCAGCGACGGAGCGCCCGATGGCTGCGATGACCGAGACCACTGAGACCGCTGAGACCGCTGAGACCACTGAGACCACCGGGACCACCGGGACCGCCCCCGGGCCCGCACGCGGCGATGCCGGCGCGGCCCCCGCGAAGGCCGCCGCGCGGGCGCGGAAGGCGGCCCGCCCCCGCCCGCGGATCTGGCGCGGCGCCGTCCTCGCCCTCGCGGGCGTGTACTTCCTGCTCCCGCTCCTCGCCTCCTTCGTGTTCACCGTCCACGTCCCCGGACAGGGCGTCACCTTCGAGGCGTACACCGAACTGCTCGGCGCCGACGGGTTCTCCCAGAGCCTGCTGCTCTCCCTGGGCCTGGCCGCCGCCACCATCGCGCTGTCCCTGCTGCTGGCCGTGCCCGCGCTGGTCGCCGTACGGATCGGCTCGCCGAGGCTGCGCCCCGTGGTGGAGGTGGTGTGCATGCTGCCGCTGGTCGTACCGCCCATCGCCCTGGTCACCGGCATCACCACCGTGCTCCGCTGGGGACCCGAGCACCTCTCGCGCACCCCGCTCTACCAGACCTTCATCGCCGTCCAGGACGAGCGGTTCCCCGTCGTACTGGTCCTCGCCTACACCGTCCTGGCACTGCCCTTCGTCCACCGCTCGCTCGACGCGGGCCTGCGCGCCGTGGACGTGCCCACCCTGGTCGAGGCGGCCCGCAGCTGCGGGGCGAGCTGGCCGTACGTGGTGTGGCGGGTGCTGCTGCCGAACCTGCGGACCTCCCTCGCAGGGGCGGCGTTCCTCACCCTGGCGCTGGTGCTCGGCGAGTTCACCATCGCCTCCCTGCTGGGCTTCCGCCCCTTCGCGGTGTGGATCGTCTCCCTCTCCGGCGCCCAGGCCCGGATGTCGGTGGCCGTCTCCATCCTCAGCCTCCTGATCACCTGGCTGCTGCTGCTCGTCCTCTCGCGGGCCGGAACCGCGCCGTCCACCGCCGCCGCCCCCGCCACCTCCCGCAAGGAGTCCTGACCCGCATGTCCACCACCCTGACCGAGTCCGGGAAGCCGGCCGAGTCCGCCGCCACCCGGGGCGCCCGGATCGAATTCCGCGGCCTGCGCCGCTCGTTCGGCACCACCACCGCCCTGGACGGACTCGACCTGACCGTGGAGCCCGGCGAACTCCTCGCCCTGCTCGGCCCCTCGGGCTGCGGCAAGACCACCGCCCTGCGCGTCCTCGCCGGCTTCGAACACCCCGACTCCGGTGAGGTGCTGGTCGACGGAGAGGACGTCACCCGGGTCCCGGCCAACCGCCGCGACGCCGGGATGGTCTTCCAGTCGTACAGCCTCTTCCCGAACCTGAGCGCCCGCGAGAACGTCGCCTTCGGCCTGCGCGTGCGGGGCGTCCCGGCGCCCCGCCGCCGCGAACGCGCCGCCGAACTCCTGGACCTCGTCGGTCTTCCCGAGCACGGCGACCGCTACCCGCACCAGATGTCCGGCGGTCAGCAGCAGCGCGTCGCCCTCGCCCGCGCCCTGGCCCTGCGCCCGCGCGTGCTCCTGCTCGACGAGCCGCTCTCCGCCCTGGACGCGAAGGTACGGGCCAACCTGCGCGAGGAGATCCGCAGGCTCCAGCTCTCCCTCGGCATCACCACCGTGTTCGTCACCCACGACCAGGAGGAGGCCCTGTCGACGGCCGACCGGGTCGCCGTCCTCAACGCCGGCAGGCTGGAGCAGTGCGCCGCCCCCGCCGAGCTCTACGAGCGTCCCGCCACCCCGTTCGTCGCCGGGTTCGTCGGCACCATGAACCGGCTGCCGGGCCGCCTCGCCGGCTCGGACCGGGTGGACGTCGCCGGCACCCGGCTGCCCGTCGACGGCCCCGTCCCCTCCGGGCCCGAGGTCGAGGTGCTGGTCCGGCCCGAGAACCTCACCGTCACCGCCGACACGGCCGGCACCGCCACCGTGTCCTCGGCCTCCTTCCTCGGCGCCGTCACCCGCCTCCACCTCGACCTGCCCGGAGGCACCCGGGTCAAGGCGGACGTCCCCTCCCGGGACGCGGGCGGCCTCACCCCCGGCGCGCGGGCCACCGTCGGCCTGGCCGAGCGGCCCGTACTCGTCGTGGCGAGGGCCGTGTGAGCGGACTCGCCGCCGTCCTCTTCGACATGGACGGCACCCTCGTGGACACCGAGGTGCTCTGGTGGGAGACCACCGGGGAGGTCGCGGACCGTCTCGGCCACCGGATCGGCCCGGCCGACGCCCCCGAGGTCGTCGGCCGCGCGGTCGCCGACACCGCCGCCCACCTCGTCCGGGTCACCGGCGGCGCGGACGCCGGGGCCGTGGCGGACGAACTCACCCAGGGCTTCTTCCGCCGGGTCGCGGCCGGCGCCCCCGTCCGGCCCGGAGCCCAGCGGCTGCTGACCGCCCTGGAGGCGCAGGGCGTGCCCTTCGCCCTGGTCAGCGCCTCCCCGCGGGTGGTCGTCGACCAGGTGGTGGGGGGCGCGCTGGCGCACGTCCCCTTCGCCTTCACCCTCTCCGCCGACGACACCGCGCGCACCAAGCCGCACCCCGACCCCTACCGCGTCGCGGCCGGACGCCTCGGCTTCGAACCGGGGGAGTGCGTCGCGGTGGAGGACTCCCCGGACGGCGCGGCCTCCGCCGAGGCGGCGGGCTGCCCGGTCCTGGTCGTGCCCTCGCTGCTGGAGGTACCGGGCTCGGCGGCGCGCACCTTCGCCGCCTCCCTGGAGGAGGTCACGCCGCGACTGCTGCGCGGCCTCAGGCGCACAGCCGGATGATGTCGAGGATGCCGTCGGCGTAGGCGGCCGTCGGGCTGCCGGGCCGGCCGGCCAGCGGGCCGGTCAGCTGTGGCAGCCCGGCCCGGACGTGGGCGGCGCACTGCCCGTAGAGGCCCGCCTCGTACGCGCTCCCGTCGTCCTCGGAGGTGAGCAGCGTGAGCAGCGTCCGCAGCAGGGCCTCGCGGGTCGCCAGCCGGGGCGGCCCGGCCGCCCAGACGGCCATCAGCACCGCGCACGCGGCGGGGGCGGGCGGCCAGAGCCTGGGCCGGGTGAAGACGTGCCCCTCCAGGGCGTGGAAGGCCGCCGGATGCCCTTCGGCGGCATGCCACAGGGTGTCCGCCAGATGCTCCGCCGAACGGCCGCAGCCGCAGGCGGTGGACGCCCAGTCGTGGCGTGCGATCGTCTCCGCGACGGCGGCGGGCACCAGCGGGCTGCTGCGCGCGGTGTCCTTGTCCTTCCCTCTCATGAGCCCCAAGTATGGGAGCGGGCGGCGGGCCGGTCGAGCCGCCCGTCCGGGGGCCGGACACCCTCCGCCGACACGACGGAGCCGGGACGCCCTGGGGCATCCCGGCTCGCGGTCGTTCACGTCGAGGGCGAGGAGAGCGGGGGGACTAATTCAGTGGTGTGGAGAAGGAAGTCCTCCCATGGCCTCGCCGGGGCCAAAAGTAGCACCTACCCCGGGATCAGGGCACGCAGGTTTTCCGGAGTGAACACCACCGAGTCTGGGTGCAGCCCGTCCGGGCGCTCCAGCCCGATGTAGGTGACCGGCCCCTGCGGCGGCTCCCCGCCGTCCCACTCCGCGGTGCTGCGGGCGCGGTCGGCCAGCAGCCCGGCCAGGTGGCGGACCGTGAGGTACTCGCGCTCGACGATCCCCCGCACCAGCGTGCCGACCGTCGCCCGGTTCTCCTCCACCCGGTTGCCGCCGGGGGTGCCGCGCAGGTACACGTGCAGCCACTTGGCCCGCCAGCCGCCGTCGGCGCCGCGCAGGAACACCAGCGGCAGGGCGACCCGGCCCGGCCCGCGCAGCTCCGACTTCATCCGGACGGTGCGCGGTTCGAAGGGCCGGCCGAGCTGCTCGCCGTCGCGCAGCATGAAACCGAAGAAGGACTCGGCCACCTCCTCGAAGCCCTCCCCGGAGAAGAGGTTGACCATCGGGACGATGAAGTCGCCCTGTACGGCGTCCAGGCGCAGGTTGATGAACTCCGAGGCGCCGTCGGGCGCGGGCGCGTCGGTGATGTCGCCCGAGTGCTCGCCGCCGACCGCCTGGAGGGCCGTGTACGACAGCCAGGAGACGGTCTCGTACGAGCCGTCCAGCATCACCGCCGACAGGTCGTAGTCGGTGCTGTGCTTCGTCTGCGTCCAGTGCACGAAGAACCGCAGCAGCTCCCCGTCCACCGGCGACAGCGAGCCGCGCGGCAGCACGCCGAGCCCGGCGGCCGTCGCCTTCCCGCTCAGCGGCAGGGCCACGTCGAGGACGGCCGGGTCGACCAGCAGGTGCCCGGGGTCGGGCAGGCGCCGGAGCACCTCCGCGTCCAGGATCCCGGCCAGGCGCCCGGCCTCGCCGCCCGGCAGGGGCGCACGGGTGTCCGGGGTGACCCAGGCGCGTCCCCGGGGGTTGACGAAGACCCGGCGCGCGGCCGGTCCGCGGTCCCGGTCCCGGTCGCGCAGGTGCTCGCGCACCGACAGCAGGACCCGGCCGGAGACCCGCGGCGCGGCCTCCCCGGCGGCGTCCGCGACGGCCCGGCGCTCCTCGGGGCCCGGGCAGGTGCGCAGCAGCCGGTCCACGGAGCGCAGCAGCCGGCCGGGCGCGGCGGCGGCCAGCAGCCGCGCCGCCGCGACGACGTCGCCGGAGCCGAGGAGTTCCTCGGCCCGGCTCTCCAGGGTCCGTGCCTCCTCCTCGCCCCGGGCGACGGCGAACACCCGGGCGGCGTGCGGCCGGTGCGGGTACTCGTGCGGGTGGAGGCGTTCGCCGAGCCGCTTGAACTCCTCGCGGTGCGCGAGGACGTCGGCGAGCTTGGCGGGGGACTGCTCGACCACCGCGTCCAGGGCGGCCACCAGGGCCCGCCGGACCGGACGCGACAGCCCCTTCAGCCGGGTCGGCTCCGTCAGGGACACGTCCCCGTCCGACAGGGCGCAGGCCAGCCGCAGCACATCGGTGACGGTGTCCACCAGCAGCTCCGCACCGAGGCCCAGGCGGGCCCGGTTGACCACGGCGCGGTTCTCCCGGACCGGGATCTCCGCCGGCTGGGGGCCGTCGGCGCAGTGCCCGGCGAGCCGCGCGAGATCGCCCAGCCCCTCCTCGCCGAGCGGTGTGGTGCTGCCCGCCAGGGCCAGGTAGAGGGCGGTCACCTCCTCGTCGGGGGTGCCGCCCCGGTGCAGGACCGTCATCCGGTCCCCGGCGGCCGCGATCAGCTCCTCGTGCGCGGCGAGCATCTCCGCGTAGGTGTGGCGGTAGTCGCCGTACGAGGGGAGGGTCAGCAGGTCCAGGACACCGGTGCGCAGCTGCGCGAGGGTGCTGCCGCGCGTGGCGTCGTCGGCCAGGGCCTCACGGACGCACGTCATCCAGAACTCGAAGGTGTCCGGCACGTTGGCCGGGAAGTCCTTGAAGTACACGTTGTGCACGACGTGGTCGCCGGTCATCTCGCGGACGGTGTCCAGCGTGCGCGCCGCCGTCTCCACGACGGTCTCCTCCGCGAGCCCCGACAGGTGCTCCAGCAGCGGGGCCGAGAGCTTGAACCCGACGGACAGCAGCGCGGCGTCGAACCGCCGCGCCGCCGTGCCGCCCTGCCCGGAGGGGCCCGAAGGGGCCGGGACGCGGAGGGTGTGCCGGACGACGAGGGATTCGAGAGGACGTTCCATCCGGGCATGCTCGCATTCCGGTCCGGCGGCGCGCACACGGGTTTCGCCGGCGCGTACGCTCTGTGACGTGCCCCGATCCCGCCTCCACCGCGTCGCCGTCCTCGTCCTCGAAGGGGCCAAGCCGCTCGACGTCGGGATCCCCGCGCAGGTCTTCAGCACCCGCGCGAGCATGCCGTACGAGGTCCGGGTGTGCGGGGCGGCCCCGGGTCTGGTCACCGGCGGCGACGGGCTCTCGTACCACGTCACCCACGGGCTGGAGGCGCTGGAGTGGGCCGACGTCGTCTTCGTCCCCGGCTACCGCTTCCCCGACCGCGAGGACCCGCCGCGCGAGGTCGTCGAGGCGCTGACGGCCGCCCACGCGCGGGGGGCGCGGCTCGCGGCCATCTCGACGGGCGCGTTCGCGCTCGCCGCCACGGGACTGCTCGACGGCAAGCGCGCCACCACCCACTGGCACTACACGCGGGCGCTGACGGCGAAACACCCCCTCGTCCGGCTCGACGAGAACGTGCTGTTCGTGGACGAGGGAAGCGTCCTGACCTCGGCCGGCGCCGCCTCCGGCATCGACCTGTGCCTGCACATCCTGCGCCGCGACCTCGGCGTGGCCGCCGCCAACCACGCGGCCCGGCGGCTGGTCGCGGCCCCGTACCGCAGCGGCGGGCAGGCGCAGTACCTGCCGCGCAGCGTGCCCGAACCGCTCGGGGAGCGCTTCTCCGCCACCCGTGAGTGGGCGCTGAAGCGGCTCGGCGAGCCCCTGACCCTCGAAGCGCTCGCCCAGCACGCGGCCGTGTCGGCCCGTACGTTCTCCCGGCGTTTCGCCCAGGACACCGGGTACACCCCGATGCAGTGGATCATGCGGGCCCGGGTGGACGTGGCCCGTGAGCTCCTGGAGCGCTCCGAGCGGAGCGTCGAGCAGATCGCCGCCGACGTGGGCCTGGGGACCGGCGCGAACCTGCGCCTGCACTTCCAGCGGATCCTCGGCACCACCCCGACCGAGTACCGGCGCACCTTCACCCGGGGCGAGTAGGCGGCGGAGTGCCGCCGGGCGCCGGTTGGCGGGATACTTGCGAACCATGGCGATCTCGCCACTGTCACGGGCGGGCGCCGGGGGCGAACCTGATGGCGAACAGAAGGGGACACCGCTCATGACTCGCATCGCCATCAACGGATTCGGCCGCATCGGACGCAACGTGCTGCGCGCGCTGCTCGAACGCGACAGCGACCTGGAGGTCGTGGCCGTCAACGACCTCACGGAGCCGGCCACCCTCGCGCGGCTGCTCGCCTACGACTCCACGGCCGGCCGCCTCGGCCGCCCGGTGACCGTCGACGGCACCACCCTCGTGGTCGACGGCCGGCGCATCGCGGTCCTCGCCGAGCGCGAGCCGGAGCGGCTGCCCTGGGCCGAACTCGGCGTCGACATCGTCCTGGAGGCGACCGGCCGCTTCACCTCCGCCGAGGCCGCCCGCGCCCACGTCAAGGCGGGCGCGAAGAAGGTGCTCGTCAGCGCCCCCTCGGACGGCGCGGACGTGACCCTCGCCTACGGCGTGAACACCGGCGCGTACGACGCCGAGCTCCACACGATCGTCTCGAACGCCTCGTGCACGACGAACGCGCTCGCGCCGCTCGCCGCCGTCCTCGACGAACTGGCCGGCATCGAGCACGGCTTCATGACCACGGTGCACGCCTACACCCAGGAGCAGGCGCTCCAGGACGGCCCGCACCGCGACCCGCGCCGCGCCCGCGCCGCCGCCGTGAACATCGTGCCGACCACGACCGGTGCGGCCAAGGCGATCGGCCTGGTGCTGCCGAACCTCGACGGGAAGCTGTCGGGCGACTCGATCCGCGTGCCCGTTCCGGTGGGTTCGATCGTCGAGCTGAACACGACGGTCTCCCGCGAGGTCACGCGCGACGAGGTGCTGGCCGCCTACCGCGCCGCCGCCGAGGGCCCGCTGGCCGGGGTGCTCGAGTACTCCCAGGACCCGCTGGTGTCGTCCGACATCACGGGCAACCCCGCCTCGTCGATCTTCGACTCGGAGCTGACCCGCGTCGACGGCCGTCACGTCAAGGTGGTCGCCTGGTACGACAACGAGTGGGGCTTCTCGAACCGCGTGATCGACACCCTCACCCTCCTGGCCGGCTGAACCCCGGTTCGTGAACCCCCTGCCCCGGGCCTCCGTTCAGGCCCGGGGCAGGATCACGGTGACCCCGCGTCCCGGCGCCGTGCCCAGCGCGGCCAGGGCCGCCGGGGCCGCGTCCAGCGGGATCGTGGAGGTGACCAGGAGGTCCGGGCGCAGGGCGCCGGAGCGGACGAGTTCCAGCATCGGGGGATAGGCGTGCGCGGCCATGCCGTGGCTGCCGAGGATCTCCAGCTCCCAGCCGATGACCCGGTCCAGCGGCAGCGCCGCCGGGCCGGCCGCCGCCGGGAGGAGCCCCACCTGGACGTGCCGCCCGCGCCGGCGCAGCCCGGACACCGAGGCGGCGGCCGTCGCGGGGGAGCCCAGGGCGTCCAACGAGAGGTGCGCGCCCCCGCCGGTCAGCTCCCGTACCGCCCCGGCCGTCCCGCCGGGACCGGCGGAGGCGGG
This sequence comes from Streptomyces sp. NPDC000075, assembly GCF_040301925.1. Classification (NCBI taxonomy): domain Bacteria; kingdom Bacillati; phylum Actinomycetota; class Actinomycetes; order Kitasatosporales; family Streptomycetaceae; genus Streptomyces; species Streptomyces sp. NPDC000075. The sequence continues at coordinate 24,705 of NZ_JBEPFL010000052.1, forward strand.
ATCCACGCAGTGCGCGGCCCCGAACTCCCGGGCCAGCTCCCGCGCCCCGGGCGCGGTGTCGACGGCGACCACCCGGGCCCCGGCCGCCGCGGCGATCATCACGGCGGACAGGCCGACCCCGCCGCAGCCGTGGACGGCGACCCACTCGCCCGCCCTCACCCTGCCCTGCGCGACCACCGCCCGGAACGCGGTGGCGAAGCGGCAGCCCAGTGAGGCGGCCGTCGCGTAGGACAGTTCCTCCGGTACCGCCACCAGGTTCACGTCGGCGTGGTCCAGGGCCACGTACTCGGCGAAGGACCCCCAGTGCGTGAACCCGGGCTGCGTCTGGCGGGCGCACACCTGGTGGTCGCCGGCCGCGCAGTCGGGGCAGCTTCCGCAGGCGCAGACGAAGGGCACGGTCACCCGGTCGCCGGCCCGCCAGTTCACCACGCCCGCGCCCACCGCCTCGACCACCCCGGCCAGTTCGTGCCCGGGGACGTGCGGCAGGGTGATGTCCGGGTCGTGGCCCATCCAGCCGTGCCAGTCGCTGCGGCACAGCCCCGTCGCCTCGACGCGCACCACGACCCCGCCCGGCGCGGGTGCCGGGTCCGGCACCTCACGCACCCCGGCCGGCTCCCCGTACCGTTCGAACACCACCGCGCGCATGGACCCCGCCCTCCCGCCGTCGCCCGCCCGAAGGCTACAGGTCTAACGCGGGGTTGCGGCGGCCCGGCGCAGGGCCAGGGCGGCGAGGGCCTCGGGGGCGCCCGCCTGGCCGCGGATGCCGGGGAAGGCGTTGACGTCGACGATCAGGGGAGCGCCGTCCCCGGTGGCGAGGACGTCCACCCCGTACACGTCGAGTCCGAAGACCCCGCCGGCCCGCAGGGCCAGTTCGGTCCAGCCCTCGGGCAGCCGCCCGGGGCCGGGGTCCGCCTCCCCGCCGCCGGCCGCGAGTTCGGAGCGGCGCACGCCGGCGAAGACCTCGTCCCCGACCACCCACAGCTTGTGGTCCCAGCCGCTGTTGGGCGCGAACGCCTGCGTGACCACGGGCTCGTGGCCCCAGCGCGGCGCCAGCTCCCGCAGCCGGGCGGGCCCGTCGAGGCGTACGACCAGGTCGTCCTTGCGGCTGCGGCGGCTCTTGACCACCAGCGGCCACTCCAGTGCGGGCGCGGACTCCAGCAGCGCGAGGGAGCCGAAGGTCCGGGTGGCGGCGAAGGGCAGGCCGGCCCCGAGGGCCAGCGCCGCCATGCCGGTGCGGTCCTGGCAGCGTTCGGTGGCGGCGGCGGAGTTCACCACCGGGGCCCCTGCCCGCTCCAGCGCGCGGGCCAGTTCCAGCGCCTGCGGGGTCCGTGCCTTGAGCAGGTACACGTCGGCGGGGGCCCCGACGGCCGCCTCGGCCCCCGCGCCGGGGTGCAGCACCTCCACCTCGTGCCGTGCGCCGAGCAGCGCGGCGGTGGCCGCCAGCAGCGGATGCCCGGGGTCGGGGGTGATCAGGCCGATCCTCACGCGCCGTCCCCCGCCCGCGCCGCCGCCTGCACCGGGATGCCCACCGGCAGGGCGTACGGCAGGGCCGGCGCGCGGGTGCGGCCGCCGCCCGTACGGGCCAGGTCCAGGACGGCGCCCGCCACCCGGGCCGCCGCGTCCGGTACCTGGCGGAAGCTCGGGAAGTCGTTGACGTCGACCACCACCGGCCCGTCGGGGCCCAGCAGCACGTCCACCCCGTACAGGTCCAGCCCGTACACCTCGCCCACCCGGGCGGCGATCTCCGCGACCTCGGCCGGCAGCGGCACCCGGCGCTCGCGGACCGCCGCGTCGGGGTGCAGGGGGGAGCAGCGTTCGGTGGCGTGGAGTTCGCCGCCCACGCAGTACACCTTGACGTCGGTGCCGGGGTTCGGGACGTACGGCTGGGCGATGAGCATGCCCTCGCCCACGAGCGCGGGCAGCAGGGCCGCCAGCCGGTCCGGGGAGGGCAGCAGGTGCACCCCCCGGCCGGAGCTGCCGTCGGCGGGCTTGACCACGAGCGGGTACAGCTCGTCCGGTATCTCCGCCAGGAGTTCCGGGCGGGCGACCGCGTACGTGGGCGGCAGGGGGAGCCCCCGGGCGCTGCCGAGGGCGGCGGCGAGCGCCTTGTCCCGTACCCCGCGGATCGACCGGGCGTCGTTGACGGTGGTCACCCCGGCGGCCGCCGCGGCCTCCAGGAGGGTGAGCCCGGGGCCGCCCGAGACGGTCTTGAGCACCCAGGCGTCGTGAGTGCCGGCCCGGACCAGGTCCGTCATGCGCAGGAGCGAGCCGCCGGGCCGCACCACGTCCACCCGGTGGCCCCACGCGGTCAGCTGACGGATCACCTCGTTCGGCATGCCGTCGTGGCGGTAGTGCTCCTCCACCAGGAAGCAGAGCCTCATGGATCTTCCTCGTATTCCCCGGACGTCCGCCGCCGATCCCGTCCGGCGAGTTGTGACGTCACAGGATGCCATGACGCGGACCCGAAACCGCTCCAGAAGCAACCTTAGTGGGCGCTACGCAGCGTGATCTTCATCAAGGGCTTTCCTAAACGATCACCAATCCTCTTATAGTGATGCCTCGTTGCCACAGGAACCCTCTCTTCCATATACGCCCCTTTTATGAGGCTCTGATTGATGACGGCGTCGCCCTCCCCCCTGCGCCCCTCCGTGCTCGCCCTGCTGGTCACGGCGGTGGCCGCGGGCACCGTCTGCGCGGCGGCGGTGGCCGCGGCCCCGACGGGCGTACGCGCCCCCCTGGGCTGGTTCGCCGCCTTCGGTACCCTGCTGCTCTCCCTCGCCGCCTTCGCCGTCACCTGGTGCGCGCGCACCACCCGGCAGCTGCGCGGCGACCTCGCCCTGCTCACCGGGGAAGTCGCCACCCGCGACGCCTACATCGCCCGGCTGACCGCCGACGCGGCCCGTGAGACGGCCGGCCTCTCCGCCGAACTCGCCCGGCTCACCGCGGACCACACCGCCCGCATCGCCCGGCTCACGGCCGAACACGCCGCCGAGACCGACCGGCTGACGGCCGACCGCACCGCCGAGGCCGCCCGGCTCATCGCCGCCCACACCGCCGAACTCGACCACCTGGCCGCCGCCCAGCAGGCCACCCGCGAGCGGCTCGGCGAGGAACTGCGGCGCGCCCAGTCGGGCCGGGCCGCCGCCATGGCCGCCGCCGCCAACGCGGCCGGCCGGATGCAGGCCCTGGCCACCGGCATGCTGGCCGACCTGCGCGAGATGGAGCACAACCACGCCGACGAGGAGGTCCTCGGCGACCTCCTCCACCTCGACCACCGCACCGCCCAGGCCGGCCGCCTCGCCGACTCCATCGCCGTCCTCACCGGCGCCCGTTCGGGCCGCCGCTGGGCCAAGCCCATCGTCATGGAGTCCATCCTGCGCGGCGCCATGGGCCGCATCGGCGGCTACCAGCGCGTCCGCCTGCACTCCGTCAGCGAGGCCGCCGTCGCCGGACACGCCGCCGAGGGCGTCATGCACGCCCTCGCCGAGCTCCTCGACAACGCCGCGAACTTCTCCCCGCCGACCGCCGAGGTCCACGTCTACGTGGAGGAGGTGCCGGCCGGGATCATCATCACCGTCGAGGACAGCGGCCTCGTCATGAGCGAGCTCCAGCTGCGCCGCGCCGAACAGGCCGTCGCCGCCGAGACCCTGGACCTCGCCGGGCTCTCCGGGACCCGCCTGGGCCTCGCCGTCGTCGGCCGCCTGGCCCGCAAGCACGGGCTGACCGTCTCCTTCCGTCCCTCCGCGCGCGGCGGCACCGGCGCGCTGATGATGATCCCCGAGGAACTGGTCAGCCACGCCCCGGCCGAACCCGTCCCCGCCCCGCCGCTCCTCGCGGCCCCCACCGCCGGCCGCGCCCCCGCCCCGGGCCGCGCCCTCCCGCCGGTTGCCACCGGCCGCGCCCTCCCGCCGGCCGCCCCGCGCGCGGCCGCCGGGCCCGCACCCGGCGGCCCCCACGACCCCGAACCCACCGGCACGACCCCGGTGCTCGGCGAGAGCGGACTGCCCCAGCGACGGCGCGGCCGCACCCTGGCCGCCGCCCACCCGCAGGGCCCCGACGCCGCGGACGCGGCGTCCCGCACCCAGGCCGCCCCCACCGGCGCGTCCCGGTCCGCCGCCCGCTTCGGCAGCTTCCGCCAGGCCGTGCGCGACGCGCCGGCGCGGCAGCGGCCCACGAACCCCCAGCACCCGGAAGGCGACACGAGATGACCGGCCCCACCACCGACGAGAAGCTCAGCTGGCTCCTGGAAGGCCTCCTGGAGCGCACCCCCGGCGCCCGGCACGCCCTCGTGCTCTCCCGCGACGGCCTCAAGCTGTGCCGCACCCCGGAGCTCTCCGTCGACCAGGCCGACCAGCTCGCCGCCATCGCCGCCGGCATCCAGAGCCTCTCGCACGGAGCCTCCGTCGAGTTCGGCGACGGAACCGGCGGGGTCCGCTCCGCCATGGCCGAGTTCTACGGCGGGATCCTCTTCATCGTCGAGGCCGGAGAGGGCGCCCACCTCGCCCTCGTCGCCGCCGAGGACGCCGACGCCGGACTCGTCGGCCACAACATGTCCGAACTGGTCGAGCAGCTGAGCGAGCATCTGATCGCCAGGCCCCGGGGATGAGCCGAGCCCGGCCCGGCCGGGACGACTCCCCGGACCGCCTCTACACCCTCACCGGCGGCCGCAGCCGCTCCGGGAGCGACGCCTTCGACCTGGTGACCCTCGTCGTCGCCGAGTGCGACCCCGTCCCCGGGATGCAGTCGGAGCACGCGGCCATCCTGCGGATGTGCCGCCACCCGGCGGCCGTCGTCGAGGTGGCGGCCGGACTGGGCCTGCCGGTGTCGATCGTACGGATCCTGCTCGCCGACCTCCTGGCCGCCGGACGCATCAGCGCCCGGCACCCGCGCGCCGCGACGTACCGCCTTCCCGACCCCGAACTCCTGGAGCAGGTGCTCGTTGGACTCCGCAACCTCTGACCCGGGCGCGCCCCGGCAGGCACTCAGCAGCACCGCCGACAACGGCCTGAAGATCGTGATCGTGGGCGGCTTCGGCGTCGGCAAGACCACCATGGTCCGCTCGGTCAGCGAGATCCGCCCGCTGAACACCGAGGAGACGATGACCCAGGCCGGGGAGGCCGTCGACCACACCGACGGCATCGCCGCCAAGACCTCCACCACCGTCGCCTTCGACTTCGGCCGGATCACCCTCGACGCCCGCAACGTGCTCTACCTCTTCGGCGCCCCGGGCCAGGAGCGGTTCTGGTTCCTGTGGGACCGCCTGTTCTCCGGCACCCTCGGCGCGGTCGTCCTCGTCGACACCCGGCGGCTCGCGGACTCCTGGTACGCCATCGACCGCCTCGAACACCACGGCACGCCCTTCGTCGTCGCCTGCAACGACTTCGGCGGCCCCGCCCACACCCCCGAGCAGATCCGCGCCGCCCTCGACCTGCCGTCCGAGGTGCCGCTGCTGTTCTGCGACGCCCGCTCCCGCGAGTCCAGCAAGCGGGTGCTCATCTCCCTCGTCCAGCACCTCCAGCACCTCCACAGCCTCCAGCCCCTCCCGTAACGCCCGACCGCCCGCGCCCCCGAGACCAGAGCCCTCCACCGGACGGCCGTCCCCCGCACCCTCCCGGAGCCCACGCAGTGACCACCCCCGAGTCCCGGCCCGTCTACCTCGGCGGACCCCGCTTCCAGAGCGACCCCGCCGAGCTGTACCGGGAGATGCGCCGCGACCACGGCGCCGTCGCCCCCGTCGTCCTCGACGGGGACGTCCCGGCCTGGCTGGTCCTCGGCTACCGCGAACTGCACCAGGTCACCAGCGACCCGCAGCTCTTCTCCCGGGACTCCGACCTGTGGAACCAGTGGGACCGCATCCCCGCGGACTGGCCGCTGCTCCCGATGATCGGCCGCAAGCAGCCCTCCATCCTCTACACCACCGGCGAACGCCACCGCGAGCGCGCCGCCGTGATCAGCGAGGCCCTGGAGTCCGTCGACCCCTTCGAACTCAAGGGCCACGCCGAACGCTTCGCGGACGAGCTGATCGACGGACTCTGCGGCAGGGGCGCCTGCGACATCGTCGGCGAGTACGCCATGCTCCTGCCGCTGCGCGTCCTCGCCCGCCTCTACGGCTTCTCCGACGAGCAGGGCCCCGGCCTCGTCACCGCCATGAACGACATGATCAACGGCCGCGAGGGCGCCCTGGCGGGCCAGCGCCACCTCGGCGAGTCCATGTACGCGCTGCTCGCCGCGAAGGCCGCGGTCCCCGGACACGACGTCGCCTCCCGGATGCTCGCCAACACGGCCGGGTTCACCCTCGACGAGGTGGCCCAGGACCTGATGGTGATGATGGCCGCCGGCCACCAGCCCACCGCCGACTGGATCGGCAACTCGCTGCGCCTGATGCTCACCGACGACCGCTTCGCCGCCTCCCTCGCCGGCGGCCGCCACAGCGTCGGCGAGGCCATGAACGAAGTGCTCTGGGAGGACACCCCGACCCAGAACGTCGCCGGCCGCTGGACCACCCGCGACACCAAACTGGCCGGCCGCGCCATCGCCCGCGGCGACCTGGTCCTGCTGGGCCTCGCCGCCGCCAACGGCGACCCCCACGTACGCGCCGACGCGGGCGCCCTCACCGGCGGGAACAACGCCTTCTTCTCCTTCGGCCACGGCGAACACCGCTGCCCCTTCCCGGCCCAGGAGGTCGCCGAGGTCATCGCCCGCACCGGCATCGAGGTCCTCCTCGACCGCCTCCCCGACGTGGACCTCGACGGACCGGCCACCGCCCTGACCCGGCGCCCCTCGCCCTGGCTGCGCGGCCTGACCGCGCTCCCCGTGACCTACACCCCGACCCCCGCGCTTGGAGCCCACCGATGAGCTGCCCGATCGACCACACCGGCGCCGCCCCGATCACCCTCGACCCCTTCGTCACCGACCTCGACGCCGAGAGCGCGGCCCTGCGCGCCGCCGGCCCGCTGGTCCGCGTCGTCCTCCCCGGCGGCGTCGGCGTGTACGCCGTCACCCGCCACGCCGAGGCGCGCGCCCTGCTCACCGACCCCCGGGTCGTCAAGGACATCGACGTGTGGGGCGCCTGGCGGCGCGGCGAGATCCCCGCGGACTGGCCGCTGATCGGCCTCGCCAACCCCGGCCGCTCCATGCTGACCGTCGACGGCGAGGAGCACCGCCGCCTGCGCACCCTCGTCGCCCAGGCCCTCACCGCCCGCCGCGTCGAGAAGCTGCGCGCCGGCATCGAGGCCCTCACCGAGGAGTCCCTCGACAAGCTGGCGGGCCTGCCCGCCGGCGAGACGGTCGACCTGAAGGCGGCCTTCGCCTACCCGCTGCCGATGAACGTCATCAGCGAGCTGATGGGCGTGGACGCCGCCGAACACCCCCGGCTGAAGACCCTCTTCGAGAAGTTCTTCTCCACCCAGACCCCGCCGGAGGAGGTCCCGCAGATGATGGCGGACCTCGGCGCGCTCTTCTCCCGCATCGTCGAGGCCAAGCGCGCCACCCCGGGCGACGACCTCACCAGCGCCCTCATCGCCGCCTCCGAGGACGGCGACCGCCTCAGCACCGAGGAGATCACCAACACCCTCCAGCTGATGGTCGCCGCCGGCCACGAGACCACCATCAGCCTCATCGTCAACGCCGTCGTCGCCCTGGAGACCCACCCCGAGCAGCGCGCCCTCGTCCTCTCCGGCGAGGTCCCCTGGGAGAACGTGATCGAGGAGACCCTGCGCTGGGCCACCCCCACCTCGCACGTCCTGATCCGCTTCGCCACCGAGGACATCGAGGTGGGGGACCGGATCCTGCCCGAGGGCGAGGGCCTGATCGTCTCCTTCGGCGCCCTCGGCCGGGACGAGGCCCAGCACGGCGGGACGGCCGGCTCCTTCGACGTCACCCGCACCCCGAACCGGCACATCTCCTTCGGCCACGGCCCCCACGTCTGCCCCGGTGCCGCCCTGTCGCGCCTGGAAGCCCTGGTCGCCCTCCCGGCCCTCTACGCCCGCTTCCCCGGGCTGTCCCTCGCCGTACCGCGAGCGGAACTGCGCAACAAGCCGGTCCTCACCCAGAACGACCTGTTCGACCTGCCGGTACGCCTGCACCCCTGACCGGCGGAGGGAAACGCCGCCGGCGGGCGCGACCGGGCGGCACACAGGGGCCCGGGAACCGGACATCTCCCCGGGCCCCTGTGTGCCGCCCCGGCGGCCGGGCCGGAGCGGCCCGTACGACTTCCCGGGGAGGGCGGCTCCGACCGCAGACGGAGGCGGACGTCAGCCTCCGGTCCGACGAGCCCCGGACTCCGGCCGCATAGCGTCTCCGGCATGAACACCACACGTCGTACCGCGGCCGCCGCGGCGTTACTCGCCCTCCTGCTCCCGGCCCCGCTCCTCGCGGCCTCCGCCGCCTCCGCCGCGCCCGTGGCCGCCGCGGACACCCGGACCGCCGGGCCCGTACTGCCGGCCCCCACCGGGCGCTTCGCCGTCGGCTCGGAGGACCTCCACCTCGTGGACCGCGGCCGCACCGACCCCTGGGCCCACACCGGCCCCCGCGAACTGATGGTCACCCTGCGCTATCCGGCGCGGCGCGGCACCGGCCGGGCCCCGGCGCCCTACATGAGCACCGAGGAGGCCCGGCTGATCCTCGCCGACAAGGGACTCGACCGGATCGTCGACCCCGCCGCCTTCGCCGCCACCCGCGCCCACGCGCGCGCCGGCGCCCGCCCCGCCGAGGGCCGCTACCCGCTGATCGTCCTCTCGCCCGGCTTCACCGTCCCGCGCGCCACCCTCACCTCGCTCGCCGAGGACCTGGCCTCCCGCGGCTACGTCGTGGCCGCCGTCGACCACGCCTACGAGAGCGCCGCCACCGCATTCCCCGGCGGCCGGATCCTCACCTGCCTGGCCTGCGACCAGACCCGGGGGCCGGGCGGACACGAGGCCGTCGCGGAGGTCCGCGCCCAGGACGTCTCCTTCCTGCTGGACCGCCTCACCGGCAGCCGTCCCGCCTGGCGCCACGCCGGGCTCATCGACCCCGGCCGCATCGCCATGGGCGGCCACTCCATCGGCGGGTCGGCCGCCCTGACCGCCATGGCGGCCGACCCGCGGATCAGGGCGGGCCTGAACATGGACGGGGGCCTGCCCGAGCCCTATCCGGCCGCCGGGATCGGCGGCCGCCCCTTCATGCTGCTCGGCTCGGCCGCGAGCGTGCCCGGCAGCGGCCAGAACACCAACTGGTCCACGATGTGGGCCGACTTCGACGGCTGGAAGCGCTGGATCACCCTCGACGGCACCGACCACTTCGGCCCCACCGACTACCCGGCCCTGCGCGACCAGCTCGGCGTCCCCCACCCGGACGCGCCGCTGCCCGGCGCCCGCGCCCTGGAGCTGACCCGGACCTACGTCTCCGCCTTCTTCGACCGGCACCTCAAGGGGCAGCCCCGGCCGGTGCTGGACGGCCCCCGGGCCGACGCCCCCGAAGTCCGCTTCCACAACCCCTGACGGCCCGTGCGGGGCCCCGCCGTGGCGGGGCCCCGCACCTCACACCGGCACGGACACGAACGTCCGCCCCGACTCGTTCTCCACCAGCACCGCCTTGACGTCCGCCGGGTCCACGGCCGCCGAGCCGTCCAGGGCCGCGCCCCTGCCCTCGCCGTGCTCCGCCGTGCCGACGACCCAGCCGCCCGCCGTGGACCGCGTACCGTCCCGGGAGACCACCACCAGACGGCACCGCTCCCCGGCCGGCACCCCGGTCACCGCCGCCCGCACCCGCACCCACTTCGCCGCCGGGGTCACCTGCACGGTCATCCGCGCTCCGGTTCCCGGATCCGTCGCCGAGGCCACCCTGGTGCCGGCCGGCGGCGAGGGCGCGGCCGACGCGCTCGGCGACGGCGGCGGGGGCAGCGCGGCGCCGGTCCCGGCGTCCCCGCCGAGGCGGGCCCCGGCCCAGAACACGGCCGCCAGCGAGGCGGCCGCCGCCAGGCCCGCCACCGCGCCCCGCCAGCGGTTGCGCGCGGCCCGTTCGCCGCGCACCTGCCGCAGGGTCCGCTGGAGCAGCAGGTCGCCGCCCTGCGGCGGCCCGTCGAGGAACGCCTCCTCGGGCACCTCGCCCAGGACGGCCTCCATCTCGCGCAACGCGGCCACCTCCTCCCGGCATCCCAGGCAGTCGCCGACATGCTCCTCGACGCGCCGTACGTCCTCCTGGTCCAGGACGCCGAGCACGTACGGTCCGAGCAGCTCCTCCTCGTGCCTCGGCGCGTTCACGCCACCACCTCCCGCAGTCCGCCGGGCTGCTGGGGCGGCCGGCCTGATCGTCTGTCCACGCCGAACCCGTCGGCGCCGCCGTCCGTGAACACCGCGCGCAGGGCCTTGAGCGCGTAGTGCGAGCGCGACTTGACCGTGCCCGCCGGAATGCCCAGGCGGTCCGCGGCCTCCGCGACGCTGTGCTGGCGGTAGTACAACTCCGTGAGCACGTCCCGGTGTTCCGGGGAGAGCCGGTCCAGGGCGCCGAGGACCGTCACCGTGTCCACCACGGAGTCCGCGTGGTCGCCCTCCACCGGGGGAACGGCCTGCGATCCGGAGACCTCCGGCGGCCGGGCCGCCCTGGCCCGGTACCGGTCCGTGATGATGTTGCGGGCCACCGTGAGCAGCCAGCCGCGCACCGAGCCCTTCCCGTTGACCAGCACCTCGGCGTGCCGCCAGGCCCGGATCAGGGTCTCCTGGACGACGTCCTCGGCGGCGGCCCGGTCACCGGTCAGCCGGGTGGCGTACGCGAGCAGGGCGTTGCCGTGTTCCTCGTAGACCGCCCTGATCAGTGCCTCGTCGGTCGAGCCCCGCCGCGCGCGGGGCCACAGTGGTCCGGCCATTCACGCTCTCCGTCCGCCTCACGTCTTCCACCAGGTGCGGTCGGAACACGCCCCCGGCGCGGCGGCGGTTCACGTGACCTGCGTCACTCAGGTCCGGCAGGTGCGGCCCTCGTTGAGGCAGCCGACGATCCCGGCCATTTGTTCTTCGGTCATCACGTTCACGAACATCGCGTGGTCGGTGAGCGGGCTGTGCCGCTGCTCGGGGAAGGAGTCCAGCGCCAGCGGCACCCCCGGCGCCACCGCGTACGCCAGCGACACCCGCAGCTCGGGCACCGGGAAGGTGCCCTGCGGGCAGACCCCGCCGGGGGAGGGGAACAGCAGGTGGGAGCGGTGGTCCGGGGCGGTGGTGTCCAGGCCGTTCCAGCAGCTGGGGAAGACCAGCGTACGGGTGACCAGCTCACCGGCCGGACAGCGCGGGTAGCCGGTGGTCGACCGGTCCGGCAGGCCCGAACACCCCCAGCGGGCCCGGACCCCGGCGCCCCCGCCCGCCGTGTACGCGACGGCGTCGCCGGTGATCGCCCGCAGGAACCGGGGCATCGCCACCACCGCGCTCACCGGACTGCCCCGGAACTCCACCCGCACCGAGGCCTCCCGCAGGATCTCGCCCGCGTTGCCGTGCCCGGCCGCCCCCTCGTGCGGGCCGCTCCCGGGCTGGTCCGTGCGGCGCAGGACCGGCCAGTAGTACGTGGAACGGTCGCCGCCCGTACAGCTGGTGGCTGCCCCCGCCAGCGAGGCGTCCGTCGACAGGGCGTCCGTGGACAGGTTCCCCACGTACGCGTGCGTGTGGTGGGCGCCCGCCCGCACCCCGGGCGAGACCACCAGGTTGTCCTCGTTCCAGTGGCCCTCCTCGTCGCGCCCGCACTCCACCGTCACCGTGCCCGTGGAGGCCCCCGGCCCGGGCGCCGGCCCGGCCGGCCCGGGCGGCACCCGGCGCAGGTCCACGTACGGTCCCGCCGCGGCGGCGGGCCCCGATCCGGCGGCCCGTGCGGCGCCCAGGACGGCCGCGGCCAGCCCGAGGCACAGGACCAGGCAGGCGAGCAGCAGCGGAAGCCGGCGTTCCTCGGGGTTCCCCATGGCGGTCACGGTCGCCGGTGACGCGTACGACCGTCAACCGGGCGACCGTACGAAGGGCGCCCCGCGCCTTCGTAGAGGTCGCGCGCCGGACGGGAGTTGGCGCGCGGGTCGCTTGCCCGGCGCGGCGGGGACCGGACAGAGTTCTCCGTATGACTCCGGACGACCTCCTGCGCGACTTCGCCCGCACCCGTGCCTCCCTCGACGGAGAAGAGGTCGTCTACGGGTGGAGCGGCGACGTCCACTCCTGGGCCCCCGGCGAGCCCTACCGGCGCCTCTTCGGCTTCGAAGGGGTCAACGTCTCCCGGCTCCTCGCCGACGAGGAGGAGGGCGGCTACCGGCTCCTGACGCGCGAGGCGGCCTTCTACCTCGACCCCGCCACTCGGGAGATCCTGGAGACCTGGCAGGGGAAGCCCGTGGTCCACGTCTGGAACGATCCGGCCAACCTGCGCCTGCGGCCCTTCCCCGTCCCCCGCACCGAACTCGGCGACCAGGTCTGCTTCAGCCTGGAGATCCCCCTCGCCTACCCCTCCCCGCTGCCCGTCGCCGACTACCCCCTCCACTCCGCCGACGACACCTACCGGGCCCTGGAGCTCTTCCAGTTCTTCACCCCCGCCGCCGCCCTCGCGGGCGGCGCGCCGAGCGTGCCCGCGACCATGTCCTGGACGCGCATGTCCCCCTGGCTCCCCTGGATGGAGCAGGGACAACGCCCCGGCGGCCTCACCTTCCACTGCCGGGGGGCCAAGCTCGGCTCCTACGCCGAGGTCCCCGAGCGCACCCGCGCCTACATCGCCGGACGCCATCCGGAGTTCGCCCGCGCCCCGGAGAAGTGGACCGAGCCGAACGAGACCAGCTGGACCTACTTCCGGGCCCTCCACCCGCGCGGCAACCCCGAGTAACCCGGGGCCGGGGGCGTCGGCGACGACGGGTGTGTTGCGTGCGCGTTGCACAGGTGTTTCACAGGGGTCCCACAGGGTTCACCAGGGTCCGGACAAGGGTTTTCCCCGTATCGGGTTCACCCGCGCTTTGCCTACTGTCTGCCCACCGGCGATCTCCCGCCCCCCGAACTGCCCCCGCGCCAACCCCACATGGTGTGAAGCCGGACGCGGTGGCGGGAGCGCCGGTACACGCTGTCGCCCAGCCTCGCCGTTGCGGCCGGGCGACAGGAGCGCGGCGGCGGCCGGGGCGGTATGACCAGCCCTCCCGGTCCCGCGGCGCCGGTTCCACCTCCCACACCGCACACACCGGCCGCTCCGGCCTGCCCGGAAACGGCCCGTAAAGGGGAACACCGTGCACGCACCCCGACGACGGCTCATATCCGTCGTGGCCATGTCCGTCACCCTCCTCGCAGGCTCCGCCACCGCCGCGGTGGCCGTGACCCCCGCGAGCGACCCGGCCGCCCACACCCTCCCGAACGCGGCGGCCCCGGCCGCCCCCGCCGCCGCCCCGGTCGAGCACCTGATCGTCGGCTACAAGTCCTCCGCCCCGGAGGCCGGATCCAACACCGCGGCCGCCGCCGACGCCACCGCCAAGGGCGAGAAGGCCGGCAAGAAGGCGAAGTTCGACCGCCGCCTGGGCACCGGTGCCGCGCTCGTCAACCTGGGCGGTGCGACCGCCCCGGCCGACGCCGCCAAGCTGATCGAGCAGTTCCGCGCGGACCCGGACGTCGCCTACGTCGAGCCGGACTCCCGGGCCTACGCGATGGCCACCCCGGACGACACCGAGTACGCCAAGCAGTGGGACCTCTTCGAGCCCACCGCCGGCATGAACGTGCCCGCCGCCTGGGACAAGACCACCGGCTCCGGCGTCACCGTCGCCGTGATCGACACCGGCTACGTGGCCCACTCCGACGTCGCCCCCAACATCGTCGCCGGCTACGACTTCATCTCCGACTCCACCGCCGCCCGCGACGGCAACGGCCGCGACAACAACCCGGCCGACCAGGGCGACTGGAGCGCCGCCGGCGAGTGCGGCACCGGCTCCAAGGCCAGCGACTCCTCCTGGCACGGCACCCACGTGGCGGGCACCATCGCCGCCGCCACCAACAACGGCAAGGGCGTCGCGGGCATCGCGTACAACGCGAAGATCCAGCCCGTCCGCGTGCTCGGCAAGTGCGGCGGCGCCACCTCGGACATCGTCGACGCCATCACCTGGGCCTCCGGCGGCACCGTCGCGGGCGTCCCGGCGAACCCCACCCCGGCCAAGGTCATCAACATGAGCCTCGGCGGCTCGGGCACCTGCAGCTCCAGCTACCAGAACGCCATCAACGCGGCCGTCGCCCGCGGCACCACCGTCGTCGTGGCCGCCGGCAACAGCAACGCCGACGCGAGCTCCTTCACCCCGGCCAGCTGCAACAACGTCATCACCGTGGCCGCCACCAACCGCACCGGCGACCGCTCCTTCTACTCCAACTTCGGCGCCAAGGTGGACGTCTCCGCCCCCGGCGGCGAGACCCGCCGCGCCACCGACACGCCCGGCACCGTCACCACGCCCGAGAACGGCATCCTCTCCACGCTGAACAACGGCACCACCACCCCCGGCGCGGAGATCTACAAGCCGTACCAGGGCACCAGCATGGCCGCCCCGCACATCGCGGGCCTCGCCGCGCTCCTCGTGGCCGCCAAGCCCTCCCTCACCCCGGCCCAGGTCGAGGCGGCCATCAAGGCCAACGCCCGCCCGCTGGCCGGTACCTGCACCGGCGGCTGCGGCGCCGGCCTCGCCGACGCGGCCGCGACCGTCAACGCCGTGACCTCCACGCCCGCCACGCCGTTCTTCGAGAACACCGCGGACTACGCCATCGCCGACAACAGCACGGTGGAGAGCCCGATCACCGTCACCGGCGTCACCGGCAACGCCCCGGCCGCCCTCAAGGTCGGCGTGAACATCGCCCACACCTACATCGGCGACCTGAAGGTGGACCTCGTGGCCCCCGACGGCACCGTCTACACCCTGCACAACCGGGCCGGCGGCAGCACCGCGAACATCAACCAGACCTACACCGTCGACGCCTCCTCGGAGGTCGCGAACGGCACCTGGAAGCTGCGCGTGAACGACAACGCGGGCGGCGACACCGGCAAGATCGACTCCTGGAGCCTCGGCTTCTGATCCCCGCCGGGCCACCTCGGTCCACTCCCGGGTCCGCGCTCCCGCCGGAGTCCCCCACCTCCGGCCTGACGGAGCGATAGTACGGACCAACCCAGCCCGCGGACCTGCCGATACCTCCCGTACCGGCAGGTCCGCGGGACATTCCTGTCGCCCGACTGAATTCTGCGTCACAATCCGGGTCCGCCGGGGGGCCGACCTCGTATTGTCGCGTCTCACAGGAAGCGCGGACCGGGGAGCGAAAGGCGGGTGGCTGTGCGTGGCGGCGACGGCGAACCCTGACACCAACGTCGGACACGGCGTACTCATCGAGGCCGTCGGCCGTGCGCTGGCCACACACGCCCGCGCCATCCTCACCGGCCCCGCCGGAGCCGGGAAGACGGAGGTCGCCCACGCCGTCGCGGCCGCCGCCGAAGCCCGCCGCGAGACCGTCCTGCGGCTCGCCCCCGAAGCCGCCGACCGGCACATACCCGAGGCCTCCGCCGCCGCCCTCCTCGCCTCCGTCCCGCCCTGCGCCCTCGACCGCCTCGCCGGACCCCAGCGCGCCGCCGTCGCCCTGCTGCGCCGCGAGGCCGACGCCCCCCGTGCCGGACGCGACCACGTCGCCCTGCGCCTGGCCCTCGTCGAGGTCCTGCGCACCCTGGCCGCCACCGGCCCCGTCCTGCTCCTCCTCGACAACGCCCAGTGGCTCGACGCCGAGAGCGGCGACCTGCTCCGCTTCGCCCTGCGCCTGACCCCGCCCCGCGTCCGCGTCCTCGTCGCCGAACGCGCCCACGGCGGCGCCCCCGCCGCCGAAGCCCTCTGCGGCCCCGGCACCCCCGCCGTCCGCGTCCCCGCGCTCGGTGCCGACGAGGTCGCCGAACTCCTGCTCCGCCACGGCCTCCCCGCCCGCCTCGCCGGCCGCATCCACCAGGCCAGCGGCGGCAACCCCCGCCTCGCCCTCGCACTCGGCCACTCCCTCGCCGAAGCCGCCGGCGTCCAGGGCGGCCACGCCCACCACGCCGACCCCCTCCCCGTCTCCGGCCAGGCCCGCGACGTCGCCCGCCGCCTCCTCGCCGAAGCCCCGGCCCGGACCCGCCCCACCCTCCTCCTCGCGGCCCTCGCCGCCCGGCCCACCACCGCCCTGCTGCGCCGCGCCGGCCGCCCCGACGCCGAAGCGGAACTCGCCGAGGCCGAACGGGCCGCGCTGGTCACCGTCGGCGAGGACGGCGCCGTCGCCTTCACCGCCGGCGCCCTGCCCACCGTCCTGGCCGCCGACGCCGGCTGGCCCGAGCGCTCCGCCGGCCACGCCGCGCTCGCCGCCGCCGTCGACGACCCCGTCCAGGCCGTACGCCACCGCGCGCTGGCCGTGGACACCCCCGACGCGGAACTCGCCGACGCGATCACCCGGGCCGCCGACGCCTGCCGCCGCCGGGGCCAGCGCGCCCTGGCCGCCGAACTCGGGCTGCTCGCCGCCGAACGCACCCCCGCCGCCCTGCCCGGAGAGGAACTCGCCCGGCTCGTCGGCGCCGCCGAGGACGCCGGCTGGGCCGGCCGCGCCGACCTCGCCCGCCGGGCCACCCGCGCCGTCCTCGCCCGCGACGCCTCGCCCGCCCAGCGGGTACGGGCCCGGCTCGCCGTGATCGACGCCGCCGGGCAGGCCCTCGCCGCGCTCGACGAGACCTTCGCCTTCGCCTGCGCCGAGGCCGACGCCGCCGACGACCCCTCCCTGCTGGCCGCCGTACAGCTGCGCATCGCCTGGAAGCACAACCTCAGCGACGGCGACCCCGTCCGCTCCCGCGACGCCGCCGCCGAGGCCGGAGCCCTCGCCAAGGCCGGGGGAGACCAGGTCGCCGAGGCCATGGCCCTGACCGTGCGGGCCCGCATGGGCCGCATCCTCGCCGACCCCGACGCCGAGGAGATCCTGGCCCGGGCCCTCGCCCTGCCCGCCCCCGAGGTCCCCCTCGGCATGCGCAACGCGCCCCAGTACCTCGCCGTCCGCCACGCCCTCTTCGACGACCGCCTCGCCGACGCCCGCCGTCAGCTCCTGGTCCTGCTGCCCGCCGTCCAGCGCACCGGCTCCGCCGAGGACGTCTTCGAGGTGCTGCGCAGCCTCACCGAGGTCGAACTGCGGCGCGGCCGCTGCGTCCCGGGCGCCGCGCACGCCCGCCGCGCCCTGGAGCTGACCATCGAGGCGGGCCTCTCCCCGGGCCCCGCCTGGTACGTCGCCGCGACCGCCGAGGCCGCCGCCGGCGACTTCGCCCGGGCCGCCGCCTACGCCCGACGCGGCATCAGGGCCTCCGAGGAGGAGCACGACCAGGTCTTCCTGTCCCGCGGGCTGTACGCCCTCGGCACCGTCGAACTGGCCACCGGGGAGGCCGCGAAGGCGGTGGCCACCCTGAGCCGGGTGGCCGAACTGGAGGCGGCCCAGCAGGTGGTCGACCCCTCCATCCTGCGCTGGCACGGGGAGCTCGCCGAGGCCCTCGTCGCCGCCGACGACCCCGCGGCCGCCGTCGCCCTCCTCGACTCCGTCACCCCCGTCGCCCGCTCGCTGGGGCGCACCCCGGTCCTCGCCGCCCTGGACCGGGCCCGGGGGCTCGCGCTGTCGGCGGGCGGCGAAGCGGAACCGGCCGTCGCCCTGCTCCAGGACACCGTCCGGCGCTTCGACGCCCTCGGCCTGCCGCTGGAGCGGGGCCGTACGCTGCTGGCGCTGGCCCGGGTGGAGCGCCGGCGCCGCCGCCGGGCGCCGGCCCGGGCCGCCCTGCGGGAGGCCGCCGAGGTGTTCGAGCGGGCCGGTGCGAAGCCCTGGCTGGGCCTCGCCCGCGAGGACGCCCCCGCCGCCGGAGCCCCGCACCCGGGGGTGGCGGCGCTGACCGACGCCGAGGCCCGCCTCGCGATGCTGGTCGGCGGGGGTGCCAGCAACCAGGAGGCGGCGGCGAAGCTGTTCCTCAGCGTCAAGACCGTCGAGGCGCGGCTCACCCGGATCTACCAGAAGCTGGACGTCCGCTCCCGGGCCCAGCTGGCCACGGCGCTACGGGGCCACTGAGGCGGCCGGGCCGGTCAGCAGCTCAGCCGGTCGCCCGGGGTGACCCCGAGGATCTGGGTGAAGGCCTGGTAGGCGTTGACCCGGCTCTGCACCTGCGCCGGGTTGCCGCCGTTGCACTCCAGGGCCCCGTTGATGGAGCGGATCGTCTCGCCGAAGCCCGCCCCGTTGACCATGGCCGCGTGCGCGGTCATCGTGCCGGGGCCGTTCTGGGTGTTCCAGTACCACAGCGCCGTCTTCATGGCGACGGCCGGATCCTGCTCCACCAGGTAGGGGTTGGCGAGCAGGTTGATGCCCAGGGCGTCGCCGGCCGCCTTGTAGTTGAAGTTCCACGACAGCTGGATCGGGCCGCGGCCGTAGTACGCGGCCTGGCCGGCCGGACAGCCGTAGGGCTGGGAGGCGTCGCAGTAGTGCGGGTAGTTGGCGGTGTTCTGCTCCACGATGTAGACCAGCCCGCCCGTCTCGTGCGAGACGTTCGCGAGGAAGGCCGCCGCCTCGCGCCGCTTGACCGTGTCGTCCCCGGTGTGGGCGAATCCGGGGTACGCGGAGAGCGCCGCCACCAGGCCGTTGTAGGTGTAGAAGGGGTTCCGGTTCGGGAACATCCGGTTGAACTGGGCCTCGCTGACCACGAATCCGGACGGGTCGCCGGTGCCCGGGTCGGGGTCCTGGCCGCCCCCGCCGCCGCAGGCGCCCTGGTCCGACCAGACGCCCCACTGACCGGTGGTGCCGGGGGTCTCGCCCTGGGTCCACCACTTGGCCTGCCAGTTGTGGCCGCCGTACGAGGCGCTCATGCCGTTGGTGTAGACGGCCGAGGAGCTCCAGGCCCCGGCGCAGGCGGGGGCCGCGGCGGCGGGGGAGGCGGGCAGGGCGACGGCGAGCCCGAGGGTCGCGGCGGCGGCGGTGGCGAGGGAGAGGGCCCGGCGGCGAAGCGCACGTATCACGTAACTGCTCCTTGAGTGGGGGGAGTCGTCGCGGTGGTGGGGGGGGCGACGGGTTACCGCCACTGAACCGAAATGGTCTGGACCTGTCAAGGTCTAGACCAAACTTCGCCGTTGGTCCCTGCGGAGAAACGCCGGAGCGGCGTGGCGACTGCGTCGCCACGCC
>NZ_JBEPFL010000053.1:0-38146 GCF_040301925.1 Streptomyces sp. NPDC000075
CCAGGTGGGCGAACTCCTCCGCCCCCGCGCCCGGGGCCGGGCCCCGCTGGGCCCCCCCCCCCCCGCCCCCCGCCCGCGCCCCGCGGGCGGGGCCGGCCGCCCCCGCGGGGCGGTGCCGGGCCGGTACGGCCCGGGGTGTCCGGCCCTGACCTGCCGGACACCCCGCAGGCTCAGCCCCGGCGGCGCCGGGCGGTGACGATCGCCCGGGTGAGCACCGGCGGGAGCACGTCCTTGGCCACCGCGCGCCAGGCGGCCCCCGGCGCCGGCCGGGGAGCGGGCTTCGCCACGGGGGGCGTCACCACCACGGCCGGCTCGGCCGGGGCGTGCAGCGGCTCGGGCGCGGACGGGGCGGCCACGCCGTGGTCGCCGATGCGGACCAGGGGGCGGCCGCAGACCGTGTCCACCCCGTGCCACAGGCCGGCGCGGCCGTCCAGCCAGCCGAGCAGCGCCTTCTGGTGGGGCTCGGGGTCGTCCCAGGTCGCGTAGAGCTTCGAGGCGGACACGGCGATCACCCGCAGTCCGCCCACGGCCACCGCCTCCCAGACCGCCGCCGCGACGCCGGGACAGTGTTCGGAGCGGTAGTCGTCGAAGACGACGACGGCCCCGGGGGCGGCGACCGCCTTCGAGGAGGCGATGTCGGTGACCACGTGCTCGTGCAGGTGGGAGGCGTCGATGTGGACGAAGCGGCAGCTGCCGTGGCGGACCCGGTCGGGCACGACGGAGGTCGGGGCCTGTATGACGGTCGGCAACTCCTCGTGGAACGCGAGGTAGTTGGTCTCGAATCCGCGCCGGGTCAGGGTGGGGTAGGAGTCCCGCACCTCTTCGAGGTTGTCGCCGTCGGGCGCGGGCGAGTCGAAGAGGTCGACGACCGTGAACTCCTCGCCCTCCCGCAGGTACTTCGCCAGGAAGATCGCGCTCTTGCCCATGAACGCGCCCAGTTCGAGGAGGTCGCCCTTGGCCTCTCCGGTGTCGTTCTGGCGGGTCAGGAACCAGTCGAAGAGCACCTGGTCATACGCCGAGAACCAGCCCTTGACCTCGTCGAACGAGCGCGGTGCGGGCGGTGCGGGCTCGGTGTCCGGGGTGGTGACGGGAGCCTGGGAAACGTGCGACACGGAGAGTCATCCTCCAGCGGAACGGCATCGGTCCAACACTGACACCCGGCCGGGTAAAGGAGACCTTAAACCCCCGAACAGCTGTATGGCGAGCAATCCGGTGTATTGATCGTTCCGTTCAGACGGTGGCGCGCCGGTGCAGCCGCCGGGCCGCGGTGGTGCGTACGCGGCGGGTCCGGGCGGAGGCGGCCAGCAGGGCCAGCGCCTCGTCGGGGGCGGCCGACAGGACGGCGGTGCGCTGGCACCAGTCGGAGGCGGCCTTGAGTTCGGCGGCGGACCAACTCCCGCCGCCGGCTATGGCCTTGAGGAGGGTCCACTCGCGCAGCCGGAGGGCCGGGAAGGCGTGGCCCTCCAGTACGGAGTGCAGCGCGCGGGCCCAGTCGCGGAACGCGGCGCCGGGCGCCAGCCGCACGGCGCGGCGGTCGAGGTGGGTGACCACGGCGCTCTGCGCCATCACCGGGTCGGGGTCGCGCAGGACGGCGGCCACCGCCCCGGCCTCCCCCTTCACGCCGGCCGCCCCGGCGGCGGCGAGCCGGTCGAGGTGGCGGGCGTAGCGCCAGCGGTCCGGGGCGGGGACGCCCTTCGGCCGCCCGGCGGGCTCCGGGTGCTCACCCGGTGCCGGCCGCGCGGCCGGCGTCAGCGGGGCGCCTCCCGGCGTCCCGCCCGTCTGTGTCTCACTGGTCCCCATGCCCTCCATTCCACACGACCGGCCCGGCCGCGCAGGGGGCGGGGTCCGGTCCCGGCGGCGCCGTGCGGGCTGACGACGCGATGCCGTTCGCATGCCATGCCGGCTCCTGATGTGGGGCCGCGGGCGCCGATCTCATGAGATCCCGGGCCTCCCGCCCGGTCCGTCACCCCCGGGAGCCGCGTTACGGACCGCCTCGCGGGCCGCTTCAGGGCCGGCGTCGGGAGCCGCTTCGGGGGCCGGTCACCAGCGCAGGCCCTGTTCCGGGAGTTCGGTGGGCGGGGTGCGGGGCGGTACGGGGAGGCCGAGCTGGGTGCGGGCCGCGTGGACCGCCGCGATCTCCTGCGGGCCCGCCGGCCCCCAGTCGCTGAGCTCCCGCACCTGCTCCGGGGTGGCCAGCAGCCGGGCGTACGCCGGGTCCCCGGCCGGGGCGAGCCCGGTGAGGCGGGCCGCCGTACGGGCCAGGGCGCCCCGGTCGGCGTACCGGTAGCCGAGCGGAAGCGCGGCCACGGCGGGCTCAGCCTTCGGGGCCGGCAGGTGCGCGGCGCCGGTGGCGCGGGCGACGAGCAGCAGCACCCGGCCGTCGGGGGCGAAGAGCCAGCCGGAGTGGCCGCGTACGGGCAGGTGCGCCGGGACGGGGCCGGGGTGCCAGGTGCCGTGCTGCGGGACGCGGCGGGTGCGCAGGACCCCGAGCCGGTCGAGGGCGGTGGGGGTGGTGGGACGGCCGTCCTCCAGCAGGGCGGGCCCGGAGCCGTTGATCCGGGCCCGCAGGGCGGCCAGGGCGCGGCGGGCGTCGCCCGGCTCCATCAGGGCGGCCAGGTCGGCGGGCTCGACGAAGTCGATGCCGATGATCTCCTGGGCGGGCAGCCGGATGGCATCGATCCGGTCGGGGCCCCAGGTACCGCCGTCGTACACGTGCAGGATCTCGCCCGGGAAGCGCGTCTCCGGCGGGAAGCCGGCGGTACCGACGGGGATCCAGTCCACGGCGAGCCCGCGCGGGTAGCGGCCCTCGATCCCCAGCTCCTCGCGCACCTCGCGGGCGGCGGCCGCCGCGGGGGACTCCCCCGCGTCCACGGCGCCGCCGGGCAGCAGCCGGTCGGGGCGGTAGTCGACGCTCTGGACGAGGACCCGCCCGTCGGTGTCGGTGACGAGGACGACCGCCCCGGTCCAGAGGGCGGCGCGCGAGGCCCCGTACTCCGCCGGGGTCATCCAGGTGCCCGTCCGTCCGGGGTCGTCGGTCAGCTGGGGCATGGGCACTCCGTTCACCGTGGGCGGGTCCGCCGCCTGTGCAACAGCGGGCGCCACCGTCGGGTTACGGCAGGTCGCGGGTGGTCGGGACCGCCCCCCGCTTTACCACCCGTATACCTTCCGGGCCTCCTTATTGCCCGATTATGTCGATCTTGATACGGTCCGTCGTGCGGGCTGGCGGTGTGAAAGTCGCTGGTCCGACCACGTATGCGACCCCGCACTCACCCGTCCGTGTGAGCGGGGGCGCCGGGCGGTGCTCCGGTACGGCAGGGTGGGCGGATGCCGTCGCGCCTCTCCCTCCCGCTCTGGGTTCCCGTCCTCATGCTGGCCGCCGGGTGCGTGACCGTACGGCCGCCGGCGCCCGTGGAGGCTCCCCGGCCCGAGCCCGCCGCGGCCCGCACGGCGTGGACGGCCCGGCCGCCGTCGACGCCGGCCCTGCCGCTGGGGCCCGCCCCGGAGGCGCCGGAGGCGCCGCCCGCCGAGGAGGCGGCCCCCCAGGGGGCCCCGGAGACGGAGACCGGGTCGCGGGCCCGGCCCGCCGCCCCGCCGCCCCGCTCCGACGACCGCCCTCCACGCCGCGTCTCCCCCGCCCGGACGGCCCACCGCACCCCGGCCGCGAAGCCGCGCGCCCGGGGGCCCGTGCACGACGGATCCCGGCCCGCGCCCCGGCGTTCGTACGACATGTCCGCACTGTGCGAGGCCGCCAAGGGCCGGGTGGACCCCGCGATCGTCGCCCTCTGCCGCTACTAGGGGGGTGTTGTCGGTGGTCCGTGGCACAGTGCACCGCATGAACGAGGACATGCACGGCGTCGCGCTGATCGACCGGGTCATCGAACGGGTCCGGGAGCAGGGCTGGCCGACCTGCGAGGCCCCTGACCTGGACGAGCCGGTGCCGCTCCCGCCCGAGGTGCTCGACCGGCTCACCCTGCCCGGCGGCCGGCCGCTGCCGCCCAGCCTGCGCCGCTGGCTGGCCTTCGACGGCTCCTGGCTCGCCGGCGTCGGCTGGTACGAGGACCCGGCCGCGCCCGTCCTCGGCGACCGGGGGCTGGGGGCCACGGCGCAGTGGATGTACGGCTCCGGCGACGCCATGGCCCCGGTGTTCGGCGACTTCGAGGAGCTGCTGCCCGCCGTGTGCCTGCCGCTGGTCGGCGGCTGCGACTCGCGCCGCCTGCTCTACCTGGGGTCGCCGGACTCCACGGGCGAGTACCCGGTGCTGGTGACCGACCTCGACGACGTGCCGTACGTGGCCGTGATGTACCCCGGGCTCGACGTGTACCTCGCGGACCTGGCCGAGATCCTGGACCTGGACTTCGACAGTTACACCTCGCTCGCCGAACACCCCGAGTACGCCGCGCGGATGGCCGAGCACGCGGAGAACACCGGACTCGGCGCGGACGGACTGGAGTTCCACGAGCTCGGCCTCGTCGGCTGACGGCCGCCCCCGCCCGCACGGGAATTGGGTGGATGCCCCGGCTCCGGATACCTACAGTGACCGGACACCCCGTCCCCGAGCTGGAGTCCGTCATGCGTACGCACTACCCCCGTACCGCGCACCTGCCGTGGTCCCCCGGAGCCACGGCGGACGACGTGCGCGCCCGCGGGACCGCGGCGCTGGCCGGCCGGGAGGTGGTGGTCACCGAGAAGCTCGACGGGGAGAACACCACCCTGTACGCGGACGGGCTGCACGCCCGCTCGCTGGACTCCGGCCACCACCCCTCCCGCGCCTGGGTCAAGGCCCTCCAGGGCCGGATCGGGGCGCGGATCCCGGCGGGCGTGCGGGTGTGCGGGGAGAACGTGTACGCCCGCCACTCCCTCGGCTACGAGGAGCTCGACGCCTGGTTCTACGGGTTCTCGGTGTGGGACGGCGACCACTGCCTGGACTGGGACCGCACCGTACGGTTCCTGCACGCCCTCGGCGTCCCGGTGCCCCGCGTGCTCTGGCGCGGGATCTACGACGAGCGCGCGCTGCGCGGGCTGCGCGTGGACACCGCCCGTCAGGAGGGGTACGTCGTCCGTACGACCGCCGGCTTCGACCGCGCGGACTTCGGGCGGTACGTGGCCAAGTGGGTGCGCGGCGGGCACGTCCGGACGGACACGCACTGGATGTACGCGCCCGTGGTGGTCAACGGCCTCGGCCCCGCCGCCCCCCTGTGGGCCGTCCGCTCCGGGTCCGAACCCGACGTCGCCGGGCTGCTGTCCGCCCTCGGCACCGGGGCGCCGGCCCTCCCGGAGGACGAGCGGGCCGTCGCCGCCGTCACCGCGCGGCTCGACGGCGCGGGCCGCACCGGGGAGACCCGGCTCGCCGGTGTTCTGGCCGCCGCCCTGCACCGCGAACCCCGCGCCGCCCTCGCGGCGCGGCTCGCGGCCGGACCGCTCGGGATGCGGACGGCGCGGCGCGTGGCGGACCTGGTGGGGCTGTACCCGGCGCTGCGCGCGCCGCACCCGGACGAGGAGCGGCGGGCCGGGCTGGTGCGGCTGGCGTCCGCCGCCGACCTGGGGGTGCTGCACGCGCTGGCGTCGGCGCTGCCGGGTGCGACGGCCGAGGAGGCCGAGTGCGCCGAGTGGTCCGGGCTGTGCGCCGAGGAGGCCGGACTGCTCGGCCCGGACCCGCTGGGCCCCCTGCGGGCCGGGCTGCGGGAGGCCCTCGGCGAACTGGACCCCGTCGCCGCGGACCGCTGCTGGGCCGAGGCCCGCGAGGCCTTCGGCCGGGGTGCGCTCTCCACCGCGCAGGAGGCCGTGGCCGCGACCTGGCGGTGGCGCGACCCGGCGGCGTACCCGCGGCTGGTCCAGCTGTGCGGGCCCTCGGGCAGCGGGAAAAGCGCCTTCGCGCGCGCCCTGCCCGGTGTGGACGCGTACGTCTGTCTGGACGACCTGCGCGAGGCCCGGGGCGCGCGCTCCGACCAGCGGGCCAACCCGGAGGTGCTGCGCGAGGGCCTGGAGCGGCTCGACCGCGCCCTGGCCGCCGGCGGCACCGTCGTGTGGGACGCCACCTCCCTGACGGAGCGGCAGCGCGCCCTGGCCGGGGCGGTCGCACGGCGCCGGGACGCGCTGGTCACCCGGGTGGCGGTGCTGGTCGGGGAGGCGGAGCTGACCCGGCGCAACGCGGTGCGCCCGCATCCGGTGCCGGAGGCCGTACTGGCGGCGCAGCTGCGGCGGTACTCCCCGCCCCACCCGGGCCAGGCGCACCGGACCTGGTACGTGGGGGCCGCCGGGACGGTGGAGGACGTGGCCGGCTCCCTGGGGGCGGCCGACGAGGCGGAGGACCTCTGATGCGCACCAGTGAACAGCTCTACCACCAGGTCCGCTGGGACCCCCGCTTCGATCCGGCGCGGTTCACCCTGGGCCTGCTCCAGCGCGGGGCCGCTCCCAAGCGGGTGCCGCTGCCCTCGTTCGTGCCCGGCGGGGACATCCCGTGGCACCGTGTGCTGTTCGTCGAGGCCGACGGGGAGCTGGTGTGGGACCGGGCCACGGGGCTGGACCGGATCGACTCGACGCAGGCCGGGCGGGTGCGCGGCCGGCGGCTGCTGCCCGAGCCCTTCCTCACCGCCCGGACCCCGCACGCCTGGGACCCGGCGCAGGCCGCCTGGCGGCCGGTCCGGGCGGACCCGGGCGCGCGTCCGCCGGCCCGGGTGCGGCTGCTGACCTGGAACACGCTGTGGGACCGGTACGACGCCCCGCGCATCGCCACCGCCCGGCGGCGGCCGATGCTCCTGGCGGAGCTGGCGGCCGCCGACGCCGACGTGATCGCCCTCCAGGAGGCCGAACCGGCCCTGCTGGCCCTGCTGCTGGCGCAGCCCTGGGTGCGGCGGGGGTACACCCTGGGCACCGATCCGGACGGCTCGGACGTGGCGGACACCGGGCTGCTGGTGCTGAGCCGGCTGCCGGTGCGGGAGGCCGGGGTGCACGCGCTCGGCCCGCACAAGGCGGTCGCGGCCGTCGCCGTGGACACCGCCGGCGGTCCCCTGGTCGTCGCCGCGACGCACCTGAGCAGCGACCACTCCGAGAACGGCGCGGGCCGGCGGGAGGCCGAACTGGCGCGGCTGGCCGAGGGACTGGGCGGGCTCGACGCCGGGCTCGTGCTGCTCGGCGACTTCAACGACGGCCGCTCCGGCTCCGCGGGGCCGGCCGCCGTGCTGGGCCTGCGGGACGCCTGGAGCGAGGTGTACGGGCCGGACGACGACACGCCCACCTTCGACCCGGGGGCCAATCCGCTGGCCGCGGTCGGATCGCTGACGGGGCGGCCCGGCCGCATCGACCGGATCCTGCTCTCCTCCGGCGCCGGCGCACGGGTGCGGGCGGCCGCCCTGCGGGGCGACTCCCCCGCGCCGGACGGGCTGTTCGCCTCCGACCACTTCGGGGTGGAGGCCACCGTGGAGTACGGGGCGCCGGACGCGGCCGGCGCCCTGCTCGGCGTACCGGCGACCGCGCGGACGGCGGTGGCCTGGCTGCCGCCGTACGATCCGGCGGTCGCGGAGCTGCGCCGGGCGTACGACCCCGCGGCGGAGCGCTGGCCCGCGCACGTCAACCTGCTGTTCGGCTTCGTACCGGAGTCCTCCTTCGGGCGGGCGCTGCCGCTGCTGGCCGAAGCGGCGGCGGGCATCCGTCCGTTCACCGCCTCCCTGGAGGGGGTGCACTCCTTCGGCCGGCGCGAGGACGCCGTGCTCTGGCTGGACCCGGCGGCGGGCGACGACGGGGACGCGCCCTGGCGGCGGCTGCGGCGCGCCCTCGCGGAGCGCTTCCCGGGCTGCCGGGGCCGCTCCGACGGCTGGACCCCGCACCTGACGCTGGGCCGCAGCACCGACCCGCGGCGTGCGGAACGCGAGTGCGCGCGGATACTCGGGCCCGGCGGGCGTACGGCACGGGTCGGGGAGCTGGCGGTCCTGTCCCGGCGCGGGGACGGCCCGATGCGGGTACGGGCGGTGGTGGACCTGGGCACCGGCACATGGCGGTGGGCCGGGCCGGAGGAGGACCCCGTGGCCGGCCGGCCACGGGCGGAGAGCGGCGCGGCCGAACCGGCGGGGGCCGCCGAGGGGATCACCGCGCGGCTCGCGGCGGCGCTGCCCGGGGCGGTGGTGCGGCCTGCCGGGTCCCGGGCGATGGGCTGCGCCCTGCCGGGGGCCGACCTGGACCTGGTGGCGGTGCTGCCGGGGGCGGCCGACGCCGGGCCGGTGCGGGAGCGGGTCGCGGCCGCGCTGCCGGAGGCGGAGCGGTTGCGGGAGGTGACGGGGGCACGGGTGCCGGGGCTGCGGCTGCGCGCGTCGGGACTGGACGTGGACCTGGTGGTGGTCGGGTCCGGGGCCCTGGACCCGGCGCGGGCCGTGGACCGGCGGGCGGAGCTCGGCGAGGCGGCGGCGGTGGCGCTGAGCGCGCTCTCCGACGCGGCGGCCGTACGGGAGTCGGTGGGCGCGGAGCACCGCGCCTTCGCCGGGCTGACGCGGGAGGTCAAGGCGTGGGCGCGGGCCCGCGGCCTGGACTCGGCGCCCTTCGGGGGGCTGCCGGGGCTGGCCTGGTCCGTGCTGGCGGCGCGGACGGTCCGGGAGGCCGCCGACCGCTCGCCCGCCGCGCTGCGGCGGGAGTTCTTCGGCACCTGGGCCGCCTGGGACTGGAGCGAGCCGGTGTCCCTGGAGCCGGTGTCCCTGGAGCCGGTGCCCCTGGACCCGGCCGCCGCCCCCGGTCCGGGCACGGACCCGGTCACCGTCCTGACCCCTTCGGCGCCGGTCCGCAGCTGCACCGCCCAGGTGGGGCCGGGCCTGCGGGACCTGCTGGTCCGGGAGCTGTACGAGACCTGGGAGCGGCTGGAGGCGGAGCCGGAGGGGCCGGGCGGGCTCCCGGCCGCATCCGCGCCGCACCGCCGGCACGCCGCCTGGGCGGTGGTGACCGTACGGGGTGACACGGCGCGGGGGCTGGAGGAGCACCTGGGCCGGGCCCGGGGCCGGCTGCGCGCCCTGCTCACCGCGCTGGAGGGGGCCGGGCTCACGGAGGTCCACGCCTGGCCCCGCCCCTTCGAGCGCTCCCCGGTCCTGGCCCGCTACGCGGTCGGCCTGGGCCCCACCCCGCCCGGTGCCGCCGCCCTGGCGGCCCTCACGGGACCCTGGGCGGCGGGCCTGCGGGGGGTGGAGGTGACCCGCGCGGAGGGCGGGGAGGTCCCGGACCTCACCTGAGCCCCCTCCCGGGGGCCGTTCCCGGTCCGCCGGGCACCCCTACGGGCTCGTGTCGCCCAGCAGGGCGCGTCCGAGGTCCACCGCGACGTAGTGGACCTCGCGGCCGTAACGGTGCCCCGTGACCAGGCCCGCGTCCCGGAGCACCGCCAGGTGCTGCGAGACCGCGGCGGCACTCAGCCCGGTGCGGGCGGCCAGCTGGGTCGTGGTGGCCGGGGCGGTCACGGCGGCGAGCAGGCCCGCGCGGCTGCGCCCCAGGAGGCGGGCCAGGCCGTCGCCCGGGCCGCCCGCGCACTCCCACAGCGTCCCCACCGCCCGCGCCGGATAGATCACGCACGGCGGTACCGGGCCCCGGCCCGCGACCAGCCGGCACCGCCCGGTGAAGGCGCTCGGCACCAGGGTCACCCCGCCCCCGCGCAGGTCGAGTTCGCCCGGCGGGAGCCCGGCCGAGACGAGCCGGTTCCCGGTCCAGGCGAGGGTGCGGTGGAGCCCGGCGAGCACCTCGCCGATGCCGTCCTCGGCCAGCTGCCGGGTCCGGTACGCGATGTCGGCCTCCAGCAGCGCGCGCACGCGCGGCCAGTGCGGCCGTACCGCCGTACGCCACCAGGGCAGGACCGCCGCACCGGCTCCCGGCCCCACGGCGGCCAGCTCCTCCTCGATCCCGGCCAGCGGGCAGCGCGGGGGCGGCACGGCGTCCAGGTCCAGGCCGATGCCGAAGCCGGGGGCGGGCGGTGGGCCCCCGGGCGCGCCGAGCGCGCTCTTGATCCAGGGCAGGTGCAGGGCGTGCCGCCCGGGGTCGGCCACGGCCCGCAGTCCGGCGACGGTCTCCCACAGCGGTGAGACCGCGAACCGGACGTTCGCCAGGTCGTCCACGCCGAAACGCACGGCACCCATACCGCCACCCCTCCCCATGGCCCGGCCTCGATCTTTAAGCCGAGACCGAATCAATTGTCACTCCCGCCGACGGGTGGTGATCTCACGGTCCATGACGCTCTCTCACCCCCTTTCGGCTCCGGAGACCCCGCAGACCCCGGACACCCCGGACACCCCGGAGACCCCGGTGGACCCGCGGACCCCGGCCGGCCCGGCCTCCGCCGGCTTCCGGCACCTGTGGGCCGCCGACACGGTCGGCCAGGCCGGGACCGCCGTGACGCTGCTGGCCCTCCCGCTCGTCGCCGTCGGGACCCTGGACGCCACGCCGTTGCAGGCCGGTCTGCTGATGGCCTGTGAGTACCTCGCCTTCCTCCTCGTCGGACTGCCCGCCGGGGCGTGGGTGGACCGCTCGCGGCACCGCCGCGTGCTGATCGCGGGCGGTGTGGGCCGGGCGGTGCTGCTCGCGACCGTCCCGCTCGCGGCGGCGCTGGGCGCCCTGACGCTGCCGCAGCTGTACGCGGTCGCCTTCGGGCTCTCGCTGTGCGCGGTCTTCTCGGACGTGGCCGCGCAGAGCGTGCTGCCCCGGCTGGTCGACGGCGAGCGGCTGGTGGAGGCCAACGTACGGCTGGAGAGCACCCGCAGCCTCGTCCAGGCCGCCGGACCCGGGCTGGGAGGCGTACTGCTGGCCGTGGTGGCGGCCCCGGCGGCGCTCGCCGTCGACGCCCTCGGACAGCTGGCCTCGGCGCTGCTGCTCACCGGGGTCCGGCCCGCGGGCACCGCGCCCGTTCCGGGGCCGGAGGCCGGCGGGCGGGAGGGGCTGCGGGCCGAGATCGGCGCGGGTCTGCGCTTCGTCTTCCGGCATCCGCGCCTGCGCGCGGTCACCCTCGCCTCGGCGCTGTCGAACTTCTGCGGCACGGTCGGCGCGGCCGTGCTGATGGTGCTGCTCGCGGGCGACCTGGGCCTTTCGCCGCTGTGGTGCGGGCTGGTGTTCACCGCGGAGGCGGTCGGCGGACTGCTCGGCGGGCTGCTCACCGCCCGCCTGGCGGCCCGTTTCGGCGCCGGCCGGGCCATGTGCGGGTCGGTGCTGCTCAGCGGGGTGGCGTGGCTGGCGGCCGTGCCCGCGTTCCAGGACGACTGGCGGTTCGCGGTGGCCGTGGTGCTCCAGGCCCTCGGCTGGGCGGCGTTCATGCCGTTCAAGATCGGCGCGGTCTCGCTCCGCCAGCGCCTGTGCCCGCCCGAGCTGCTGGGGCGGGTCACGGCGACGGTCCGGTTCGTGGTGTGGGGGACGATGCCGGTGGGCGCGCTCGTCGGCGGCGTGCTGGGCGAGTGGTTCGGCGCGCGGGCGGCCCTGTGGACGGGGGCGGTGGGCGAGCTCTTCGCCGTGCTGCCGCTGCTGGCGTGGTCCTCGTCGCGCCGTGGCGGCCGTGAGCGGAAGTGGCGGCCGTGAGCGCCGGAACGTCCGGCCGTCCGGCCGTCCGGACGGACCCTAGAGTTCGATGACGATCTTCCCTGCGGTGTGCCCGGCCTGGCTGAGGGCGAAGGCGTCGGCCAGGCCGGAGAGCGGGAAGGCCTCCGCGACGGTGACCGTGAGCCGGCCCTCGTCCGCGAGCCGGGCCAGTTCCGCGAGGTCCTCTCCGACGGGGCGGACCCACATCCACTGGCCACCCGCCCCGAGGACCGTGTGGTCGGCGATGGATGCGTGCCGGCCGCCCTCGGCGAGCACGGCGGTGGTGACGTCCAGGACCCCGCCGACGAAGTCCGCGACGACGCTCACGCCGTCGGGGGCCAGGGCGCGGACCCGCTCGGTGAGGCCGTCCCCGTAGGCGACGGGTTCGCAGCCCAGGGCGCGCAGCCGGTCGTGGTTGCGGGGCGAGGCGGTGCCGATGACGCGGGCGCCGAGGAAGCGGGCGATCTGCACGCCGAGCGAACCGACCCCGCCGGCCGCGCCGTGGACGAGGACGGTGTCGCCCTCGCCGGTTCCGAGGCGGGTCAGCAGCTGGTAGGCGGTGAGCCCGGCCAGCGGCAGCCCGGCGGCCTGCCGCCAGTCCAGCGAGGCGGGCTTGCGCGCGAGGGCCCGTACGGGGACGGAGACGAACTCGGCGAAGGTGCCGCCGTGCACGTAGTCCTTGCGGGCGTACGCGATGACCTCCTCCCCTTCGGTGAACTCGGGGACGTCGAGGCCGACCCGCTCGACGGTCCCGGCCACGTCCCAGCCCGGGACCACGGGATACACGACGTCCATCAGGCCGTCGAGCCCGCCCGCCATGATCTTCCAGTCGACCGGGTTGACCGCCGCGCACCGCACCCGGACGAGTACCTCGCCGGGTGCGACCTTGGGGACCGGGAGCCTGGTCTCGGCCAGTACTTCCGGCCCGCCGTACGTCTCGTACGCCATCGCCCGCATGGTGGGCTGGCCGTCCTGGAAGTCCTGCGACATGGGTGTGCCCTCTCGGTGAACCGGCGGAACCACCCCTTCCCCATCCCACCACGAACGGCGCGGCGGGCCCCGGCGCAACACGGGCGGCGCCGGAACCCGCGGCCCGCTCACTCGTACTCGGTGCCGCCCTTGCGCGTCAGGTACGCCGGGCTGACCGCCTTGGCGATGGCGCGGCCGCCGACGACCGGGCTGTACCGCTCGACGGCCGGCCGGATGACGACGCCCTCACGCAGGTGCAGGCCCCGTCCGGAGACGGTCTCCGCGCCGCTGGCCAGCTCCAGCACGGTCTCCAGGGCGTACGGGCCCTCGTGGAGCCGGGGTACCAGGGGGAGTTCGCCGTCCTCCAGCACCATGGCCGGGTCCAGCCAGCGCACCTGCCCGTCGATCTCGGCGGACACGTCGAAGACGGCGAAACCGGGCGGGGTGTCGGCGGCCCCGGCCCGGACCCCGTACGGCAGGTCCTGCACCCCGGCCCCGTACACCTCGCCGAAGACGCCGACGCGGCTCGCGCCGAGCCGGGCCGCCAGCCGGGCGGCGGCCCGCTCCACGCCGTGGCCGCGGACGGCCCGCCAGTAGAGGTTGCGCTCGTCCTCCTTGAGCGCCAGGCCGCGCGCGCCGAAGCCCTTGGAGGAGACGAGGAGCCGGCCCTCCTCGGCGAGGTAGGTCACCAGGCAGGCCGTGCCGTGGAGCTTCTCCGTCAGGACGACGGGCTCCCCCGGCTCGAAGACCAGCGGGTAGCGCTGGAGGTTCTCGACGTCCACCCAGGGCAGCAGGCCGGGGGCCGCCTCGACGTCGCCGTTCATGGTGGTCGGGACGGGTGGGGACCATTTGACGACGCCCAGGGCCTCCGCGAAGTCGGTGCCCTCCTTGGCCGCCGTCTCCAGGTCGACCCCGTCGAGCGCGCGGGGCCGGCACACCAGGCCCTGCGAGAGCTCCCCGCGCAGCCGGACGGCCTTGACCCGGTCGTGGGAGCTGCCGGCGAGGCGGCCGGTCAGTCCGAACTCCTCGATGAGGGCGGCGGGCAGGACGGCCTGCTCAGGTATGTAGAGGGCGAACTCGCCGGTCCGGTAAGCACCCTTGGCGACGACGGCCCGGTAGAGGCCCACCTGGGCCAGTTCCAGTGCGTCGGCGTTCGGATGCGGGTGGACGGTGAGTTCCTCGACGGTGACGCGGAGGGTGGACATGGCGGCTCTCCTCGGTTCGGCCGGCTGTGACCGGACCACTGTCGGGGCGGCTATTTCCGCTGGTCCAGCGGAAATCGGGGTGTTAGCCTGCGCCGCGCGCGGCAACGGGCCGTGCCGCAGGACGCCTTGGAGGACCCATGGAACGCCGCCCCGTCACCCTCGTCACCGGAGGCAGCCGCGGGATCGGTGCGGCGACCTGTCTCCGGCTCGCCGCCGAGGGCCACGACGTGGTGCTCGGCTACGCGCGCGACGAGAAGTCCGCCGAGGCCGTGGCGGAACGGGTGCGGGCGGCGGGCGCGCGGTGCCTGACGGTGCGGGGGGACACCTCGCGGGAGGACGAGGTGGAGCGGCTCTTCGACGTGGCCGCGGCCGAACTGGGGCCGGTCACCGGGCTGGTGAACAACGCCGGGGTGACCGGGCCGCTGGGGCGCCTCGTCGATGCCCGCACCGAGGACCTGCGGCGGGTGGTGGAGGTGAACCTGCTCGGGTACCTGCTGTGCTGCCGCCGTGCCGCCCGGGACATGGCGGCGGCCGGGGGCGGGGCCATGGTCAACGTCTCCTCGGCCGCCGCGACCCTGGGCAGTCCCGGGGAGTACGTGCACTACGCGGCGACCAAGGCGGGCGTCGACGCCCTGACCGTCGGGCTGTCCAAGGAGCTGGGGCCGGACGGCATCCGGGTCAACGCGGTGGCGCCGGGTGTGATCGAGACCGACATGCACGCCGCGATGGGCGACCCGGACCGCCCCGCCCGCACGGCCGGCGCGACCCCGCTGGGGCGGCCCGGGCAGCCCGGCGAGATCGCCGGCGCCATCGCCTGGCTGCTGTCGCCCGACGCCTCGTTCACGACGGGCGCGGTGCTCCGCGTCTCCGGCGGCCGCTGACCCGGGCGCGGGGGCACGGCGGCCGGGGCGCGAGGGCCGGGCGGCCGGGGCGCGGGGGCGGGCCCGGCCCCGGCACCGGCACCGGCCGGGGCGGCGCGGGGCACGGCGGCCCCGGTGGGGTCAGCCGAAGGCCGCGCGGGTCGCCGGGCCGTAGACGCCGTTCGGGTCGCCCTTGATGTCGCGGTCCCGCTGGAGCTGGGAGACGGCGCGCTTGGTCTGCCCGTCGTAGACCCCGGTCACCCGCACGTACGTGAACCCCTGCCCGTAGAGCCGCTCCTGGAGGGCCGTGACCTGTGGCCCCTTGTCGCCCGGGCGCAGGGTCCCGGAGGTGCCGGGCGGCTGCTTCGCCGGTCCGCCGGCCGAGGGACTCGGCGAGGGCTTCGCGGACGAGGGGGAGGCCGAGGGGGCCTTCGTGCTCGCGGAGGGCTTCGCGGGGGCCGCCTGGCTCCGCACCGAGGGGTCCCGGGCGCCCGGGCTGCCGGCGGGCAGTGCCGGCAGGGCCACGTCCGGGCGGACCGGGGCCGGGTCCTGCGGTTCGGGCCCACCCGTCAGGAACACCAGCGCGCCCGTCCCGGCCAGCGCCGTCAGCGCGAGGACGGCCAGCGGGAGCCGGCTCCGCCGCCCGGGCTCACGGCGGCGGGTCGCCGGCGCCGGAGGGCGGGCGGGCGCCGCCGGGCGGGCCGGCGGCCCGGCCGGTACGCGCGGCAGCTCCTCGGTCGGCGCCTCGTCCGGCTCCGGGAGCGTCGGCCAGGCGGGGTAGGCCGAGTCATGGCTCCCGGGGGCGGTGACGTAGGGGCGGACGAACAGGTGGTCGTCGGGCTCGGGCCCGCTCTCATCGGGGTGTGGGGACACGGTTGTCTCCCGGCACGGCCGGGGGCCGGTGCGGCGGTGCGCCACCGGCCCCCGGTCCGCCGGTCAGGCCCTGCGCGGCCGGGTGGCCGGGGCCTGGCCCGCTCCCGGGGCCGGCGGGGTGAGCGGGGAGCGGACGGATATCGGCATCTGGGGCATCTCCGAAGTGCGGCTCATGCGGTCGTTCTTGAGCGGACTCTTTCCGTCCGGGACCACTTCGGTCAAGCCGGGTGTCCGATCCGCCCCATCCATCCGCTCTCCGTCCCCCGC
Organism: Streptomyces sp. NPDC000075; assembly: GCF_040301925.1. Classification (NCBI taxonomy): domain Bacteria; kingdom Bacillati; phylum Actinomycetota; class Actinomycetes; order Kitasatosporales; family Streptomycetaceae; genus Streptomyces; species Streptomyces sp. NPDC000075. The sequence continues at coordinate 15,698 of NZ_JBEPFL010000053.1, forward strand.
TTCCGGGCCGCCCGGGTCCGGTTCCTCCTCCCGGGGCCGCCGGAGGTGGACCGCGACCGTGAGGGCGGCCGTCAGCATGAGGGCGGCGCCGGTCAGCGGGGCGGCGGGCACCGAGACGCGGTCCACCACAAGCCCGCCGACGGCCGCCCCGGCAGCGATGGCGAAGTTGAACATGGCCACCATCAGCGAGGAGGCGGCCTCGGCGGCCCGTGGCGCGGCCCGCAGCATCCAGCCCTGGAGGCTCACGGAGACGCCGCCGTAGACCAGCCCCCAGACCACCAGCAGACCGGTCCCGGCAACGGCTCCCGGCAGCACGGCGATCAGCGCCAGCACCGCGGTGAGGACGGCGGCGACGGTGAGCAGCGTACGGCGCGGGTCGCGCGGGCCGGCCAGGAAGTTGCCGGCGACTCCGGCGAGGCCGTAGCCGAGGAGCAGGGTGCTGACGAACCCGGCGTCGATGCCGGAGACGTCCCGCAGGATCGGCCGGACGAAGGTGTAGGCGGCGAACTGGCCGGTGACCACGAGGAAGGTCACGATGACACCGGTGCGGACCCCCGCGTCGGACCGCAGCAGGGCGGGGAGTTCGGCGAAGGTGACGGGCGCCGCCGGGGGCAGGGCGGGCAGCAGCAGGAGCAGGGCGGCCAGGGTGACGGCGCCGAGGGCGCCGACGGCCGCGAAGGCCGTGCGCCAGCCGCCGAGTTCGCCGAGGAGGGTCCCGGCGGGGACGCCGAGCACCGAGGCGGTGGGGACGCCGCCGAATATCAGGGCCGTGGCCCGGCCCACGCGGTGCGCGGGGACCAGCCGGACGGCGAGGCCGCCCGCGATGGCCCAGAACCCGCCGACGCTGATGCCGACGAGCAGCCGGGCGGCGAGGACGACGGTGAAGTCCGGGGCCAGCGCGGCCGCGAGGTTGGCGGCGGCCATCAGGCCGGTCAGCGCGCACAGCACGTGCCGGCGGTCGAGCCGGGTGGCGCCGACGGTGACGAGGGGTGCGCAGAGGCCGGCGACGAGCCCGGGGACGGTCACCATGAGGCCGGCGGTGCCGTCGGAGACGTGGAGGTCGGCGCCGACGGGGGTGAGGAGCCCGATGGGCAGGAGTTCGGAGGTGATCAGGCAGAAGATCCCGAGGGAGACGGCGGCGACGGCCGCCCACCCCCGCAGGGGACGCTCGCTCGGTGGGGGAACGCTGGACGCGGCTGGTTCGGTCATGCTCGGCACTCCGTACGGGGTGAGGGCGGGCGGACGGTGAACGCGAGCACGGCGGCACCAGGTCCCGGGGGTCGCGCCTCCCCCGTCGCCCGCACTGCCGTGCCGTGCCGATCGCGTTCACGGGCCATTCTGCGCCGGACCGGGCCCTTTGCGTCCGGCCCTGTGGAGAATCGGTTCGCCGGGGCGGGCCGGCCGTTCCCCCGCGCCGCCCCTGTCACCCGGAAGCGTGAGCCCCGGGGCCCGGCCGCCCCGGACTACGGCATGGTGGTCGGGTGCTGTTACGCCGGGCCGCCCTGCCCCTCTCCCTCCTGGCCCTCCTGACGAGCGCCGGCTGTGTCTCCGTGGGGCCGGAACACGGCGCTCCGGGGCCCGCCCGGGGTTCCGCGCCCGCCGGGGCCCCGGAATCCGGGCGGCCCTCACGGGCCGCGCCGGCCCCGCCCCTGCCCCTGGGCGAGGTCCCGGAGCCCATCCCCACCCCCGCGCCGGACCCGGAGCCGGACCCCGCTCCGCCGGTCCGCAAGGCCCGCACCCCCGCCGAACGTCCGGCGAAGCCCGCCCCGCCCCGGCGCGCCCGGCCCCCCAAGGCCGCGCCCCCGCGCCGCGCGGCCCCGGCCCCGCCGCGCGGGGAGGAGCTGTGCGAGGCGGCGGAGGGCACCGTTCCGCCGTCCATCGTCGACCTCTGTGTCCGCCAGTACGGCCGCTGACCGCGCGGCGGCGGCGGTGGCCCCGGTCAGCGGGCTCCGGGACCCGCCGGCCTCCTGAGCGCACCGCACCGGCCGCGGACCGTCCGGCGGGCCGTCCGCAGCCGGCGCACCGCGTCGTGACCGCGCCGGCTCCATTCGGCGCGCGGCAGCCCGGCCCGCTGACCGCCGCCGGTGATCAGGGCGTTGACGGGGGCGTGCGGGTCGGCGGCCATCCCCTTGGCGACGAGGACCCCGACCACGAGCGGTACGAGGGCCACGGCGAGCGCGGAGCCGGCACAGGTCACCCGGCGCAGGCGCGGGCGGGGGTTCGTCGAGGTCATGCCGCCATTCCAGCAGCGGCGGGGCGCCCGCGGATCGGTGCGGATACTCAGACCGCCGGCCGGGGGTACTCAGGCGGCAGAAGCGCGGGCGCGCCGCACCACGCGGGCGCGCCCCACCACGTGCGGGGTGGGACGCGCCCGGCCGGGGGCGTTCGCCGCTCAGGCCGTGTCGCGGTACCGCAGCAGGCGCAGGGCGTTGGCGACGACCACGAGCGTGGAGCCCTCGTGGACCAGGACGGCCGGGCCGATGCCCAGGCCGAGGGCGGTGGCCGGGACGAGGACCGCGACGATGCCCAGGCTCAGCCAGAGGTTCTGCCGGATGATCCGGCTCGCCCGGCGGCTGAGGCCGGTGATGAAGGGCAGGCGGCGCAGGTCGTCGGACATCAGGGCGATGTCGGCCGTCTCCAGGGCCACCGCCGAGCCGGCGGCGCCCATCGCCACGCCCACCGTGGCCCCGGCCATGGCGGGGGCGTCGTTGACCCCGTCGCCGATCATGGCCGTCCGGGCGGTGCGGCGCAGCCGGGCCACCTCGGCGACCTTGTCCTGCGGCATCAGGCCGCCGAGGGCCTCGTCCATGCCCACCGCGCTCCCCACGGCGTCGGCCACGCGCTGGTCGTCGCCGGAGAGCATCACGGTACGGGTGACGCCGAGGGCGCGGAGGGCGGCCACGGTCTCGGCGGCCTCCGGGCGGGGGGCGTCCATCAGGCCGAGGGTGCCCAGCCAGCGGTCGCCCCGGCGGACGAGCATCGTGGTGCGGCCGGTGCGCGCGAGTTCCTCCGTACGGTCGCGCAGGGCGGCCGGGACGGGCGGTCCGGCGAGGGTGTCGGCGTAGGAGAGGCTGCCGATGTGGACGGGCTCGCCGTCGAGCTCGGCGGTGACCCCGCGGCCGATGACGGCGCGCAGGCCGACCGCCTCGGGGGCCCGGGCGGCCGGGCCGGACAGCAGGGGCGGCGCGTCCCGCACGACGGCCTGTGCCAGGGGGTGGTCGCTCAGCCGCTGGGCGGCGAGGGCGGTGCGCAGGAGTTCCTCCCGGTCGGTCCCGTCGGCGGTCTCGACGTCGGTGAGGCGGGGGCGGCCTTCGGTGAGGGTGCCGGTCTTGTCGAAGGCGAGGGTGCGCAGGCGGCCGAACTCCTCCAGCGGCGACCCGCCCTTGACCAGCACTCCGCCGCGCGCCGCCCGGCCGACGGCGCTGAGGACGGCGGCGGGGGTGGCGATGGCCAGGGCGCAGGGGCTGGCGGCGACGAGGACGGCCATGGCCCGGTAGAAGCCGTCGGTGAAGGGTTCGCCGGTGAGGGCCCCGTAGCCGAGCAGGGCGGCGACGAGGGCGAGGACTCCGGGGACGAAGACCTTCTGGAAGCGGTCGGTGAACCGCTGGGTGGGCGAGGTGCGCTCCTCGGCGTCCCGGACCATGCGGACCACCCGGGCGAGGGTGTTGTCGGCGGCGAGGCGGGTGACGACGACCTCGAGGGAGCCGGAGCCGTTGACGGTGCCGGCGTAGACGCGGCTGCCGGGGTCGGTGCCGGCGGGGCCGGCGAGGGCGGCCGCGCGGTCGGGGACCGGGGTCTTGTCGGCGGGGACGCTCTCGCCGGTGATGGGCGACTGGTCGACGCTGCTCTCACCCGCGGCGACGAAGCCGTCGGCCGGGACCCGGGTGTGCGGGCGCACCAGGACGGTGTCGCCGACGGCCAGCTCCTCCACGGGCACCTCGGCGGTGGCGCCGCCGGGCCGCTGGACGAGGGCGGTGCGGGGGGCGAGGGCGCCGAGGGCCTCGATGGAGCGCCGGGCGCGGCCCAGGGCGTACTCCTCCAGGGCGTGGCCGACGCTGAAGAGGACCAGGAGGACGGCGCCCTCCTCCCAGCGTCCGATCGCGGCGGCTCCGGCGGCGGCGACGAGCATCAGGAAATCGACCTGGAAGCGGCCCTTGCGCAGGGCGCCGACGGCCTCGCGGAGGGTGAAGAACCCGCCGAAGGCGTAGGCCGCCATGAAGAGGGCGCGGGCGGCGGGTCCGCCGTTGCCGGTCAGCTGGAGGGTCAGCCCGGTGAGGTAGACGGTGAGGGCGAGCAGGGCGCTGACCAGCTCCGCGCGCTCTCCGGCCTTCTTCGTCACAACGTTCATGACATCAATATATCAAGAGATTGAAATATATCGACCTGTGGACGTTCTGACGTCTTGATCCGCTGATGCGCCGGTCTAGGGTGGGGTCATGGACCACACGCTCACCGAGCCCGACGCCGCCGCCGTGGCGGAGGTCATGCAGGGCCTCGCCTCGGCCGCCCGGATCCGGATCCTGGCCCGGCTGCTGGACGCGCCGTGCTCGGTCGGGGAACTGGCCGAGGCACTCGGCCTCGGCCAGCCCACCGTCTCCAACCACCTGCGCCTGCTACGCCACCTCGACCTGGTCGCCGGACGGCGCGACGGGCGCAGCGTGGTCTACGAGCTGCACGACGAGCACGTCACCGCCCTGCTCCGGCAGGTGCTGGAGCACGTGCACCACGGCCGCGCGTAGCTCACGGCGTCCCGAAGGTGAGCGTGAGGCGCGGTGTCGCCTCGCCGGCCGCCGCCTCCGAGGACCACAGCCACAGCGCGTCCGTTCCCGCACTGGTCAGCGCGAGCGCGTACGAGCCGCCCAGCGCGGCCGCGACGGCGCCCGTGTTCAGCCCGGCGGTGTGAACCGCCGAACCGTCCGGGATCCCGGGGAACGCGCCGAGCGCCGGGGCGCCCGTGCCCGGGCGGTTGACGTAGGTGGTCCCCGCTTCCGTCCACGCTCCCGTGACCGGGACGACCGAGACCGTGTCCGTGGTGCCGGCGCCCGCCATCGTGCTGGTCTTCACGCTGAGCGTGGCCGACGTGAGCACCTTGCCCGCCGGGGCGGCCGGCAGGTCGAAGCGCAGGTAGCTGGTGTACAGGGAGGTCCCGCGGACGGCCAGGGAGGCGGAGGAGCCGTAGTTGGCGTCCGGGGCGCCCGCGTTGGCGTACGTGTCCTCGGCCGCCGTGACCTGGACGGCCGAGTCGGCCGGGGCGGAGGCCAGGGCGAAGTGGTTGCGCACCTGCGCCGCGCTCAGGACGGTCGGGTAGACGGCCGTCTCGTCCATCAGGCCCGCCCAGTGCTCGCTGGCCGGCCGGTCCGGCCAGCCGCCGAGCCCGTCGAAGCCGACGCGCCAGTAGCCCGTGTAGTTCTCGTGCGTGGTGACGCCCAGGGTGCCCCGCTGGACCCCGTCCACGTACAGGGTCATGCCTCCGGGGCCCTGGGTGGCGACGACGTGGTGCCACTTGTCGTCGTTGTACGCGGCGGTGGTGGTGATGGTGCGCGTGGCCCCGGTGTAGACGCCGTAGACCAGCCGGCCGTCGTTGGTCATGTAGACGTGCTTGTCGTACTGGCCGCTGCCGTTGATCTGCTGGCTGCCGAAGCCCACCAGCTTCCCGCCCCGGGTGGTGCCGGTCTTGAACCAGGTCTCGATGCTGTAGGAGGCGCCCACCGTCTGGCGCCGGTCGCCGTACACGTGCGCGTCGGTGCCGTTGAAGCCGATGGCCGTGCTCGCGCCGGCCACCGCCCCGGGGCTCTGCCGCAGGGCCGGGCCGTAGTGGTGCACGCCCGCCTGGTTGCCGCCGTCCGAGGAGTCCGCGACGTACGGCAGGACCGTGTCGTCGTAGCGCCAGTACAGCTGGGCGCCGTCCGCGCGGACCTGGCCGGCGTAGGCCTCCGCCGAGGTCGGCACGGTCACGGCCGCCGGGGCGGACGGGGCGCTGACGTTGCCGGCCGCGTCGGTGGCCGTCACGCGGTAGGTGTACGACTGGCCGGGCTGGGCGGTGGTGTCGGTCCAGGAGGCCTGCGGGCGCTTGAAGAACAGCGAGTCCGCGGTGACCGTGGCGATCGGGGAGGCGGCACCGTTGCGGTAGATCCGGTAGGTGAGCGCGCTGTCGTCGAGGTCGAGGCTGGTGCGCCAGCGCACCTGGACCTCCCCGGGCCTCACGCTCGCCGCGCTGGCGAGGGGAACCGTCGGCGCGCCCGTGTCACCGGTGGAGGAGAAGCGCGTCAGGCTCTGCTGCGCCGCCCCGTTGACGGTGGTGAACTCACCGCCGACCCACAGGTACGGGGTGCCGTTCTTGGCGCCGACGGTCATCACGCGCGGCCCGATGCCCTCGCCGACGCCGTCGTTGGTGTCGGGCGCCCAGCCCAGCTTGCCGACGCCGGTGGTGGGCTGCGCCAGCAGGTGGTGGCGCTGGCCGTCGGGGTACTCGCCGACGCTGGAGCAGTCGTGCGCGTGCGAGGCGCTGTAGAGCACGTTCTGGTACGGCAGCACGGCCTGGGTGGCGCCCAGGCAGGTGTCGCGCCAGCGCTGGCCGAAGTCGGAGAGGTTCAGGGCGATGCGTCCGTCGAAGACCCCGCCGCCGGTGCCCTCGTTGGCGGTGTAGAAGCCGGTGGCGTCGGTCGCGATGTCCTTGACCACGGAGTTGGTCTCGATGAAGCCGGGGTAGCCCTTGGTGAGGGCGCCGGTGGAGGAGTCGACGACGGCCAGGGCGTGCGTGTTCGTCCCGTTGACGGTGAAGAAGTCACCGCCGAGCAGGACGTTCTTGCCGTCCGGCGTGACCTCGACGGCGCGGCCGGGCTCGTCCGCGTCGGCCCGGAAGGGGCGCAGCGCGCCGTCCGCGGCGGCGACGGCGGCGAAGCGCTGCCGGGGCTGGCCGCTCACGGTGAGGAAGTCGCCGCCCGCGTAGACCGTGTCGCCGGTGACGGCGATGGCCCGGACGGTGGCGGCGAAGGCGGGGCGGAAGGACGGCTTCACCGTGCAGCCGGCCACGTCGATGGCGGCGATGCTGGAGACCGGGGTGCCGTTGACCGCGCCGAAGTAGCCGCCCGCGTACAGCGTCTTCTTGTCCGGCGACAGGGTGAGCGCGCGGACGGTGGCGGTGCCGCCGGCGACGGTGAAGGACAGGGTGCAGGAGGTCGGGGCGCCGGTCGCCGCGTCGAGGGCGGCGAAGTTCACGGCCGGCTGCTCGGCGCCCGCCCCGCCCGCGGGCGGGCGCACGGCGGAGAAGGTCCCGCCGACGAAGACGGTGCCCCCGGCCTCGGCGAGGGCCCAGACGATGCCGTTGGGCTGCCAGGTGGGCAGCGCGTCGGCGGTGAAGGCCACGGGCGGGGTGATGGCGGCCGCCTGCGGGACGAGCCCGAGTCCCACGACCGCTCCGGTGCCGGCCAGGGAAAGGGCGAGAGCGGCTGCCAGCCCTCTGGATCTACGCATGAACCCCCCAGTTCGGTTTTCCGTTGTCCGTACGGGCGCACCCTAGGGCGAATCGCCTTGCGGGTCACCAGACTTGACCCACCGGATGCCGAACGGCGGGCGACGCCCGGGGGCCACGCGGCCGGCGCGGCTCCCCCGGGCCGGCTTCCCCGGGCCCGCCCGCTCAGCCCGTCGGCAGCGCCCGGCACAGCAGGGACGCGGGGGACGGGCGGAAACCGGCCCGGGCGGTGAAGGCGATGCCCGCCGCGTACTCGGTGGGCAGGCACTGGCCCTTGTAGTGGCCCTGGGCGTAGTCGGCACCCGGGTTCCCGGCCGGGCGGGCGTCGCCCCGGTCGAACCACACCGTGCGGGCGGCTCCCGCGAGGGGCACGCGGGCCGGGGCGCACAGGGCCGAGGAGACCCGCTCGCCGCGCAGGGCGTACCCGGTCAGGAACCGTCCGGCCGGGCACTGGAGTTTGGTGTAGCCGGTGGCCCAGTCCCCGCCCGGCGGGACGTACGACTCGTCGCGGACCACGGTCTGGCCGCCGCCCGGGGAGCGCAGGTCCGAGGTGGAGCACAGCCCGCGCCCGCCGGTGTGGCTGAGGCCCGCCAGGCGGGCACCGTCGGGGCAGACGGCCTTGCGGGCGCCGCTGTCCCAGTCCCCGGAGGCCCGGGTGACCAGTGAGGCGTTCTGGTCCCGGTGGTCGGTGCTGAGCTGGTACCAGGCGGGGGTGGCGGGGACGGGGCCGGTGCGTCCGAGGGCGGTGGCCAGGGCGGTCCAGGGGGCGGTGCGCCAGTCGCCGGGGTCCAGGACCCCGGTGCGCCGGCCGGTGTTGTCGTAGCGGAGCATCGCCCAGCTGTCGCCGCCGGGGGCGCCCTGTGCGGTGGTGCTCCAGCCGACGAGCGGCCAGTAGGCGAAGTCGGCGTCGGAGGAGGCCAGGTAGCCGGTCATGTTCTGGAACCAGGCGCGCGGGGCGGTACCGGTCTCGTCGGCGCCGATGCCGAACTCACTGATCCACACCGGGGCGGTGAAGTGCGCACCGGTCTCGGCGGAGACGAAGAAGGCCTGGTCGTAGAGGGTCTGTTCGAGCTGGCTGCGGCTCATGTCCTGGTAGCGGAGGTCATGGGTCTCGCCGAGGCCGGTCGCGCCGCTGTGGTGGGGGCCGGTGTAGCCGTAGAAGTGGGCCGAGTAGACCAGCTTGTTCGAGACGACGAGGGTGTGGGAGAGGGCGCGGACGGGGGTGAGGGTGGGGCGGCCGTGCGGGAGGCCGTCGGCGGGGATGCCCGTCCAGTTGATGCCCTCGATGACGATGAGCAGGTCCGGGTTGGCCTCGGCCAGGATCCGGTCGGCGGCCTCCTCGGCGGCCGCCTGCCAGTCGTGGCCGTCGCCCAGGCCCCAGTTGGGGTCGTCCCAGGTGTCGCGGCGGACCTCGTTGTAGAGGTCGGCGCCGGCCACGCGGGGGTTGTCGCGGTAGCGGCGGGCGAGGAAGACCCAGTCGTCGGCCCACTGGGCGGTGGAACGGGTGCTGTTCCACCGCTCGTTGCCGTCGAGGCCGCAGCACCAGCGGGTGGTTCCGGTGTGGTTGTTGAGGATGACGGCGAAGCCCGCGCCGGTGAGGGCGGCGACGACGGCGTCGTAGACCTGGAGCGGGGTGCGGCCGCGCAGCGCCGGGTTGGCGGCGACGGCCGCGTCCGGGACGGGGGCGGTGGTGTGGAGCATCTCGTTGGAGAACGGCAGCCGGACGCTGTTCAGCCCGAGCGCGCGGAAGTCGGCGAGCAGGGTGGGCAGGGGGACCCGGTCCAGGCCCAGGGGGATGCCGTGGGAGTCCTGGCCCGCGTGGTGGGTGGCGGGGTCGGCGACGTCCCCGGAGCCGCTCCAGGAGCCCTGGGCGCCGTCCCAGTTGCCGGAGCGCAGCCGGAACCGGTTGCCCAGGGCGTCGACGACGTACCGGCCCCGGGTGGAGAGCGGGGGCGTCCAGGAGGCCGGGTCGGCGGACTGCGCGGCCGGTGGCGCGGCCGGTACGGCGGCCAGGGCGGGGACGGCGGCCGGCAGGACACCGCCGCCCGCCAGGAGTAGCACGCTCAGCAGCACCCGTACGAGGCTCTTCATCTGGCTCCCACCCGGTCCGGCCGCCCCGTCCGGGCGGCTGCGGCGGACAAGTTACCGGCCGGTCGTACCGGAGGGAAGGCACCGGGGCGACCCGGTCCCCCGTACGTCAACCGCGTGGGCCGGGACCGCCCCTTCCCACGGGTGTCCACCGGTGAAACGGCCCCGCGCGGGACCGCGCCGCTCTACCGTGCCCTGAGGGACCGAGGGGCGTCGGAGGGCGGGGACGATGGACGAGGACGAGGACATGCGGCTGGCGAGGATCACTCCGGAGATCTCCCGCCGCACCCTGGCGATGCTGCGCGGGCTCGCCGGGCTGGAACCCCCGGAGCGGGTGCCCGAGGGCGCCATGACCGTGGCCGACGCCGTCCTCGCCGAGCACGGCACGGACGGGCTGCGCGTGCTGGTGATGACCCTGGCCTCCTGGGCGACGGCGCAGATCGAGAACGTGGCCGAGCTCAGCGGACGCGGCCACGAGGCGGTGCTCGACGCGATGGAGCTGGCCTGCATGGAGGCCGCCGCCGAGGAGTAGGACGGGCTCCGGGACACCCGCGGCCGGGCGGGACGCGGGTCCTCCCGGCGGCTCCCCGCGGCTTCCGGCCCGCGGTGTGCCGCGATCCGGCCCCCGTCGGCGACACTGGGGGGACCAGAAGGTTGCGGGGGGTCCTGAACGGAGGCCGTCGTGAGCACACCTTCCCCCATCCGGATCGCCGCCGTACTGTCCGCCGAGCACCGCGGCCGGCTGATGGCGCAGGCACATGAGGTCAATTTCCCCGAGGGCGCCCGGATCTTCGACGAGGGCGCCCGCGCGGAGGCCTTCTGGATCGTGCGCTCCGGCACGGTGACCCTGGAGGTCCCGCTCCCGTCCGGAGGCCACCGGGGCGCGGCGCCCGTCGAGAGCCTCGGCCCCGGCGAGCTCGTCGGCTGGTCCTGGCTGTTCCCGCCGTACACCTGGCAGCTGAGCGCCGAGGCGATGACCCCCGTACGGGCCTACGAGTTCGACGGGCCGGCCGTGCGGATGCTCATGGACGCCGATCCCGCCTTCGGCTCGGCCATCGGCCACTGGGTCGGACGGGTCCTCGCGGTACGGCTCCAGCAGACCCGCACCCGCCTCATCGACCTCTACGCCCCCCGCCCCACCGCCACCCGCTGAACTCCCCGGCGCCCGCCGGGACGACCACCGGTTCCGCCCCCCCGCACGTCACCCCGGCCCCCGGGCCGGTGCCGTACGGGGGGCGTGTTCGGCCTATTCCCGGATCCCCTCCCCCACAGGTCACGGCCGCCCGGGCCGCTGCGGACTGCACTCATGCGCTCACGATCAGTGACGAGAAACTGCGGTACGAACGGGCGTTCCCGCCCCGGATGGGCAAGACTCGCGTCCGCTATCCGAAACACCGACCCCGAGGAGTGTTCGAAATGCGGTCCATCACCAGGAGTCTGGGACTGGCTTCCGGAGCAATGGCGCTCACCGCCCTCACCGCCCTGGCCGGGACCGGAGCCGCCGACGCGGCACCGACCGGAACGCAGAGCCTGTACGCCCCCTCCGCGCTCGTGGTCAGCGTGACGGCCGGTCAGAACGCGGCCGCCGGGACCGTGCTGCGCGCCGTGACCCTCGTGTGCGCGCCCCGGCCGGGCGGCACGCACCCCTCGCCGGCCGCCGCCTGCGCCGAACTGAAGGCGACCGGGCCCTCCTCGCTCGACGCCCTCGCCGCTCCGCGCCCCGACACCGCGTGCACCCGCGAGTGGAACCCGATGACGGTCACGGCCGACGGGGTGTGGCAGGGCCGCCGCATCAGCTACACCTACACCTTCGGCAACCCCTGCGGCCTGCGCAGCAGCACCGGCGTGCTCTTCGGCATCTGAGGGCCCCGACGGGCCCGGTCCCCGCGGACGGGCCGGGCGGCGACGCCGACCGCCGCCCGGCCCCACGGCGCGAGCCGTCTCTTCCGAATCCCGCCCGTCAGCCCAGTTCGAGGCTGCTGACCCCGTACAGCCCGGACAGGTCCAGCTCAGGCGCCGGGCCGGTGTACATACGGGCGGTCTCGAACCCCGGGCTCAGCCCCAGACCGGCCGCCACGGCCGCCGCGGCCGGGTTCACGTCGGGCACGTCCACCGCGACCTCCCCGCCGGGGACGTGCCCGGCGAGCCCGCGCACCAGAGCGGCCGCCACCTGCGGCGAGGCCGCGTACACGGGCCCGATCCGGGCGGCGGAGCTGCCGGGACGGACCACCCCGAGGCCCTCGATCTCCCCGTCGCGGACGGCGGCCAGGGCGGTGCGGCCGGGCAGTCCGGTCCAGGCGGAGAGGAAGGCGTCGCGCGGCTCGGGGAAGAACCTGCGGTCGTAGGCGGCGAGCCGGGCGAAGGGCAGCGAGGAGGCGTCCACGATCTCCACGCCCGCGTCGTCGCCCGGCCGGGGAACGCCGGTCCAGCGCATGTTCGTCCAGGCGGAACGGAACCCGGACTTGCGGTAGTTGTCCTGCTGGTCCACCACCCCGTCGAGGCCGATCAGCCGCCCGTCGAGGCGCTCCATCCCGGCCCGCCACAGCTGGATGCCGTAGCCCTGGCCGCGCACCTCGGGGCGGGCGATGTAGAAGCCGATGAAACCGAAGCCCCCGCCGTAGCGCACGGCGGAGATGCAGGCGACCGGCTTCCCGTCGAGCCGGCCGACGAGGAACCCGCCCGGGTCGGCGACCGCGAAGGCGAAGCGGTCGCCCTCGCCCGGGTTCCAGCCCTCCTCGTCGGCCCACTCGCACAGCGTCTTCATGTCGGCGGCGCTCGCGCCGGTGATCTCAAATCGTGTCATGCGGGGTGTCCTACCCCGGAATCACCCCGCGCAGATCACATCGTCGAGGGTAATCGGACGGGAGTCCGTACGGACGTACGCGGTGAAGGTGTCCGTGACCCCGGAGGGCCAAGTGGTGGTGACGGTGGCCCAGCCGACGAAGGCGGACGGCATGGCGGTGGCCTGGCCGACGGTGATCGACTGCGGCGTGCCCGGCCGGCAGAGCAGGACGTCGCTCTCCGGGGTGTGCGCCTGTTTGTCCTTGAGCAGCTGCGAGACCCGCTGGAGCCGGTCCTGTTCCGAAGGGCCGTGGCTGCCGTAGAAGTTCCGCAGGAAGCGGGTGATCTCCTCCGTGGTGTGCCGGTGGAACCAGCGGGACTGCGGGTGGACGGGAGCGTGCTGCTGCCCGTGGTGGCGCGGCTGCGGATCGGCGAGGGCGGCCGCCGGTGCCGACGACGCGACCAGGGGGAACAGGGCGGACACGGCGGCGAGCAGCAGGGCGCCGGAGCGGTGTGGGGTGAGCGTCATGTCCGGTATGTAACCGGCGGCCCGCACGGTCAGCCGGGGGCGCGGCCCGTTCTCACTCCGGTGGGTGTGGAGATTCACCGCAGAAACGCCCCTCCGCTTGCGCCGACCGGCCCCGCCCCATCGGCACGGCGGCGCGGGCGGCGCGGAATTCGTTCGCGGGTCCGGACGGGTTCCGCCTAGGGTCGCCGCATGGGGAAGCAGCTTGTCGCAGTGTTCAGCGGGGCCGGGATGTCCACGGACTCCGGGATTCCGGACTACCGGGGGCCGCAGGGGTTGTGGCGGCGCGACCCGGAGGCCGAGAAGCTCGTGACGTACGAGTACTACATGGCCGATCCGGAGATCCGCCGCCGCTCCTGGATGATGCGCGCGGAGATCGGCGCCCTCGCCGCCCGGCCCAACGCGGCGCACCGGGCCGTGGCCGAGCTGGAGCGGGGCGGCACCCCGGTCCGGGTGATCACGCAGAACGTGGACGGGCTGCACCAGCTCGCCGGGCTGCCGGCCCGCAAGGTGTTCGAGCTGCACGGCACGGCCCGGGAGGTGGTGTGCACCCGCTGCCACGCCCGGTCGGACATGGACGCGGCGCTGGCCCGGGTCGCCGCCGGGGAGCCCGATCCGGCGTGCGCGGACTGCGGGGGGATCCTCAAGGCGGCGACCGTGATGTTCGGGGAGCGGCTGGATCCCGAGGTGCTCGCCGGGGCGGTGGCCGTGGCCAAGGGGTGCCAGGTGTTCATCGCCGTCGGCACGACCCTCCAGGTGCAGCCGGCGGCCTCGCTCGCCGGGATGGCCGCCGAGGCCGGGGCGCGGCTGATCATCGTCAACGCGGAGGAGACCCCGTACGACTCCCTCGCCGCCGAGGTGGTCCGCGAACCCATCGGCACCGCCCTCCCGGCCCTGCTGGCCCGCTTCGCCTAGGCGGTTCCCGCTTCGTCGGCCGCGCGGCGCATGGCGGCCACGTCGAGCTTCTTCATCCCCATCATCGCGGCCGTGGCCCGGGCGGCCCGGCCCGGGTCGGGGTCGCTGATCAGGTCGATGGCACCGGGCGGGATCACCTGCCAGGAGACCCCGAACCGGTCCTTGACCCAGCCGCAGGCCGACTCCTGCCCGCCGTCGCGGGTCAGGGCGTCGTAGTAGTAGTCCGCCTCGGCCTCGTCCGCGCAGTGGATCTGGAACGAGATGGCCTCGGTGAAGGGGAACTGGGGGCCGCCGTTGAGACCGATGAACCTCTGGCCGTTGATCTCGAACTCGACGACCATCACCGTCCCGGCCGGGCCGGGGCCCGCCTCGGTGTAGCGGGCGGTGCGCAGGATCCGGCCGTCCTTGAAGACGGACAGGTAGTGGTCGGCGGCGGCCTCCGCCTCGCCGTCGAACCACAGGCACGTGGTGAAGCCGTTGCTGGTCATGGCTGCTGCCTCCAGGGGGACGAGGGGGCCGGGCGGCCCTCCTCATATACGGACCGGCCCCGCGCCCGAATCTCATCGGTGGGCGCGGGGCCGGTCCGTACGTTCACCCGTTCGGGCTATGCGGCTACTTCCCGAGCATGCGGTCGACGACCCGCTCGGCGGCGTGGCCGTCGTCCAGGTCGCAGAACTCGGCGCGGAACGCCTCCCGCGCCGCGGCGAAGCGGGCGCCCACGGCGTCCGCGTCGCGGACGGCCGCGATCAGGCTCTCGGACTCCCTCAGCAGCGGGCCGGGGGCCTTCTCCTCCAGGTCGAAGGTGAAGCCGCGCAGGGTGTCGCGGTAGTGCTCCAGGTCGTACGTGAAGAGCAGGATCGGCCGGTCGGTCAGCGCGAAGTCGAACAGCGCGGACGAGTAGTCCGAGATCAGCACGTCGGCGACGAGCAGCAGGTCCGTGGTGTCGGGCCAGCGGGACACGTCCACGACGAAGCCGTCGCGCACGCCGTCGCGGAGCTGCTCCTTGACCAGGTGGTGGCCGCGGACGAGCAGGACGTGGTCCTCGCCGAGTTCGCGGCGGGCCGCGTCCAGGTCGATCCGCAGGTCGAGCTTGTAGCCGCCGCTCCAGTCCTCGCGGTTCTCGCGCCAGGTCGGGAGATAGAGGACGACCTTCTTGCCGTCGGGCAGGCCCAGCCGCCGGCGGACCTCCGCGATCCGGTCCGCGTCGGGGCGCACCAGGGCGTCCGTGCGCGGGCTGCCGGACTCGACGACCTCGCCCTCGTAGCCCAGGGCCCGCTTGAGGATGGGCGTGGCGTACGAGCTCGGGGAGGCGAGCAGCGTCCACTGGGCGCTGTCGTGGGCCAGGCCCTCCAGGACCTCGGGGCTGGTGTAGTAGTCGTGGACGAAGTCGTAGCCGATCTGCTTGAGCGGCGTCCCGTGCCAGGTCTGGACGACCGTCTGGCCGGGGCGGCGCCGGAAGGTCGACGGCACGCTGTCGTTGACGACGTAGTAGCGGGCGCGGGCCAGGACGTCCCAGGCCTCCAGGCTGTCGTACTGGACGGCGCGGGCGGTCGGCGGGACCTCGGCGCGGCCGTCGCGGACCAGCCAGACGTGCTCCAGCTTCTCGCCCCGGCGCAGGAGCTCCTCGTGGATGGCGCGGGGGGCGTCGCCGGCCCCGTTGCCCCGGAAGGTGTCGTAGACGACCAGGTCCTTGACCGGGAGCCGGCGCTGCGCCGGGTAGGTCACGTCGCGGGCGACGCGCTGGGCGAAGCGGGAGCGGTCGTGCGGGCTCAGCAGCGGGTCGCTGACCAGGGCCATCCGGTCGTGGTGGCGGGCCTCGACGCGCATGCGACGGCCGAGCACGGTGACCGCGTGGGGGCCGGATTCCAGGGCGGGGGCGACGAGCTGGACGGGGGCGCCCCGGTCGACGCCGAGCAGTCCGGCGGTGGTGCCGCCCCGGCTCACCGGGCGCAGGGTGGGCCACCAGCGGCCCTGCGGCAGGGTCGTGCGGCCGGCGTAGGGCTCGGGGAGCGTGGGCTCGAAGACGGCTTCGAAGCGGTCCCCGTCGCGGGTGACGGGGTAGCTGAACTCGGCGCCGTGGTGGTCGTGCAGGACCAGCTCGTACGGCTCGTCGGCGCTGTCCGCGGGGGCGCGGTAGGTGCCGCGCAGGGTCAGCGTGCCGTCCTCGGCGCCGACGGTGTCGACGAGCGGTGGGGAGGGCTGGACGGAAAGGACGAGGTGGCCGCCCTTGCTGCGCTTGGCGAAGACGGCGAGGTCGGTGTCCGCGCCGGGGAGCGGTACGGCCAGGCCGGTGAAGCCGCCTCGTTCGTCGTGGACGAGGGGGTGCCGGGTGCCGTCGGCGCGGACCACGGTCAGGGTCCAGGCCTCGGGGCTCCACTCGCCGGGCTCCGGCGTGGACGCGGCGGCGGCCAGTGCGGAGAGGGGGACGACGGCGGTGAAGGGGATGCGGCCGCCGGCCGGGGCGGCCTGGGTGAGCGGGATGTCGAGGGTGCCGCCGGTGGCGTGTTCGGCGCGCAGCGTCACGCCCTCGCCCGCTCCGGCCGCGAGCTCGCCGGTCAGCTCCAAGGCGTCGTCGCCCGAGGGGCGGACGTCCAGGGCGCGGGCCCGGACGACCTCGACCTGGACGGTGAGGGCGCCCGCGACGATCGGCAGGATGCGGACGTCGGGGGTGACCCAGTGGGCGGGCGGGTTCATGCCGCTGTCGTGGTCGCCGCCCTTGAGGCGGGCCCGGTGCAGGCCGCCCGGGCCGGTGACGGCGATGGAGGTGGTCCATATGCCCTCGTGCCACTTGCCGCCCGTCTGGAAGACGGCCGGTTCGACGACGGCGGTGAAGCCGGCCCAGTCGGCGTGCCGCAGGGCGAGGTGCGGGGAGTTCACGGTGGCCATCGGGGAGGCCACGGTGCGGGTGGGGACGACCGTGCGGCGGCGCTTGCCCTGCTCGCGGAAGACCAGCATCTTGCGGGAGCCCAGGCGGCTCTCGGCGCCCATGTGGCCGGGCAGGGCGTAGCCGCGCAGCAGCAGCTTGCCGTCGCTCCAGGCGGCCTGCTCCAGCCGGCTGACCACGCGGCGCTCGCGCGGGCCGAGGGTCAGCAGCTTGGGCGGGACGGGGGCCTTGAGGAAGGGGTAGTCGGCCTGCGGGCGGGCCAGGCCCTTGACGGGCACGCTGTAGGAGAAGTCCCGCTGGTGGTGGAGGAGGGCGATGAACTCCTCGACGCGGCCCTCGCGGGCGAGGAAGGCCTTGAGCCGGTCGGCCACGGTGAGGTCGGGCCAGGGGCCGGTGCCGATCTCGCGGATGAGGCCGCCGACCTCCTTGACGAAGGCGGCGCGGAAGTCGTCCCCGCCCTCGGCGACGTACTTGTAGATGAGCGGGAGCTCTTCGCTCAGCACGTTGTAGTCGTAGTCGCGCAGGTAGCGGGCGTACTTCTCGCCGGTCTTGCCGAGCAGGGCCTCGCGGACCAGGCGGACGGAGGTCACGCGGTCGATGACGGAGACCGGGTCGGTGGAGCGCTGGGTGATGGAGCGCTCGCCGGTCTCGCGGACCCGCCAGTGGTAGACGACGTCGCTGATCACGTCGACGCTCTTGGCGAAGTAGTGCGCGGGGACGCTGACCGGGGCGTCCTCGTAGAGGATGCCCTCGGGGTACTGGAAGCCGTGCTCCTCCCAGAATCCGCGCCGGTAGACCTTGTTCCACGCGGTGCGGTCGGTGACCAGCGCCGGGAACTTGGAGATGTGGGTCTTCAGCCGCGTGTTCGCGAACGCGACGCGGTGTCCCCAGGACTGCTGCATGCCGACCGAGCGGAAGCGCTTGACGTTGCCCGCGGCGAAATCGGAGCCGCTCGCGTCGAGGGCGTCGATCAGCTTCTGGTAGGCGTCCGGGGGCATGGTGTCGTCGCTGTCGACGAAGGCCACGAACTCGCTGTCCGGCGAGGAGTGGCGGAAGCCTACGTTCCGCGCGGCTCCGAGGCCGGCGTTCTCCTGGAGGACCACCCGGAAGCGCTTGTCACGCTCAGCGAAGGCCTTGGCGAGGGCCGCACTGTTGTCCGTGGACCCGTCATCGACGATGACGACCTCGAAGTCGTCGAACGTCTGAGCTGCTAGGGATTCCAGGCACTCGTCGAGGTAGAGCTCGACGTTGTAGGAGGGTACGACGATGCTCAGGCGCGGGGGCATGGGTGGCGGGTTCTCCAGCGTTTTTATCTTTGTCGACCGGGTTGATGATCAGCCAATTACAGCATCTTACTCTGTAACAGGATGATAAAGCTGACCCATCTCGGACATATCGCTCGGTCCGCCGGGGCGGACGGCAAAGAATTCAACCGCCCGCCACCGCGCCGTCGCGACCCCGGCGGGGTCGCCCTCAGATACGTCAGACCTCCAGGCTCTCCTCGATCTTCTTCAGCTGGTGCCGGGCCATGGCCAGATTGGCCCTGCCCCGGTCGAGGGCGAGGTAGAGGAAGAAGCCCTCGCTGTTCCTGCCCTTCATCAGCCTGATGAGGTGGTACTGGGTGCCGAGAGTGATCAGGATGTCCTCGATCTCGTCCTTCAGGCCGAGCATCTCCATGGTGCGGACCTTGGCCCGCACCACGTCGGTGTTCCCGGCCGCGGCGACCGTCAGGTCCAGCTCCTTGCCCCCGCCGACGTGGCCGAGGGCCATGCCGCTGCCGTAGTCGACGAGGGCCGCGCCGATCGCGCCCTCGATGCTGGTGGTGGCTTCCTTGAGGGCCGTTTCCACGTTGACCATGAGACTTCCTTTGCAGTCGTTTGCGTTTGGCTTGATCTGTCGTTTCCGTCAGGAGCGGTCGGGGCGGTCGGCGGGCGGCGCCGCGGGGCCGGACCGGCGGCCCAGGCCGTCCTCTATGAGCTCGGTGATCCGGACGCTGGAGCGGCGGGCCTCCAGGTGGAGGCGGCCGACGTTGACCCGCGGCTCGGCGATCAGGGTGAGGACGGCCGCCTCGCCCGCGGCGTACGTGGCGACGTAGCCGTGCTCGCCGCGTACGAGGAGCTCGCGGAAGCCGCCCTGGCCGGTGCAGTCGCTGAGCCGCTGGGCCACCCCGAGGGCGGCGGCGGTCAGGGCCGCGACGGACTCGGCCTCCGAGGCGGCGCTGTCCTGGGCCAGGACCAGGCCGTCGGCACTCGCGGCGAGGGCCCCGCTGAGCTGGGGCACCCGGGCCCGCAGCCGTCGGAGCTCGGCGAGTATCTCGGCTTCGGTCTCCGCGGGCACCGTCATCGTGTTCATGTCGGCCTTCCTCCCTTCGGGCGGCCTCCGCTCGGATCGGTCGGCTCGCAGAACCGGTCGCAGCGGGAGCCTCACAGACTTGCCTCCAGTGCGTCGCGTAACCGGCGGAGCAGCGCCACGTCCGGGGATTGGGCCTGGGTCATCCAGTCGGGCAGGGGCGCGGCCGCCACCGGGACCGGCCGGTCGTGCGGTGTCTCGACGAGCCCGGCCGCCGCGAGTCTTCGTACGTCGAGCAGGGTGTGGAAGGCGGGCCGGCCCAGTACCCAGGCCAGGTCGGCGGGGGTCCGTACGCCGTCGGCCTGCCCGAGCAGGGCCCGCTGCCGGGCGGTGACGATCTGACCGGGCGCGGCCGGCCGGGGCACGACCGGGGCGGTGTCGAGCTGCGGGTAGGGCCACACGGCGTCCAGCAGCTCGCGGCGGCGGCGGGTCTCGCGTTCCACGGCGGCCGCCGGGACCGAGCGGACGGAGCCGATCCAGTGGGTGGCGCCCCGGCGGAACCGGGAGGGGCCGCTGCCCGGGGAGAGCGCGAAGAAGGCGGCGTCGAATATCGCGGCTATGTGGCAGATCTCCAGCTCCCCGTCGGCCAGGCCCCCGCTGTCGACGAGGAACCGGGCGACCTGCCGGGTGGCGCCGGCCTCGCTGACGGCCTCGTTCCAGCGCTCGGGGGCCAGTCCCCCGCCGGTCGTGAGCAGCACGTCCAGCCCGGGGGTGGAGGGGCTCTCGGCGTGCACGATCCGGCCGTCCTCCAGGAAGAGGGTGCCCCGGTCGCGCAGCAGGGCCCCGGTGGCGCGCTCGGCGGCGAGCCGGGTCAGCAGGGGGGAAACGGCGGCGAGTCCCTGGAAGGGGGTGGTGGTCACCGGAGCACCAGCCCTTCGGCCAGGGCGCGGAGTCTGAGCCGGGCGAGGGCGAGGTTGCCCTCGGTCCGGTCGAGCCACAGGTGGAGGAAGACGCTGCTGTCGAAGCTGGTCTCGACGAAACGGAGCACGTGGTAGCCGGTCCGGGTGGTGACGATCAGGTCCTCGACCGGCGGGCCCCCGAGTCCGCCCGGCTGCGCCGGGGCGGGGAGGGGCTGGGCGAAGGACTCGTACTCGGCGGCCGCCCGGGCCAGTTCGGCCGTCTCGGCGGCGGTGGTCTCGTGGTCCCCGACGGGTGACTCCCCGGCGGTCCCGAGGGCCAGTCCGCTGCTCCAGTCGACCAGCGCGGCCCCCCGGGCACCCGGCAGGGCCATGGCTTCGAGCAGGCATTCGTCGATCCCGGGCACGCGGGCTCCCCTCCCGGCCGAACGTGCTGCGCACGGTCGTCGTACGGCGTGACAGGAGGGAACTTACTCAAGTTCCACACTGCGGAACGGCGTTCTGGCATTTTCCGCTGGAACATGCGCGGTCGGGCGTGACAGCTTGGCCGGAACCCGTCCGTTTTTGATCAAGAGTGTCATCGTGTGCGCGTCACGAACGCCGGAAGGGGAGCGTCCTCGACCAGATGGCGGGGCAGGGAGAGCGCGAAGCGCGCCTCCAGGACGGCGAGGGTCAGCCGTTCGCGCGGCCCGCAGGGTTCGTCGTCGGGGTGGGGACAGGTGCCGTCCGGTGCGAGGATCCGCGCGGCGACGAGTTCGGGGAGCAGGAAGTCCGGGCGGTGGCCGCCGCGCCAGCACTCCTCGCCGAGGCCGAAGCAGCACACCAGCTCGCCGTCGCGGGCGTAGGCGAACTGCTTGGGCGGATGGTCGGGCTGCGGATCGAGGTGGACGGCCTCGGCGCCCGCGCGGGAGACCTCGGCGAGGCGGTCCGCCCCGGCGGGTATCCCGTGTTCCACGGCGAAGGACCAGCCGCCCCAGCGGCCGACCCGGGCCACCCCGTCCCCGTCGGGGGTCTCGGCGGCCATGCTCCAGGCCGCGCTCCCGCCCATCGGCCCGGGGTGCACCCCGGGCGCGGCCCCGAGCCGGGCCGCGAGCTGGTGGGGGCCTATGCCCCGGGCGAAGGTCAGCCCGGCGAACCAGCCGTCCCAGCCGGCCAGCCACTGGATGCCGGGCCCGCCGTCCCCGCCGCCCGGGGCGTCCCCCGCCGGAGTGTCCCCGCCGCCCGCCCGCCGCGCACTGCCCACGGTCTCCCCCGCGCCCCTCGGTGCTTCCCCGGGGCCACGTTAGTCAGTCGGCGGGCCGCCGCGGGAGCAGACGCTCCACCATCACCCCGAGGAGGGGCTCCACCGGGTGGGCGTCGAGGAGGGCGGGCACGGTGAGGTCGTCCACGATCAGGCCCTGCATCGCGAAGTAGAGCAGTTCCACGCCCTGCCGGTCCCCGGGCAGGCCCGCGTCCAGGTGCCCGGCGATGTTGGCCTCCAGCTCGGCGGCCAGGAACGCGGACAGCTCCTCGCGGAGTTCGGGCCTGCGGGTGGCCTCCAGGCGCAGCTCCAGGACGGCTATCTGGACGCTGGGCTCGCGCCGCAGCCGGCCGAGGAGCCGGCGGAGCAGTTCCACGGTGTCGAGGGGCCCGGCGACTTCGGCCGGGTCGGGGGTGAGCCGCTCGCGGGTGCGGCGCAGGATCTGTGCCAGCAACTGGCCGCGGTGGGCGAAGTAGTTGGAGGCGGTGCCGGTCGGGACCCCGGCCTCCTTGTCCACGGCGCGCAGGGTCAGGCCCCGGGAGCCCTCGCGGGCCAGGACCTCGATGGCGGCGTCGAGCAGCGCGGCGCGGCGTTCCGGATTCTGGCGCATGGGCGGTTCCCTGGGGTCTGGCGGAGCGGCTGGGGCTGAGCACTGCACCTACAGTGCTCAGCCCACGCTAGCGGACCGGCTCGCTCCGGGCCCTCCCCACCGCCCCCTCCCCCGTGTCACCCTGCCCGTCATGGAGCGGATCATCGAGGAGATACGCGAGGACCTGGACCGCCGGCTCGCCGTAGCGGCGGACCGGCTCACGGACCGGACCCTGACCGAGGACCCCGCCTACGCGGCCCTGCTCGGCCGGGCCGAACTGCGCGAGCGCGTCCACCGCACCCTGCGCCAGACCGTGGAGGGCCTGGTCCGCAGCTCCCGGGCGGAGCCGGTCGAGCTCGCGGAGGCCCGGGCCACCGGGGCCCTGAGGGCGGGGCAGGGGCTGCCGCTCGGCTCCCTGCGGCGCGTCTACCGGCAGGCCGGGCGGCTGGTGTGGCAGTGCCTGACCGAGGCGGTGGCGGCGCACGACCGGGCGGAGCTGCCCCGGCTGCTGGCCGGGGCGGGCGCGCTGTGGGACGTACTGGACCAGCTGGCCGACGCCGCGTCGGAGGCGTACCACGACGCCGAGGCGGAGCGGGGCGAGCGCGAACGGGAGCGGCGCGCGGCCCTGCTGGACACCCTGCTCGACGGATCCGGGCCGGCCGCGGGTCTTGAGCTCGGCGGTTGATGAAGAGGACTTCGAACAGGAAATCGTCGACCAGTACGCGCTGGCCCTTGCGGCTGCGGGAGCT
>NZ_JBEPFL010000054.1:0-34398 GCF_040301925.1 Streptomyces sp. NPDC000075
GGGCGGGGTCCCCCGGGGCTCCGCCCCGGACCCCGCGCCTCAAACGCCGGCGGGGCTGTATCCAGCCCGCGCGGCGTTTGAGCGCACCGGGCGCGCAGCAGGGCCGCCGGCGGGTTAGCGGCCGCGGAGGCGGCGGACCAGGATGCTGGCGTCGCCGCGCGACTCCAGGTCGGCCAGGACGACCGCGACCGCCTCGCGGACGATCCGCCCCCGGTCGACGGCGAGCCCGTGCTCCCCGCGGAGCACCAGCCGGGCGTGCTCCAGGTCCATGAGCTCCTCGGCGGAGACGTAGACCGTGATCTTCTCGTCGTGCCGCTCGCGCCCGCTCGGCCGCCGGTTCGCGCCCCGGCCCTGGCCCTTGCCCTGCCGGGGTCCGGCACTGGCAGAACCTTCCTGCGGCCTGCGCTGCGCGCCCACCGCCAGGCCGTCCCCGGTGGTCCTCGCCGTGCCGTCCGCCGGTGCGGCCGCCGCGTGCTCCGTGCCCGCCGCCGGCGACGCCTCGTCGGCACCCCGCCTCGGCGAGGACGACTGGAGGGCCATCCCCCCGGTCGTGCGGAACAGTTCGTCGGCGCCGGGCAGACTCACTCGGCGGGACACCGGGCGAGCACCTCCCTGGCCAGCTGGCGGTAGGCGGCGGCGCCGACGGAGTTCGAGGCGTACGTGGTGATCGGCTCGCCGGCGACCGTGGTCTCCGGGAAACGCACCGTCCGGCCGATGACCGTGTGGTAGACGTGGTCGTCGAAGGCCTCGACGACGCGCGCCAGCACCTCGCGGCTGTGCACCGTACGGGAGTCGTACATCGTGGCGAGGATGCCGTCGAGCTCCAGCTCCGGGTTGAGCCGCTCCTGGACCTTCTCGATGGTCTCGGTCAGCAGCGCCACTCCGCGCAGCGCGAAGAACTCGCACTCCAGCGGGACGATGACCTTGTGAGCCGCCGTCAGGGCGTTGACCGTCAGCAGGCCCAGCGAGGGCTGACAGTCGATCACGATGTAGTCGTAGTCGTTCATCAGCGGCTTGAGCGCCCGCTGGAGCGTCGACTCGCGCGCGACCTCGCTGACCAGCTGCACCTCGGCGGCGGACAGGTCGATGTTGCTGGGCAGCAGGTCCATGTTGGGGACCGCCGTCTTGAGCAGCACCTCGTCGGCCGACATGCCCCGCTCCATGAGCAGGTTGTAGACCGTCAGGTCGAGTTCCATCGGGTTCACGCCGAGGCCCACGGACAGTGCGCCCTGCGGGTCGAAGTCGACGAGCAGCACGCGGCGCCCGTACTCGGCGAGCGCGGCACCCAGGTTGATGGTCGACGTGGTCTTGCCGACGCCGCCCTTCTGGTTGCACATCGCGATGATCTTCGCCGGACCGTGGTCGGTCAGCGGACCCGGGATCGGGAAGTACGGCAGCGGACGCCCGGTCGGGCCGATGCGCTCGCGGCGCTGGCGGGCAGCGTCGGGCGCGAGGGTGGCCGCGTACTCGGGGTCGGGCTCGTACTCCGCGTCGGGGTCGTAGAAGTGCCCTTCGGGCACCTGGTCGTAGTCGGCGAATCCAATGGGCGCATCGCCGCTGTGGTCGCCGGCCGTGGAGTTCACGTCTAGGCCGTCCATGCTCTTTTGGGGCGTCGTCATGTGCTGGTGGTTTGCGAAGGTGCGGACCGCGACGGAGCCGACAGCTTCGAGCCCGGCGGAACTCTGGGTCCGTTCGGGCGTCCCTGCTCGACCGCCTCCAGGAGCAAATGTCGACTCATTCACAAGTCGTCTTACCTCCTCGGACGTGACCAGGACACTTATCGATAGGTCAGCGTTGCACCATGCCGACGGTTGGCGACTCTATGGCGTGTCACCGCCCAGCGGCAACACAATCCGCCGGACCCGGCACGATGTGTCGGCAACCGAACACCACTCTGTCAAGGGCGTACGGGCTGCCGCTGTGAAGTTTCGCGGGTGTGCGAAAGGGTTAAAGGGTTACGTTCGAGGCGAGTTGAACGGCCCGCGCGGGTACGCCGCAAACACCTCCGGCCGGACCTTGCGGGCAAGGTCCGGCCGGAGACGTGAGATTGACGTCAGTCGTTGACGGTTCAGCCGAGCAGCGTGCTGAGCTCGACGGACTCCAGGTTGTGGGCCTCGGCGACGGGGCCGTAAACGACCTTGCCGTCATGGGTGTTGAGGCCCAGGCCGAGCGCCGGGTCACGACGGAGCGCCTCGACCCAGCCGAGGTTCGCGAGCTGCACGATGTAGGGCAGGGTCGCGTTGGTCAGCGCGTAGGTGGAGGTGTTCGGCACCGCGCCCGGCATGTTGGCGACGCAGTAGAAGACCGAGTTGTGGACCTGGAAGGTCGGCTCGGCGTGGGTGGTCGGACGGGAGTCCTCGAAGCAGCCGCCCTGGTCGATGGCAATGTCGACAAGGACACTTCCGGGCTTCATCTTGGCGACGAGCTCGTTGGTGACCAGCTTCGGGGCCTTCGCACCCGGGATCAGTACGGCGCCGATGACGAGGTCGGCCTCGACGACGGCCTTCTCCAGCTCGTAGGCGTTGGAGACGATCGTCTTCACCTTGGTGCCGAAGATCTTGTCGGCCTCGCGCAGCTTGTTGATGTCGCGGTCGAGGAGGGTCACGTGGAAGCCCATGCCGATGGCGATCTGCACGGCGTTCCAGCCGGAGACGCCGCCGCCGATGACGACGCACTCGCCGGCGTGGGTGCCGGGGACGCCGCCCGGGAGGACGCCGCGGCCGCCGGCCGAGCGCATCAGGTGGTAGGCGCCGACCTGCGGGGCCAGGCGGCCCGCGACCTCGGACATCGGGGCGAGCAGCGGCAGCGCGCGGTTGGCGAGCTCGACCGTCTCGTACGCGATGGCGGTGGTGCCGGACGCCAGCAGGGCGTCCGTGCACTCGCGGGAGGCCGCCAGGTGCAGGTAGGTGAAGAGGGTCTGGTCCTTGCGGAGGCGGTGGTACTCCTCCGCGATCGGCTCCTTGACCTTCAGCAGCAGGTCAGCGGTCGCCCAGACCTCGTCGGCGGTACCGAGGATCTCGGCACCGGCCGCGACGTACTCGGCGTCCGTGATCGAGGAGCCCACACCGGCGTTCTGCTCGATGAAGACCTGGTGGCCGTTGCGGACGAGCTCATGCACACCGGCGGGCGTGATGGCGACCCGGAACTCGTTGTTCTTGACCTCGCGGGGGATGCCGACCTTCATCGTCGATCACGGTCCTTGACTCAGGGGATGTTACGGGGCACTTCCATACATACCCGCCCACAAGAACGCGCAACGGGATGCACCACAGGATGACGTGGTGAAGCCAGTCTAATGAAGGATGAGTCGCTGTCTAGCCTTGCAAACCAATAATTTCAGTCGGAGCTACTACGGATTTCGCAGGCTGCGGGGTCATCTCCCAGCAATCTATCGGCCGCCGACCTGTGCAGTCGGGCGGCCGCCGGGTCGCCGAGGCGGTCCAGCGTGTCGGCCAGCCGGACCTGGAGCGCGGCCTGCAGGCGCACGTCCCCCGCACGGCGCGCGAGCTCGATCGCCTCGCGGCAGGTGTGCAGCGATTCCTCGGGCCGGCCGGCGTACTCCTGAACGCGCGCCATCTCGCTCAACGCCTTTGCCTGGCCCGGGACATCGGCCAGCCGGCGGTAGCCCGCGGCGGCCGCGCGCCAGCTGCGCAGCGCCTCCCCGTAGCGGCCCGCGTAGGTGTGCACGTTCCCCAGCCGCCCGTACAGCCGGGCCTCGTCCGGCCGCTCCCCCCGGGCGAGGGCGTGGGCCAGGGCGCGGCCGAACCAGTCGGAGGCCCGCGGCCAGTCCGCCAGCTCCTGGTACGCGCCGCCTACGGATTCCATCGCGCGGCCGGTCGCGTACGGGTCCTTCGCGGCCTTTCCGGCGGCCAGCGCGGCCCGGTACCGCTCCAGCGCCTCGGTGGTGCGGCCGGTCGCGGCGTCCAGGTCGGCCAGGTTCAGCAGGGCCGCGGCCTGCTCCCGGTGCAGGTGGCGGCGCTCGGCCACGCCCAGTACGAGCCGGTGCAGCCCGTACAGCTCGGGGGCGGCGGCCTCGGTGCCCCGGTGCGCGGCCAGGGCCCTGACCAGCGCGGAGACCAGCCGGCGGGCCAGGGTGTCCAGGCCGCCGTCGGCCACGGCCAGGTCGGCGGAGGCGGTCAGCGCGGGCAGCCGGGTGTCCAGCCAGGTGGCGGCGGCCCTCCGGTCGGGGAAGCGGAGGGCGCGCGGGAGCCCGTCCAGGGCCTCCCGGGCCTCGGCCGCCTCTTCCTCGGACAGCTCGGCCATGGCCCGGCAGGAGGTCAGCAGGCGGACGGTCCGCTCCAGCATCCGGGCCCGGGCCAGCTGCACCTCGGCGGGCCGCTCCTTGGCCTCCAGGAGGGAGCGCAGGAGGGGGGCGAGGCAGCCGGGGAGCAGGAAGAGCCCGTCCCGGTCGTGCCGGACGAGGCCCAGCCGGGCGAAGTCCTCCAGGGTGGACTGCGCGGCGGCGACGGAGCAGCCCGCGAGGGCGGAGGCGGTGTGCGAGTCGAGGATCCCGGCGGGGGCGAGCGGGAGCAGGCGCAGGGTGCGCTGGGCGGGCTGCGGGAGGGACTCGTAGACGATCCGGAAGGCGCGGCCGAGCGGGCCAAAGGTGCCGGGGGCCATCTCGTGGAGCTGCTTGGCCAGATCGGCGACGGCGGCCTTGGGGTGGGCGGCGAGCCAGCCGCCGGCCAGGGCGAGCACGGCGGGCAGGGCCCCGCACTCCTCGGCGAGGTCCTCGGCGGCGCGCGGGTCGACGGTGATCCGGGTGTCCCCGATGATCCGGGCGAGCAGGGCGACGGCGGAGCCGGTGTCGAGACCGCCGAGGGTGCAGGGGCGGACGTCGGGGATGCCGGTGAGCGGGCCCTCGGCGGTGACGACGACCAGGCACTCGGGGGTGTCGGGGAGCAGGGCGTCGACCTGCTGCGGGTCGGCGGCGTCGTCGAGGAGCAGGATCGCGCGCCGGCCGGCGAGGGTCTCGCGGAGGGCGGCGCTGAGGTCGTCCTCGCAGGCGCCGGGCGGGGTGCGCTCGCCGAGGCCCTCCAGCAGGGTCCGCACGGCCCGCTCGGTCTCCAGCGGCTCCCCGCCGGGGGCGGTGAGGCGGACCCGGACCAGCCCGTCGGGGTACTGGTCGGCGACCTCGCGCACGAAGGCCTCGGCGAGGGCGGTCCGGCCGGAGCCGGGACGCCCGGCGACGAGCAGCACCCGCGCGCGGGGCGCCTTGGCCTTGCGGCCGGAGAGGGTGTCGAGCCCGGTCCGCGCGATGTCCTCGCGCAGCTCCTTCAGCTCACGCCGCCGCCCGACGAAATCCGCCACGGATCCGCTCCTCTCCCTGCCTTCGGGTTGCTGAGCGTAGTTCACGCAGAGCGACGGGCCGTGTGGAGCGTGGCCCATAGATCGCCCGATCGGATCAGCGGATGGGACTATTAATCCCGGCGGGGGTGAAACGGGCGCCGCTACGCGGACCCGCCGGGCCCGGCTACGCCTCGTACGGGCGGGACGGCCACGGGGCGTCTGCCGGGCGGAGGGCGTCCAGGCCGTCCCCGGCCAGCGCCGCCGTCAGGGCCAGGACACCCGTCACCAGCGCCGGGTTCCCGAGCTCACCCGCCAGGACGCCCCGCACGAGGGCGGACCGCTCCACCCACTCCACCCGCATGTCCGCCTCCTCCGACGAGGCGTCCTCGTACCGCTCCCCCTCCGCTTCCGCCACGTCCCGCGCGAGGAAGATCCGGATCGCCTCGTCGGAGCCGCCCGGGGAGGCGAAGAAGTCGGCGAGCACCCGCCACTCCCCCGCCTTGACGTGCGCCTCCTCGTACAGCTCCCGCTGCGCCGCGTGCAGCGGGTTCTCGCCGGGGACGTCGAGCAGCCCGGCCGGCAGCTCCCACAGCCGGCGCCGCACCGGGTGGCGGTACTGGTTGATCACCAGCACCCGCCCCTCCCCGTCCAGGGCGAGGACGCACACCGAGCCCGGGTGCACCTGGTAGTCGCGGCGGGCCACGGACCCGTCCGGCATCCGTACCTCGTCGGAGTCCACGGCCGTCTTGGCGCCCTGGAACGGCCGCCTGGTCGACAGCGTCTCCCAGGATTCCGCGGTGTCCTTGATGCCGATGGCGATCCCCATGCCGGTGTCCTCCCACAACGTGCGACGGCCGGGGTACGGATCTTCCGTACCCCGGCCGCCTACGTTACCGAGCGTCAGCCCTGCTGCTTGCGCTCCACCGCGGCCTTGACCAGGCCCGCGAAGAGCGGGTGCGGGCGGGTCGGGCGGGAGCGGAGCTCCGGGTGGGCCTGGGTGGCCACCAGGTAGGGGTGGACCTCGCGCGGGTACTCGACGTACTCGACGAGCTTGTTGTCCGGGGAGGTGCCGGAGAAGACCAGGCCGGCCTTCTTCTCCAGCTCACCGCGGTAGGCGTTGTTCACCTCGTAGCGGTGGCGGTGGCGCTCGTCCACGTACGCCTGGTCGCCGTAGACCTCGCGCACGATGGAGCCCTCGGCGAGCTTCGCCGGGTACATGCCCAGGCGCATGGTGCCGCCCAGGTCGCCCGCGCCCTCGACGAAGGCCAGCTGCTCCTCCATGGTCGAGATGACCGGGTGCGGGGTCGAGGGCTCGAACTCGGTGGAGTTCGCCTCCTCGATGCCCGCCAGGTTGCGCGCGGCCTCGATGACCACGCACTGCAGGCCCAGGCACAGGCCCAGCAGCGGGATCTTGTTCTCGCGGGCGTAGGTGATCGCGCCGACCTTGCCGTTCACACCGCGGTCGCCGAAGCCGCCGGGGACGCAGATCGCGTCCACGTCGGACAGCTGCGCGGCGGCGCCGGCCGGGGTCTTGCAGTCGTCGGAGGTGACCCACTTGATCTGGACGCGGGCCCGGTTGGCGAAGCCGCCGGCGCGCAGCGCCTCGGTCACCGACAGGTAGGCGTCCGGCAGGTCGATGTACTTGCCGACGAGCGCGACCTTGACCTCGTGGTCGGGGTTGTGGACGCGGTCGAGCAGGTCCTCCCACACCGTCCAGTCGACGTCGCGGAAGGGCAGGTCGAGCTTGCGGACGACGTAGGCGTCGAGGCCCTCGGTGTGCAGCACCTTCGGGATGTCGTAGATCGACTTGGCGTCGATCGCCGCGACCACGGCCGCCTCGTCCACGTCGCACATCAGCGAGATCTTGCGCTTGATGGAGGTGGGGACGTCGCGGTCGGCGCGCAGCACGATCGCGTCGGGCTGGATGCCGATGTTGCGCAGCGCGGCGACGGAGTGCTGGGTCGGCTTGGTCTTCAGCTCGCCGGAGGGGCCGATGTAGGGCAGCAGCGAGATGTGCACGACGAAGACGTTGTCGCGGCCGACCTCGTGGCGGACCTGGCGGACGGTCTCCAGGAACGGCAGCGACTCGATGTCGCCGACCGTGCCGCCGACCTCGGTGATGACGACGTCGACGTCGTCGGTGGCCATGCGGCGGATGCGGTGCTTGATCTCGTTGGTGATGTGCGGGATGACCTGCACGGTGTCACCGAGGTACTCGCCGCGCCGCTCCTTGGCGATGACCTGCGAGTAGACCTGGCCGGTGGTGACGTTGGCCGAGCCGTCGAGGTCGACGTCGAGGAAGCGCTCGTAGTGGCCGATGTCCAGGTCGGTCTCGGCGCCGTCGTTGGTGACGAACACCTCACCGTGCTGGAACGGGTTCATCGTGCCGGGGTCGACGTTCAGGTACGGGTCGAGCTTCTGCATCGTGACCCGCAGGCCGCGCGCCTTGAGCAGCGCACCCAGGCTGGAGGCCGTCAGGCCCTTGCCGAGGGACGAAGCGACACCCCCGGTGACGAAGATGTGCTTGGTCGTCATGGATTTGGGCGGCATCGCCAAGAGGGGGCTCCCGTGGTCGCGAGGTGAGGTGCGTCCGGCGACTTCTCCCGTTTCCGGGGGCGCCGAAGCTGCGGTTTCGGGGCTCCTGATTCGCACAGGCAGACCACCGGTCCACGGGGTACCAGCCTATCAGCGCCCGGGACGGTCCGCCTCCGGGCGCGCTGCGCGCCACCCTCGCGGGGCGCGCCGGCGGCCGCGTTCCCCCAGGTCACCCGTTCGGCCGAGTGACATTGTCCCAATACTTAAGGAGATCACTAGGGTGCGCTCATAACTTGCTCGGATACCGCTGCACATCGCCGCCGAGCAGTCCGGCGAACGGCGTAACAACGCCGGTTCCGGCAATGTAGGACTCGACGCGGGGATCCCTGCGCACAGGAGACCGCGCGACAGCGCAATGCAAGCGCCCTACGGGGCGGACGTGGCCGTTCGACTGGAGAGCAACGTGTCCGGGCGCATCGAGGATTACGCACTGATCGGGGACATGCAGACCGCGGCGCTGGTCTGCCGGGACGGGGCGGTGGACTGGCTGTGTCTGCCACGCTTCGACTCCCATGCCGTCTTCGCGAGCCTTCTGGGCACCGATGAACACGGGTTCTGGCGGATCGGCCCGGCGTTCGCGCCGGGCACCGAGCCGCCGCGGGCGACCCGCCGCCGCTACCGGGGCGACTCGCTGGTGCTGGAGTCGGAGTGGGACACCCCGCGCGGGACCGTCCGGGTCATCGACTTCATGCCGCCCCGCGAGGGGCACGCGCCGCAGCTGATCCGCATCGTCGAGGGCGTCAGCGGCCGCGTCCCGATGCGGTCGGCCCTGCGGATGCGCTTCAGCTACGGCCGGGTCGTGCCCTGGGTGCACAAGGTGGACGGGCGCACGGTGGCCGTCGCGGGCCCCGACTCCGTGTGGCTCGACGCCGACGCCGACACCTACGGCAAGGACCTCACGACCTACTCGGACTTCACCGTCGCCCCGGGCGACCGGGTGGCCTTCACCATCAGCTGGCAGCCCTCCCACCAGGGGGCCCCGCAGCTCCCGGACCCGGAGGCGGCCCTGGAGGCCACGGCCGAGTTCTGGCGCGAGTGGGTCGACCTCTGTACGTACCACGGGCCCTACCGGGAGGCGGTGATCCGCTCCCTGATCACCCTCAAGGCCCTGACGTACGCCCCCACGGGCGGGATCGTCGCCGCGCCGACCACCTCCCTGCCGGAGGAGATCGGCGGGGTCCGCAACTGGGACTACCGCTACACCTGGCTGCGCGACGCCGCCATCACCCTCTCCTCGCTCCTGCGCACCGGCTACCGCGGCGAGGCCGCCGCCTGGCGGGACTGGCTGCTGCGCGCGGTCGCCGGCGACCCGGAGAACCTCCAGATCATGTACGGGATCGCCGGCGAGCGGGAGCTGGGCGAGACGGAGCTCGACTGGCTGCCGGGCTACGAGAACTCGGCGCCCGTACGCGTCGGCAACGGGGCCGCCCACCAGCTCCAGCTCGACGTGTACGGCGAGGTCACCGAGGCCCTGCACCTGGGCCACATGACGGGCCTGGCCCGCAACGACTACGCCTCGGTGCTCCAGCTCAAGCTGATCCGCTACCTGGAGACCCACTGGAACGAGCCGGACGAGGGCATCTGGGAGGTGCGCGGACCGCGCCGCCACTTCGTGCACTCGAAGGTGATGGCGTGGGTGGCCGTGGACCGCACGATCAAGCTGATCGAGAGCGGGGACGCGGACGGCCCGCTGGAGCGCTGGCGCGAGATGCGCGACCGGATCCACGCGGACGTGTGCGAGAAGGGCTACGACCCGGAGCGCAACACCTTCACCCAGTCCTACGGCTCGCAGGAACTGGACGCCTCGCTGCTGCTGATCCCGCAGATGGGCTTCCTGCCGCCGGACGACAAGCGGGTCATCGGCACCATCGAGGCGATCCAGCGCGAGCTGTCGACCCCGGACGGGTTCATCCTGCGCTACCCGACGGCCGGCGAGGAGGCCGGCGTCGACGGCCTGGAGGGGGACGAGGGCGCCTTCCTCGCCTGTTCCTTCTGGATGGCCGACGACCTGGCGATGATCGGCCGGGTCGACGAGGCCCGCCGGCTCTTCGAGAAGCTGCTGTCGCTCCGCAACGACCTGGGGCTGCTGGCGGAGGAGTGGGATCCCAAGCTCCAGCGCCAGGTCGGGAACTTCCCGCAGGCCTTCAGCCACGTTCCGCTGATCGACACCGCGCTGCGGCTGACGGCGAGCGGGGCGTACGGGGGCTGACGGAGGCCGGGGGCGCCGTCGCGCGGCGCTCGCCGGGCCCGCCTAACCTGGAGGGGTCCCATGCCCTTCTGGGGAAAGGAGGGGTGGCGATGGCGCCCCTCTCGAAGGCGGGCACGGCGCTTGCCGCGCTCCGCGAGGACCTGTCGGGCGAGGTCTTCGCCCCCGACGACCCCGGGTACGACGAGGCCCGGACGGTCTTCAACGCGATGGTGGACCGCAGGCCCGCGGTGATCGCCCAGTGCGAGAGCGCGGCGGACGTCGTCACGGCGGTGCGCTTCGCCCGGGACCTGGACCTGCCCGTGGCCGTGCGCGGCGGCGGGCACAGCGTGGCCGGGATGTCCCTGAACGACGGCGGCGTGGTCGTGGACCTGCGCCGGATGCACGACGTGACCGTCCATCCGGCGGCGAAGGCCGTGCACGTCGCGGGCGGGGCCGTGATGAGCCATCTGGACCGGGCCTGCGAGCCGTACGGCCTGGCGACCACCGGGGGCAGGGCCTCCACCACCGGCGTCGGCGGCTACGTCCTCGGCGGGGGCACGGGCTGGCTGGACCGGAAGTTCGGGCTGGCGGTGGACAACCTGCTGGGCGTGGAGCTGGTCACCGCCCAGGGCGAGCTGCTGGACGTCACCGCCGAGGACCACCCGGAGCTGTTCTGGGGGCTGCACGGCGGCGGCGGGAACTTCGGCATCGCCACCTCGCTGACGCTGCGGCTGCACGAGCTGCCGGCCCTGTCCATCGCGATGGTGTTCTACCTGCCGGAGCGCGGGCCCGAGGTGATCCGCACGTACCGGGACGTCATCGAGTCCGGGCCGGACGAGGCCGGCGGCGGCGCCCTGTACCTGACGGGGCCGCCGGCGCCCTTCGTCCCCCCGCACCTGGTCGGGCTGCTGCTGGCCGGGGCGCTGGTGACCTACGCGGGCCCGGAGGAGGAGCTGCGGCGGCTCGCCGGCCCGCTGCTGGCGATCCCGCACGAGGCGGAGGTCGTCACGGCGATCCCGTACGCCGAGCTCCAGTGCATGCTCGACGATCCGCCGGGGCTGCGGAACTACTGGTCGGCGGAGTACCTGACCGGGGCGCCCGACGCCTTCGTGGACGTGTTCTGCGCCCGGGCCGCGACCATGCCGGTGCCGACCGGCACCCAGCACGTGGTGTGGCCGCAGGGCGGGGCGATCGCCGCCGTCAAGGACGACTACCCGGTGCCGTACCGGGACGCGCCGTGGGCGGTGCACCCGTTCGGCATGTGGGAGGACGCCGCGGACGACGAGCGGGTCGTCCAGTGGGTGCGGGACGTCCGCGCCGACGTCCAGCCGTGGTCCACCGGCGCGGTGTACCTCAACTTCACCGGGGACGAGGGCGCGGACCGGGTGGTGGCCGGGCTGGGCGCCGACAACATGCGGCGGCTGGCGCGGCTGAAGCGGGAGTACGACCCGGACAACGTCTTCCGCTTCAACCACAACATCCCGCCGGTCTGAGCCCTTCTCAGGTGAGGGCGGCGATCACCTCGCGCGCGGCCCGTTCGCCCTCGGTGGCGCCGCCCTCCATGAACCCCTGGAAGTCGTAGCTGCAGTGCTCGCCGCCGATGTGGACGTTGCCCTGGGCGGTGCCCTCGTACTTGGCGTAGCGGTGGAGGTAGCCGGTGGGCCAGTACGAATAGGCGCCCAGGGAGTAGGGGTTGCGGTGCCAGGCGGAGAGCTGGGCGCGGCCCGTCCACACCGCCTTCGTGCCGGGGAAGAAGGCGTCGACGCCGGTCAGGACCCGGCCGGCGAGGTCGCGGACGTAGGGGTCGGACTCGGTGGCGAAGGGGGTGGCGGGGGCGAGCGCGTGGGCGAGGGAGCCGCCGCCGTACTGGAGCAGGATGCCGCCGGTGCCGGGCTGGACCTTGGTGGTGTCCCAGGTCTGCTGGACGTCGGAGTCGGTGAAGCAGTCGCCGGCGGAGACTCCGGGCCAGGGGCCGGTGCCGCGCCAGGGGCGGGCGGTGAACTGCATGTTGAGCTTGGTGCAGTAGCCCATCCGGGCGTCGCGCAGCAGGTTGCGCATGAGGGGGTCGAAGCCCGCCTGCGAGGTGTCGAGGTTCTGGAGGACCGGCAGGGGCAGACAGAGGACCGTGTGGTCGGCGGTGGCGGTGCGTACGGCGCCGGAGTCGTCGAAGGTGAGGGTCTGGGTGCCGTCGGCGTTGGCGCGTACGGCGGTCAGGGCGCGGCCCATGACCAGCGTGCCGGGGTTCAGCGCGGCGGCGATGGCGTGGGGGAGCCGGTCGTTGCCGCCGATGACGTGGTAGCGCTCGTTGGACAGGCCCCACACGTTGAAGTTCCCCGGGTTGGGCTGGTAGCCCATCAGGAGGACCAGGGCGAGGGCGGACTGCGTCTGGGTGTCGGCGCCGTACTCCACGTTGTAGGCGACGTCGATGAACCGGCCGAGTGGTGACTGGTGGCCGCCGGGGACGCGGGTCTCGATCCACTCGTACAGGGTCATCTGATCCAGGGCCGTGCCGGCGGGGGTGGAGGAGTTCCAGGAGACCTCGCCGGCGTCCTGGAGGTCGCGGTGCAGGGCCTGGTAGACGGCCTTGAAGTCCTCGTCGGCCTGGGTGCGGGAGTAGTAGGCGCCGTTGAAGCGGAGGATCTCCTCGGCTCCGTTGGGTCCGCCGCCCAGGAAGTCCTCGACGGTCAGGTTGAAGCGGCGGCACAGCTCCAGGATCTTCTTGTGGCTGGTGTCGATGAGCTCGCCGCCGATCTCGGAGGTCTGCCCGTACGCCCAGTGGTCGCGCTGGGTCCACATCCGGCCGCCGACGCGGGCCGGGTTGGCCTCGTAGAGGGTGCAGGGGATGCCGGCGTCCTGGAGGGTGAGGGCGGCGGTGAGGCCGGAGATGCCCGCGCCGACGACGGCGACGCGGGCGGGCCCGGCCGGTCTCTTGGCGGCGGCCGGGGCGGTGGCGGCGTGGGCGGCGGCGGAGGAGGCCAGGGCGGTGCCGAGGCCGAGGGCGGCGGCGCGGCCGAGGAGTTCGCGGCGGGTGGAGCCGCGGACCTCGGCGACGGGCAGGCGCAGCCGGCGGGCGGCGGCGTGGTCGGCGGCGAGCCGGTGCAGGGCGTGCATGAGCGGCGTGCGGGCCATGGCGGGGCTCCTCAGACGGTCGCGGCGGACGGGTCGGACGGGGTGGCCGGGGTGGCCGGGGTGATCTCGTCGGTGCGCTCGGCGGCGTCCTCCAGCACGATCCGGCCGATGATCTCGTAGCGTTCGGGGGCCTTGTAGCGGAGCCACAGGCCCAGGCCCAGGCCGCCGAAGAAGACGGCGCCGACGATCCAGGGGATCAGCTTGAAGAAGAGGGAGCCGGCGGCCGCGCCGGCCGCGGTCTGCATGTTGAGCACCAGCAGGACCACCACCGCGGTCATCCCGATCCCGCCGAGCAGCGGGGCGGTGAAGGTCCGGAACCAGTGCCGGTCCTCGGGGTGGTTCTTGCGGAAGTAGCCGATGACGGCGAAGGAGCAGAGGGTCTGCACGATCAGGATGGCCATCGTGCCGAGGATCGCGAGCAGGGTGTACAGGTGCAGGTAGGGGTCCTGGCCGGTGAGCCAGAACCCGGCGACCAGGCCGGTGGCGATGACGGTCTGGACGACGGAGGAGAGGTACGGGGAGCCGTGCCGGGGGTGGGTGCGGCCGAGGGCGGGGTGCAGGAAGCCCTCGCGGCCGATGGCGTAGAGGTAGCGGGCGGCGCACTGGTGGAAGGCCATCCCGCAGGCGAAGGAGCCGGTGAGCAGCAGCCACTGGAAGGCGTCGACGGCCCAGGCCCCGATGAACTGGTGGGTGGGGGCGAAGAAGAGGTCGAGGGGGCTGGCGGAGGCGGACAGCTTGACCGACTCCGCCAGGCCGTTGCCGGCGATGGTCATCCAGGAGACGTAGATGTAGAAGAGGCCGACGCCGACGACGGAGACGAGGGTGGCCCGGGGGATGACCCGCTTGGGGTCGCGGGACTCCTCCCCGTACATGGCGGTGGACTCGAAGCCGACCCAGGACCAGAAGGCGAAGAAGAGGCCGAGTCCGGCGGAGGTCCCGGTGAAGGCGTTCTTCGGGTTGACCGGTTCGACGGGGATCCCGTCGGGCCCGCCGCCCGCGATCAGCACGGCGGTGGCCACCGCGAAGAGGACGGCGATCTCCGCGACGAGCATCACCCCGAGGGCCTTGGCGGTGAGGTTGATGTCGAAGTGCGCGAGGACGGCGGTGACGGCGAGCATCGCGGCCGCGTAGACGATCCAGGGCAGGTCGACGCCGAGCTGGTCGTGGACGGTGGTCTTGGCGAAGTAGGAGAAGACGCCGACGATGGAGGCCTCGAAGACGATGTAGGCGAGGACGGCGAGCATCCCGGAGGCCATGCCGGCGATCCGGCCGAGGCCGTGCGAGATGTACCCGTAGAAGGCTCCGGCGGCGGTGATCCGCTTGGCCATCGCCACGTAGCCGACCGCGAAGACGGTCAGGACGAGGGTGGCGAAGAGGTAGCCGGCGGGGGCTCCGGTGCCGTTGCCGAAGCCGACGGCGATGGGGAGGTTGCCGGTCATGGCGGTGATCGGCGCGGCGGTCGCGACGGCCATGAACACGACGCCGACGAGGCCGACGGAGTTGGCTTTGAGGCGCTGGACGGGGGGTGTACCCGGTGCCGATGGGGCGGCGGGAGGAGGCGTGGCGTCGGCTCTGCTCATCGGGTCGTCCTCGTTCCTGTCGGAAGGTCGTTCACGAGGCCGTCACTCTCCCCCTGCGTGACGCAGGCCACAATCGGCACGCGGTCCGATAATCTCCTTGCGAGGACGACGAGTTGTCGGCCCGGCCGGGGGACATGGGGGACATGCCGGGCTCCGTAACCACCCGGTGATGTCCTCGGAACAGAGCGGCCGGTAGCGTCCCGCGATATGGACAACCAGGGCGGGATCACCGTTCAGCGGGCGCTGGAGCTGCCGGGACTGCGCAGCGGACTGCCGGAGGTGGTGGCCTGCGCCGACCGCCTCGGCCGGACCGTGCGCTGGGTGCACGCGGGCGAGGTGCCCAACATCGCCTCGCTGCTCAAGGGCGGCGAGCTGCTGCTCACCACCGGCCTGGGGCTGGGGACCCGGCCCGCCGAGCAGCGCGCCTTCGTCCGCCGCCTCGCGGACCGGGGCATCGCCGCGCTGGTCGTGGAACTCGGCCCGCGCTTCACCCGGCTCCCGGCGACGCTGGTGGAGACCGCCCGCACGGCCGGGCTGCCGCTCGTCCAGCTGCACCGGGAAGTCCCCTTCGTCGCCGTGACGGAGGAGATCCACACCGAGATCGTCAACCACCACTACGCGCTCCTCCAGCGGGCCGAGGAGGTCCACCGGCGATGTACGGAGGCCCTGTTGGGCGGCGGCGGGATCCCGCAGGTGCTGCGCATCCTGGCCGACTTCACCGCCAACCCGGTCTTCCTGGAGACCCCCGACGGCCAACTGCTGTACGCGGCAGGACCGGTGGCCGGGGAGGCGGCGGCCGACCCGCTCCAGGTGTGGGAGGGGCTGCGGGGGCAGCGTGCGGCCGAGCCGTCCGCGAACGCGGTGGTGGTGGACGTGCCGGGCGGCGGCCACGGGACGGGCTCGGTACGGGCGCGGGTCGTGCTGGTGGGGGTCGCGGCGCCGCTGCTGCCGGTCCACCGGATGGCCGCCGAGCGGACGGCGGGGGTGCTCGCGGTGGTGCTGATGCAGGCCCGGCAGGAGGAGGAGCTGGCCGCGCGCGGCCGGGGCGACTTCCTGACGGACCTGGCGGAGGGGCGGATCTCGGCCGAGGACGCCCCCGCGCAGGCACGGGTCCTCGGGTTCCGGCCGGGGGCGGGCCCGCTGCTGCCGCTGGTCATGCGGCTCTCCTCGGAGCTGGTCCCGTCCGGGAACTGGTCGGTGCTGGCCCGGGCGGTGCAGGAGGAGCTGTCGTCGGTCGGCGTCCCGGTGCTGCTGGGCGTCCGCCCGGTGGAGGGCCGGGTGCCGCTGCTGGTGTCGCTGCGGGCGGAGTCGGAGCGGACGGCGGTCGCCGACCGGGTCGCGGGCGCGCTGCGGGCCGGGGTGGAACGGGCCGGCCTGGACCGGGCCGGGGCCCCGCCGGTGGTGGTGGTCGGCGTCTCCGGCAGCTGGGCGGCGGCCTCCGCCGGCCTGCGGCACGCCGCGGAGACCGCCACGGCCGCCCACGGCCTGCCGGCCCGGCCCTGGTACGACGCCCGCCGCCTGGACATCGACCTGCTGCTGTGGCGGCTGCGGGAACACCCGGACCTGGCGGCGTTCGTGGACCGGGCGATCGGCGCCCTGCGCACCCACGACGCCACGTCCCGGCCGCCACTGCTGCCCACCCTGGAGACGTACCTGGCCCACGCGGGCCGCAAGGCGGAGACCGCGCGGGAGCTGCACCTGAACCGGCAGACCCTGTACAACCGGCTGGCCCGCATCTCGGAGCTGCTGGGCACCGACCTGGACGACCCGGAGACGGTGCTCTCACTGAGCCTGGCGCTGCGGGCCAGGAGGCACGCTTCACCGTCGTGAGGGCCGGCGACGGAGCCTGCCCGCGGGTTACGTGACGCTGTCGGCGGGTTTCGTCACGGGGGTGCGGCCGGGTCGGCGGTGGCCGCGGTGGACGGCTGGTCCTTCAGGCGGGCCCGGTAGGCGCGGGAGCGGCAGCGGGCCGAGCAGTAGCGGGGCGGACGGCCTGCGGCCGGGGACACGGCGGGGGCGGCCAGGGGGCCACCGCACGCGGGGCAGCCCGACGCGGGTGACGGCGGCGCGGGCTCGGCCGGTGCGGGGACGGCCGGTGCGGGCTCGGGCGGCCGGGTCGGGTGGTCGGTCAGGCGTTGGCGTTCGGCGATGACACCCGCCTGGAAGCGGCTGTGCGCGCCCAGTTGTTCCAGCAGCTCGGAGACGTGGCGGCGGCAGGTGCGCAGGGAGATACCCAGGCGGCGCGCGATGGAGTCGTCCTTGAGGCCCTTGGCGAGCAGCACGAGGATGCTCTGCTTCATGGTCTTGGACACGTCGTGCGCGGCCTGCGGCCCCGTCGCGAACGGTGCGGCGTGCGCCCAGTCCCGTTCGAAGACCTCCAGGAGATACGCCAGCAGGTCCGGCTCCCGGATCAGCAGCGCACCGCCCGACCTGGCCGGCAGCAGGGCCAGCGACCCGTCGACCACGATCATCTGCGGCAGCACCTCCGGCAGCGTGCGGATCTCGGCGCCCGCCGCGATGAGCTGCTCCGCGTGCGATCGTGTGGGCTGGTCGAACCGGGTCGCGTGCTGGTAGAGGCTCCGCATCCGGACGCCGCGGGCGAGCAGCGCCAGGTCGCGCGGCAGGGCCTCGCGCAGCGCCGCGGGCGGGAAGGAACCGCCGTGCTTGGAGACCAGCACCTCGCTGCGGCAGGAGTCGATCACGTCCGTCAGCAGCGAGCGGACCGCCAGCTTGTCCGGCAGGTGGTCGATGGTCCCCTGCGGGAAGACGTGCTGGCGGGCCTGGAGGTAGACCGGAACCAGCGCGGCCAGCCCGTCGCGCTCCTGCTGGATGCGCCGACGCTGTTCGCGCAGGGCCTCCTCCTGCGCGCGCAGGGCGGTGTCGCGGTCCGAGAGCAACTGCGCGGTGGCGGCCTGGGGGCTGACCGGATGCCAGCCGGCGGGCTCCTGCGACCCGGCCGCGGCGGGAAGTTCCGTCAGGAGGCAGGAGTCGGTGAGCGACCGTACGGCCGCCAGGCAGTCGCGCGGGCTCAGTCCGGTCTCGGCCGCGGCCTGTGCGAGGGTCGCCGGGGTGAGGCCCTCGTGGACGACCGCCCAGCGGTAGATCAGGACTGCCGCACCGTCGAGGCCGGGCACTCGGGCGCTCGTGCCCGGTCCGCCGTCCGTGTCCATCCCATGCCTCCTAAACGTGCGTGGCAGGATCATGATCCCTCTTCAAGGATGCATGTGCCATCCACCCGCTGGCAGGGTGGTGACCACGGCAGGAACGGCTCCCCGACCAGGAGGCCGGCCGCCGTGACCGGACTGTCGCCGAGACGAGGGGAATCGACGCCATGCGCGCAATCGTGGTGCGGACGCTGTTCGCGGTCGTGCTGAGCACGGGGATGGTGTGGGGCGGCGCCGCCGCGGCCACCGCCGACGTGCACGGGACGACGCTCACCGACCCGTCCGGCGGCGGTCACGACCACAGGCAGTGCCTCGTGACGACGGCTTGGGGCGACTCCTGGTGCCCCCGCAAGCCGCTCGACTGAGCCACCCGGGAGACCGGGTGCGGGGGCAGCGGACTCCATCCGCTGTCGGTTGGGTGGTCGTGGGCCCGACCCGGTCGCCGGCAGGACGCGTCGAGGGACGCGTCCCGTTCAACGCACGAAAGGTGTCATCCATGCGCTTCACCATGCCCCGGACCAGCCCCCGCCGGCTGGCCGCCGCCCTCTGCGCCGCCGCGGCGCTGGTGGCCGTCTCCTCCACGGCCGCGAGCGCCGAGGAGTACCGGATCTACGGCGGCTCGTACGCCGGCTACGCCCAGTGCAACCAGGCCGGTTCGCTCACCGTCGGCTTGGGCCTCTACAGCCGCTACGAGTGCAACCCCAACGACAACTCCAGCCGGTACGCCCTCTGGTACGTCGACTGACGGGCACCCCTCCCCCCACTTCCCGCTGTTCCCTCCCCTCACACGAAGGACGTCTTGTCATGCCCATGTCCATAACTGCCCGTGCCCGCTGGTCCGCCTCGGCCGCCCTGCTGGCCGCCCTGGCCGGCGGCGCCACCGCTCTCGCCCCCGCCGCCCAGGCCGCCCCCTCCCCCGGCGGCGCCTCCGTCCAGTCCGCCGAGCGCAGCACCAGCGTGATCTTCGCCAACGGCACCGGCCGCCAGCTGCTGCGCACCGGCTCCGGGCTGGACCACGGCTGCTGGTCCCGGGACAGCCTGCCGCCGGACGCCATCGCCAAGACCGTCTCCGCCTCCTGGGCCAGCGAGTCCTGCGGGTTCGCCACCGGCACCCAGGGCCACGTCACGTACAACATCGCCGGTACCGCCAAGGACGTGACCGTCCGCTGGAACAACCCCTACGCGGGCAGCAACTCCTACAGCTGCGACGCCCCCGAGGGCTACGAGTGCGGCCGCTCCGGCGGCGGCGGGAACAACGCCACCGTCAACTTCACCCTGACGGCGAAGCCCACCGCCCGCACCGCGTCCCTCTCCCAGGCCGGGGCCCTCGCGGTCACCCCCGTGCGCAGCGTTCGCGTCACGGTGGTGAACAACTCCGGCGCCCTGCTGGCCCGGACCGGTGCGGGCCTGGACCACGGCATCTGGAGCGGCGACAACCTGCCCCCGTCGGTCATGAACAACGGTGCGCGGTCGCGCTGGCAGAGCGAGTCCGACGGCTTCGCCACCGGGACGGAGGGCTACGCCGAGTACCAGATGTCCGGCGGCGGCAAGGTCGTCTTCCGCTGGGACAACCCCTTCTCCGGCGGCAACTCCTACGACTGCCAGGTCCCCGCGGGCCACTCCTGCGCCAAGGCCGGCGGTGGCGGCAAGAACGCCGACGTCGTCTTCACCGTCAACTGACCGTCGCCCCCCCCCCGCACGTCACCGGCAACCCCGAGAATGAGGAACACCCCGATGCGCAAGCCCCTCGTCGCGGCACTCCTGTGCCTGCCCCTGCTGGCCGTGGCCGCTCCCGCCGCCCAGGCCGCCGAATCCCGCCCCGAGTCAGCCCCCGTCTCCGCCCTCCAGGTCCCGATCCGCACGGTCAACTGGGACCTGACCTCCACCAACACCAACACCCTGCGCGCCCGCTACTCGGACTTCATCAGGTCGCTGCGCAACACCGGCAGCATGGTGGGCGGCTCCGGTTCGGACGCGGTGTGGGAGACCAGCCGCGGCAACGAGGTCATCGCGGTCAACGTCGCCTTCAACTGGTTCGAGAACAATCAGACCGTCAGGCGGTCACTCACGCTCTACCTCACCGCCAACGACCTCTACCTGCGCGGCTTCTCCACCGGCAATGCCGGCAACGTCGTCCAGTTCAGCCAGGTCGGGGAGGACCAGCCCTTCGACCTCGGCCACGAGATCGGCCGCAACGCCATCGTCCTGCCCTACACCGGGCGCTACGGCGGCCAGCGCAGCCTGGGGCACGGATCGACGGAGAGCCGGCAGCTGTGGCTCACCCCGAACGGAGTGTGGGGCAACATGAACTCCCTGTGGGAGTACGCCCGCAACGGGGGCAACGCGGACTCGATCCGCGACGACCTGGTCGCCGCGATCGCCCTGACCTCCGAGTCGGCCCGCTTCCGCAATATCGAGGGCACGGTGCGCCAGGCCCTCGGCGGCGGTACCTCCCTGACCGCCCAGGAAGCCGAGGAGGAGAACGACTGGGCCCGGGGCTCCCGGTACATCTACCGGGAGCGCAACGGCTCCCACCCGACGCCGACCGACATCGGCGGTGTCACCGTGACCAGCTACGCACAGGCGACGCAGTACATCGCCATGCTGCGCAGCGACCAGCGGTAAGGGCCGGCGGTAGCGGCCGCCGACGCCGCGGCCCCGTACGGGGCCGCGGCGTTCAGCGCTGCCGTTCCATCAACTCGTCGTACACCGACAGGACCTGCGCCACCGTGTCGTCCTCCGACGGCCAGGTCGCCGCCTGGGCGCGGCCGGCGAGGGCGAGGGCCGCGCGGCGGTCCGGGTCGTCCAGGAGGCCGGCGACCGCGCCCGCCAGGGCGCCGGAGTCGCCGTACGGGACCAGGACAGCCGCGTCTCCGACCAGTTCCGGGATCCCGCCGACCTCCGTCGCCACCAGGGCCACCCCCGCCCGCAGGGCCTCCTGCGCCAGCAGGGAGCGGCCCTCCCAGCGGCTGGGCAGAACGGCGACGTCCGCCGCCGCCAGCAGGCGGTCGGCGTCGTGGCGGCGGCCCAGGAGGCGGACGGGGAGGCCCTCCGTCTCGATGCGGCGGGTCAGTTCGGGCCGCAGCGGCCCCTCCCCCGCGATCACCAGCAGCGGCACCGGCTCCAGCACCCGCCAGGCCCGCGCCGCGTCCAGCAGGACGGAGTACCCGCGCCGGGCGACGAGGCTACCGACGGCGATGACCAACGGGCGTTCCACCACGCCCAGTTCCGCCCGGATCTTGCCCGCCTCGGCTGCCGCCGGCGCCGCCGGTACGGCGACCGCCGCGAGCCGGGCGTCCCGCGCGCCCCGCTTCCGGGCGAGGTCGACCTGGTCGGAGGAGGAGCCCAGGACCACCGCCGCGGCCCGGGCCACGTGACGTTCCAGCAGGCGGCCGAGGCGCCCCAGCGGGCCCGCGTCCGGTGCGCTGCCGTGCCAGGTGACCACCAGCGGGGCGCGGCGGCCCCGGCCCCGCAGGGCGAGGGCGGCCCGCATCCCGGCGCGGACGCCGTGGGCGTGGACCACGTCGGCCCCGGCGCAGGCGGCCCGCAGGGCGCTCACCGCGTCGGGGGTGAACTCCGCCCCCGCGCCGGTGAAGTCGTACTCCCCCTCGGCCGCGACGGGGGCGCACACGGTCACCCGCACGCCCCGCGCCGCGAGCCCCGTGGTGAGGGAGCGCACGTGCGCGCTGCTGCCGGCGCCCGCGCCCCCGAGGACCTGGACGGTGCGCAGCGGCGGCCGCCCGTACGGCAGGGCGGGCGGCGGTACCGAAGCCGGGGAGCTGCTCACGGGCGGAAGCTCCAGGGTGAGGGGTCAGGGACGTCGCCCAGGATGCCAGTCCGCACGCGCGTTCCGGGACCATACGGGTACGGATCCCGTACGGGATACCGCAGTGCGCCCCCCAGCCTCACCCACACGGGCTAACGATCCGCCGTCTCAGCCGTCCGCCCGTGCCGCCGCGAGGAGTTCCTCGGCGTGGGCCCTGGCCGTCTGTGAGTCCTCCTGGCCGGCGAGCATCCGGGAGAGTTCGCGGATCCGCTCCTCGCCCTCCAGGACCGTGACCCCGGACCGGGTGACC
Source organism: Streptomyces sp. NPDC000075 (assembly GCF_040301925.1). NCBI lineage: Bacteria > Bacillati > Actinomycetota > Actinomycetes > Kitasatosporales > Streptomycetaceae > Streptomyces > Streptomyces sp. NPDC000075. The sequence goes on from NZ_JBEPFL010000054.1 coordinate 22,022, forward strand.
GAGCCGTCGACGGTCTTCTCGACCAGCAGCTGCCGGTCCGCGAAGGCCGCCACCTGGGGGAGGTGGGTGACGACGACGACCTGGGCCGTCTTGGCGAGCTTGGCCAGCCGCCGCCCGATCTCGACGGCCGCCTTGCCGCCGACGCCCGCGTCGACCTCGTCGAAGAGGTACGTGGGCACGGGGGTGGTGCCGGCGAAGACGACCTCGACGGCCAGCATGACCCGGGAGAGCTCACCTCCGGAGGCGCCCTTGGCGATCGGCCGGGGCTGGGCGCCCGGGTGCGGGGCGAGCAGCAGTTCGACCTCGTCCGCGCCCGTGGGCCCGTACGCGACCGGCCGGCCGCCGACCTCGACGCCCTCGGGGTCCTCCGTCTGGCGGATGTCGATGGTCACCCGGGCGTGCGGCATGGCCAGGGAGGCCAGCTCGGCGGTGACCGCGGCGGCGAACCGCTCGGCGGCCTCGGTCCGGGCGTCGGTCAGCGCCTGGGCCAGCTGGGACAGCTCGGCGCGCAGCGCGTCCCGCTCGGCGGTCAGCTCCTCGATCCGCTCGTCGTCGCCGTCGAGCTCCAGCAGCCGCGCCGAGCCCTTGCGGGCCCAGTCCAGCACGGAGTCGATGGAGTCCCCGTACTTGCGGGTCAGCTGGGTCAGCGCCGCCCGCCGCTCCTCGACGGCGGCCAGCCGCAGCGGATCGGCGTCCAGGTCGTCGGCGTACCCGGCGAGCTCGCCGGCCACGTCGCCGAGCAGGATGCCCAGTTCCCCGATCCGGTCGGCGAGCGCGCCGAGGACCGGGTCGTGGGAGCGTACGGATTCCAGGGCGCGGTGCGCGCCGGCGACGAGGGTGTTGGCGTCGACGCCCTCCGGGTCCTCGACGTCGCCGGCGAGGGCCGCGTGCGCGGCCTGCGCGGCGGAGGCCAGGGACTCGGCGTGGCCGAGCCGTTCGGCCTCGGCGGCCAGCTCGGCGTCCTCGCCGGGCAGCGGCTCGACGGCGGCGACCTCGTCCAGGCCGAAGCGCAGCAGGTCCGCCTCCTGCGCCCGTTCCCGGGCGCGGGTGGTGATCGTCTCCAGTTCGGCGGAGGCGGCCCGCAGCCGCCGGTAGGCGCCCGCGTACTTCTCCAGGGGGACGGCGACCGCGTCGCCGGCGTACCGGTCGAGGGCCTGCCGCTGGCGCGCGGGCCGCAGCAGGCCCTGCTGGTCGGTCTGCCCGTGGACGGCGACCAGGTCGTCGGCGAGCTCGGAGAGCAGGCCGACGGGTACGGAGCGGCCGCCGACATGGGCGCGCGAGCGCCCCTCGGCGGACACCGTCCGGCTGATCAGCAGGGCGCCCTCGTCGAGCTCGGCCCCGGCCTCCTCGGCGCGCACGGCGGCGGCCGCGTCCGGGCGCAGGACGACGCGGCCCTCGACCACCGCCGCCTTGGCCCCGATCCGCACCAGGGCCGGGTCGGCCCGGCCGCCGAGCAGCAGCCCGAGGCTGGTGACGACCATCGTCTTGCCCGCGCCGGTCTCGCCGGTCACCGCGGTGAAACCGGGCGACAGCTCGACCACCGCGTCGTCGATGACCCCGAGTGACCGTATCCGCATCTCCTCAAGCACGGGACGACCATACCGAGGTTTCGCGGGTGCCATGTGACCTCACCCGCCCGGAGTTTTCCGAACGGGTGTGCTAATAGCGGGTCCGGTGGCGTGCTCAGTGCGGTGCGCCGCGCCAACCCGACACCGGCAGCGCGAACTTCGCCACGAGCCGGTCCGTGAAGGACGCGTGGTGCAGCCGGGCGAGCCGCACCGGCACCGTCCCGCGCCGGACCTCGACCCGCGCCCCGGCGGGCAGCTCCAGCGTCCGCCGGCCGTCGCACCACAGCACCCCGTGCTGGGTCCCGGTCTGCACCTCCACCGCCAGCACCGAGTCCGGCGAGGTGACCAGCGGCTTCGCGAACAGGGCGTGCGCGCTGATCGGCACCATCAGCAGCGCCTCCACCTCCGGCCACACCACCGGACCGCCCGCCGAGAAGGCGTACGCCGTCGAGCCGGTCGGCGTCGCACAGACGATGCCGTCGCACCCGAAGCCGGTCACCGGCCGCCCGTCGATCTCCAGGACCACCTCCAGCATCCGCTCGGCGGACACCTTCTGGACGGCGGCCTCGTTCAGCGCCCAGTCCCGGTGGACCACGTCACCGTTGGTCCGGACGAGGACGTCGAGGGTCATCCGCTCCTCGACCTCGTACGCCTTGCGCACCACCCGGTCCACCACCCGGTCGAGGTCGTCGCGCTCGGCCTCGGCGAGGAAGCCCACCCGGCCCAGGTTGACGCCCAGCATCGGCACCCCCGACCCGCGCGCGAACTCCGCCCCGCGCAGCAGGGTCCCGTCCCCGCCCAGCACGATCAGCAGCTCGCAGCCGGCCAGCACCTCGGGCGTGCACTCGCCGACGAGCTCCACCTCGGGCGGCAGCGGCAGGTCCCGCGCCTCGTGCGCGAGGACCCGCACCCCGATCCCCGACTTCAGCAGCCCCAGCACCACCAGCTCGGCGCTGCGTATGGCCGCGGGCCGCCCGGTGTGGGCGACCAGGAAGACGGTGCGCGGCCCTTCCGGCTCCCCCGCCCCCGGTCCCCCCGGGAGCTCCGCACCCTTCGAACCCTCTGACGCTGACGATGACGAATCTGTCACTGAGGCCCCTCCGCCACTGCACGGTCGACATCCCCCGGGTCGAGTGCCGGTGCCCCCGCCCGAAGCCACAGAAAGTACTCGACGTTCCCCGACGGCCCGGGCAGCGGGCTCGCGGTGACCCCCAGCACGCCCAGGCCCAGCTTCCAGGCCTGCGCGGCGACCTCCCGCACGGCCTCGGCCCGCAGCTCGGGGCTGCGGACCACTCCGCCGCTGCCGAGGCGCTCCTTGCCCACCTCGAACTGCGGCTTGACCATCAGCACCAGGTCGGCGCCGGGCGCCGTGCACCGCACCAGGGCGGGCAGCACCAGGCCGATCGAGATGAACGACAGGTCGCCGACGACCAGGTCCACGGGGACGTCGTCGATCAGTTCGAGCGTCAGCTCGCGCACGTTCGTCCGGTCCTTGACGGTCACCCGCCCGTCGCTCTGCAGCGACCAGGCCAGCTGCCCGTAGCCGACGTCCACGGCCACGACGTGGGCCACGCCCGCGCGCAGCAGCACGTCGGTGAAGCCTCCGGTCGAGGCGCCCGCGTCCAGCGCCCGGCGGCCCTCGACGGCCAGCCCCAGCGGCCGGAAGGCGGCGAGCGCGCCGGCCAGTTTGTGGCCGCCCCGGGAGACGTAGTCGGGGTCGCCGTCGTCCTTGAGGACGACGAGGGCCGCGCTGGTCTCGACCTGGGTGGCCGGCTTGGTCGCGGTGGTGCCGCCGACGGTCACCCGGCCCGCGGCGATCAGCTGGGCCGCGTGCTCCCGCGAGCGGGCCATGCTGCGGCGTACCAGTTCGGCGTCCAGGCGGCGGCGTGCCACTCCTGCCACGTTCGGTTCAGCTCCTGTTTTCGTACGGACCGGGGACGGGCTGTGCGTCCAGCGCCGTCAGCGCCTCACGCAGTCCCCTGTGTACATCCTCGTACACCTCGACGTGCCCGTCCGCCGCCAGGTGGTCCGCGTCCGCGAGCCGCTCCAGGTACGCGTCGATCCCGGGGTGGCCGGTGGGGGTGCGTACGAGGCCCAGCGGCGCGGGCCCGGCGGGCTCGGCGGGCTCCCGGGGGACGTCCGGGAGACCCCCGGACACTTCGTCGGTCATGCTCCCGACGCTACCCCGAAGCACCGCCCCTGCCACGCACGGCTCTGCGGTACGGTCGAGGGCACCATGGCTACGATCCAGGAGTGCCGCGCGGCACTCGACCGACTCTCCGACAACCTCGCGGGCGCCGACGGCGACGTGCGCGGCGCGGCCGCCCTCGACCGCTCCCTGAGCTGCCACATCACCGACCTCGACGTGACCTTCACCGGCCGCCTCGAAGGCGGCCGGATCCGGGTGGACGCCCTGACCCCCGGCCCGCCCCGCTCCAAGGCCGAGATCCGGCTCGCCATGTCGGGCGACGACCTGCTCGCGCTGGTCGACGGACAGCTGAAGTTCGCCAAGGCCTGGGCCTCGGGCCGGGTCCGCCTGGAGGCCGGCTTCCGCGACCTCCTGCGCCTCAAGAGCCTCCTGTAGCCCCTCGAACCCCGCCCTGGCCTCAGACCGCCCGCCCCGGCTCAGACGCCCGCCCCGGCTCAGACCGCCCGCCCTGGCTCAGACGCCCGCCTTGGCACGGGCCTGCCGGGCCGCCGGGACCACCAGCGGCGTCCCGGTCTCCGGGTCGTCGATGACCCGGCAGCGCACCCCGAACACCTCTTCCACCAGCCCGGCGGTGACCACCTCAGCCGGCGGCCCCTCGGCGACGACCACCCCGCCGCGCAGGGCGATCAGGTGCGTGGCGTAGCGGGCCGCCTGGTTGAGGTCGTGCAGGACCGCCACCAGGGTCCGGCCCCGCTCCTCGTGCAGCCGGGCACACAGGTCGAGGACCTCCAGCTGGTGCTGGATGTCCAGATAGGTCGTCGGCTCGTCGAGGAGCAGCAGCGGGGTCTCCTGGGCCAGCGCCATGGCGATCCACACCCGCTGGCGCTGCCCGCCCGACAGCTCGTCCACGGCCCGGTCGGCGAGTTCGGCGACCCCGGTGGAGGCCATCGACTCCAGCACGATCCGCTCGTCCCGCTCCGACCACTGGCGCAGCAGCCCCTGGTGCGGATAACGGCCCCGGGCGACCAGGTCGGCGACGGTGATCCCGTCGGGGGCCACCGAGGACTGCGGCAGCAGCCCCAGCGTGCGGGCCACCTGCTTCGCGGGCGTCGAGGTGATGGCCCGCCCGTCCAGCAGCACCCGTCCGGCGGTGGGCTTGAGCATCCGCGACAGGGCGCGCAGCAGCGTGGACTTGCCGCAGGCGTTGGGGCCGACGATCACCGTGAAGGAGTGGTCGGGGATCTCCACCGAGAGGTTCTCGGCGATGACCCGCTGGTCGTAGCCGAGGGTGACGTTCTCCGCGGTCAGCCTCTGCACCTGCGTACTCCTCGTTTCGGCCGGGCCGCGCCCGTCGGTGTGCGTCGTGTCCGTCATATCCGTCCCGCCTTGCGCTCCGTGACGAGCAGCCAGAGCAGGTAGACCCCGCCGACCAGGCCCGTGACCACGCCCACCGGCAGCTGGTCCGCGCCGAAGGCCCGCTGGGAGGCCAGGTCGGAGGCCAGCAGCAGGACGGTGCCCATCAGCGCGCCGGTCAGCAGGTTCGGGCCGGGAGAGCGGGTAAGTCGCCGCGCCAGCTGCGGCGCGGCCAGCGCGACGAAGCTGATCGGGCCGGCCGCGGCGGCGGCCGCCGTGGTCAGCAGGACCGCCGCCAGCATCAGCAGCATCCGGGTCCGTTCCACCGGCACGCCCAGGGCGTACGCGGCGTCGTCGCCCATCTCGATCACCCGCAGGGCCCGGCCCTGCCCGAGGACCAGCGGGAACAGCAGCGCGCAGCTCACCAGCAGCGGCCAGACCTGCGCCCAGTCCCGGCCGGCCAGCGAGCCGGTCAGCCAGACCATCGCCCGGGTCGCCTCGATGAGCTCCGCCTTGGCGATCAGGTACTGGATCACGGCGACGAGGACGGCGGAGGCGCCGATGCCGACCAGCACCAGCCGGTACCCGTGGATCCCCTTCTTGTACGCGAGGACGTAGACCACGACGCCGGCCAGCACCCCGCCGACGACCGCGCCCAGCGCGACCTCGGTGGCCCCGCCCTTGAACAGGGTGATGACGACGAGCGCGCCGACGGCCGAGCCGTACCCGAAGCCGAGCATGTCGGGAGAGCCGAGGGGGTTGCGCGAGACGGACTGGAAGACCGCCCCGGACATCCCGAGGGCCGCGCCCACCAGGATCGCGACCAGGACCCGCGGCAGCCGCAGGTCGTTGACGATGAAGTCGTCGGCGGGGGCGCCGTTGCCCAGCAGGGTCTGGATCACGTCCCCCGGGGCTATCTCGAAGTCGCCGGTGCCGATGAGGACGACCGCCAGCACCAGCGTCGCGGCGAGCAGCAGCAGCCCGGCGAGCAGCGCGCGCGGTTCGACGCGCAGCGAGGTCCCGCCGGGGCCGCGCAGGGTACGCGGCCGGGCGGCCGCGCGGATCCGGATGTCGGTCACAGCTGGGCCATCCTCTTGCGCCGGACCAGGTGGATGAAGACGGGGCCGCCGACGAGCGCGGTGACGATGCCGACCTGGAGCTCGCCGGGCCGGGTGACGACCCGTCCGACCACGTCGGCGCCGAGCAGCAGCACGGGCGACAGGACGGCCGAGTACGCGAGCACCCAGCGCATGTCGGGCCCGGTGATCAGCCGCGCGAGGTGCGGGATCATCAGCCCGACGAAGACGATCGGCCCGCAGGCGGCGGTCGCGGCCCCGCACAGCAGGGTGATGGCGGCCATCGCCGCGATCCGGGTCCGCGTCAGGTGCGCGCCCAGCGCCCGGGCGGTGTCGTCGCCCATGGCCATCGCGTTGAGGGACCGGCCCAGCGTCAGCGCGAGCAGGGTTCCGGCCAGCAGGAAGGGGGCGACCTGGCGGACGGTGTCCATGTTGGCCGAGGCCAGCGAACCCACCGTCCAGAAGCGGAGCTTGCCGAGGGCCTGGCTGTCCATCAGCTGGACGGCGTTGATGTAGCCGACGAGGGCCGCGCTGGCCGCCGTACCGGCGAGCGCGAGGCGCACCGGGGTGGCGCTGCGGCTGCCGCCGAGCACGTAGACGACGACGGAGACCACGGCGGCGCCGAGGAAGGCCCACCAGACGAACGCGGAGAGCGTGCTCACCCCGAAGAAGCTGATGGCGGAGACCACGGCGGCCGCGGCGCCGGCGTTGACGCCGAGGATGCCGGGCTCGGCGAGGGGGTTGCGGGTCAGGGCCTGCATCACCGCACCGGACAGGCCGAGTCCGAGCCCGACCATCACCCCCAGGAGGGTGCGCGGGACCCGCAGGTCCCGTACGACCACGTCGTTGGTGGTGCCGCCGTAGTGGAACAGCCCGTGCCAGACGTCGCCGAGGGGCATGGCCCTGGCGCCGACGGCGATGCTCGCCACGGCGACCAGGGCCAGTACGGCGAGGGCGATCAGCAGACCGGCGACCCGCCGGCCGTGGCGCGGACGGGCCACGGCCGGCGGCGGCGCGATCCGCTCGGTTTCGGGGGGACTCTCAGCCAACACGAAGGTTAGGTTAGCCTACCCTGCGCCCCGGATGATCCCCTGAACGGCCGAACGCCCCCCGTTCACCCCTTCACCACCCCAGTACGGCCAGCGCCTTCTCCACGTCCCCGGTGTAGGCCCCGTCCCCGGCCGCCGACCAGGCCGCCGCGCACAGCGCCCGCAGCCCGTCGAGCGGATCCGCCTCCCCCTCCGCGACCCGGGTCAGCTCCAGGCCGCTGCCCTCGTGCGCCGCGCTCCAGCCGCCGCAGCTCCAGGCCCCCTGCCGCTCCGCCACCTCCGGCTGCCCGGTCAGCAGCCCGCGCAGGTCCCGGTCCACGTAGGTGGGCCGGTGCCGGGGCTCGGCCCGCAGCAGCTGCCCGGCGTCCGTCACCCCGGTCAGCACCAGCAGCGAGTCCACGTCCCCGTTGAACGCCCCCTCGATGTCGGTGTCCAGCCGGTCGCCGACCACCAGCGGGCGCCGCGCCCCGGTCCGCAGCACCGTCTCCCGGTGCATCGGCGGCAGCGGCTTGCCCGCCACCTGCGGCTCCGCTCCCGTGGCGATCCGTACGACCTCCACGGCGGCCCCGTTGCCCGGTGCGATCCCGCGCGCGCCCGGGATCGTCAGGTCCGTGTTGGACGCGTACCACGGCACCCCGCGGTTGATCGCGTACGCCGCCTCCGCGAAGCGCCCCCACTCCAGGCCGGGCCCGCCGTAGCCCTGGACCACCGCCGCGAGCCCCTCCTCGTCGGCGGACTCCACCGGCACCAGCCCGCGCTCGCGCAGCGCGACCCTCAGCCCCTCCCCGCCGATCACCAGCACCTTCGAACCCGGCTCCACCTGTTCCGCGATCAGCCGGGCCACCGCCTGCGCCGAGGTGATCACCTCGCCCGCCTCGGTCGGGATCCCCAGCTCGCACAGGTGCTCCGCGACCGCCTCGGGGGTCCGCAGCGCGTTGTTGGTGACGTACGCCAGGTGCATCCCGTCGGCCCGGGCCGCCGCGAGCGAGTCCACCGCGTGCGCGATGGCGTGCCCGCCCGCGTACACCACCCCGTCCAGGTCCAGCAGGGCCGTGTCGTACGCCTGGTGCAGACGCCGCTCACTGCCCGCGGGACTGGTCCTGCTCTGCCGGGTCATCTGGCCGCTCCTCAATAACCGTTCTCAAAACGCTCAGGACTGTGGTGCCGCTTCACTTCGTACGATCGATCTTGTCCGAGTTTGCACTACCCCGTCACTCCCCCGGCCATCCCGTATCGCGAAGCGGGTCTTACCATGCACCAATGACCACACCTGGCAACGCGGAGCACGGGCTGCGCCTGACCCCCTTCCACGGCCTGCGCTACGTCCCGGAGCGCGTCGGCAGCCTGGCGGCGGTCACCTCACCGCCGTACGACGTGGTCGTACGCCCCGACGGAGTCGACTACCTCGAGTCCGCGGATCCGCACAACATCGTCCGGCTCATCCTCCCGCAGGCCGGCACCCCGGCGGAGCGCAACGAACAGGCCGCCCGCACCCTGAGCGACTGGCTCGCCCAGGGCGTCCTCAGCGCCGACCCGCAGCCCGCGCTCTACGTCTACGAGCAGCGCAGGGCCGGACTCCTCCAGCGCGGCATCATCGGCGCCCTGGCCCTGTCCACCGCCGAGGACGGCGTCGTGCTGCCCCACGAGGACGTCATGCCGGACGTCGTGACCGACCGCGCGGGCCTCATGCGCGCGACTTCGGCCAATCTCGAACCCCTCCTCCTCACCTACCGCGGTGACGGCCCGGGCGCCGGGGCGGACGCGGTCGTCGAGGCCACCACGACCCGCGAGCCCCTGCTGTCGACGGTCACCGAGGACGGGTTCCGGCACAGCCTGTGGGCCGTCACCGACCCCGCCGAGGTGGCCGTCGTCACCGGCGACCTCGCCCACCGCCAGGCCCTCATCGCCGACGGCCACCACCGCTGGGCCACCTACCTGCGCCTCCAGGAGGAGCACGGCTCGCCGACCCCCTGGGACTTCGGCCTGGTCCTCCTCGTGGACACCGCCCGCTACCCGCTCCAGGTCCGCGCCATCCACCGCATGCTGCGGCGCCTGCCGCTCGCCGAGGCCCTGGCGAAGGCCGAGGGCTCCTTCCGGGTCCGCCCGGTCGACGGGCCCCTCCCGCTGGCCCTGGAAGCCCTGGCGGACGCCTCGGAGCGCGGCAACGCCTTCCTACTGACCGGCGACGGCACGTTCCACCTGGTCACCGACCCCGATCCGGCCCTGATCGAGCGCACCGTCCGCCGCGACCGCCCGGAGGCCTGGCGCCGGCTGGACGCCACGGTGCTGCACGCCTCGCTGCTGGACGCCCTGTGGCAGGTCCCGGACGCCCCGGACCACATCGCGTACATCCACGACGCGGCCGCCACGGTCGCGATGGCCGAACGCCACGGCGGCACCGCCGTGCTGCTGCACCCGGTGCGCGAGGAGGTCGTACGGGACCTGGCCCGCCAGGGCGTCACCATGCCCCGCAAGTCCACCTCCTTCGGCCCGAAGCCGGCCACGGGCCTGGTCCTGCGCAGCCTGGGCTGACGCGCCCGTCCCCCGTCCCCGTCCCCCGTCCCCCGTCCCCCGGACATGCGAAAGGGCGGCACCCCCGAGGGGGTGCCGCCCTTTCCGGCATCAGGCCTCATCAGGCCTTGTCGCGCGCCTCGCGCTCGTCGTCCTCGACGACCGGGGTCTCGTCGGTGAGGTCGACGTCGGAGCCGGCGCCGGCGGCCGGCTCGTACTCCTCGTCGTCCTCGTCGTAGTACTCGGTCTGGTCGGCGGCACGCTCGGCGGCGGCCACCTCGGCCGCGTCCTCGTCCTCGTCGTCCTCGTCACCGAGGTCCTCGACGTCCGCGTCGTCCTCGACCGCGGCGGCGTCCACGAACTCCACGCCGTCGATCTCGGCCAGGCGGTCGGAGGCGTCCGTCGCCCCGTCCTTGTCCGCTTCGAGGGTCTTCGCGAACCACTCCCGCGCCTCGTCCTCACGGCCGGCGGCCAGGAGGGCGTCCGCGTAGGCGTACCGCAGGCGGGCGGTCCACGGCTGCACGGTGTTGGAGGCGAGCTCGGGGCTCTGCAGGGTCACGATGGCGGCGTCGAGCTCGCCCATGTCCCGGCGGGCGCCGGCGGCGACGAGACGCATCTCGACCTGCCCGGCCTTGTCCAGCTTCTGCACCTCGGGCTCACCGGCCATGGCCAGCGCCCGCTCGGGACGGCCGAGGCCGCGCTCGCAGTCGGCCATGACGGGCCACAGCTCGACGGAACCGGTCATCCGCTTGGCGGCACGGAACTCGGCGAGCGCCTCGCTGTACTTCTGCGTCGCGTAGGCGGCGAAGCCGGCGGCCTCGCGCACGGCGGCGACACGGGAGGCCAGACGCAGGGCGATGCGGGAGTACGCGTACGCCTGCTCGGGGTCCTCGTCGATCAGCCGGGCGACCATGACCAGGTTGCGCGAGACCTCCTCGGCCAGGCCCTTGGGCAGGCTCAGGAGCTCCTGGCGCACATCGGCGTCGATCTCGTTGCCGGTGACGTCCTCGTCGATCGGGAGCCGCTTGACCGGGTCCCGGTCGCGGTCGGCACGGAACTCGCGGCCGCCGCGGTCGTCGCGACCACCACGGAAACCACCGCGGTCATCGTGGCCGCCACGGTAGCCACCACGCTCGCCGCCCCGGTCGTCGCGACGCGGGTAGGACGGACGGTCACCCCGGTCGTCACGGCGGCCGTACGAGGGACGGTCCCCGCCCCGGTCGTCACGGCGGCCGTAGGACGGGCGGTCGCCGCCACGGTCGTCACGGCCACCACGGAAGCCGCCCCGGTCGTCGTCGCGACGCGGGTACGAGGGACGGTCGCCCCGGTCGTCACGACGGGGGTAGGACGGACGGTCGCCCCGGTCGCCCCGGTCGTCACGGCGGAAGGAGGGACGGTCGCCGCCACGGTCGTCACGACCGCCACGGAAACCACCGCGCTCGTCGTCGCGACGGGGGTAGGACGGACGCTCACCCCGGTCATCGCGACGGAAGGACGGACGGTCGCCGCCACGGTCGTCACGACCGCCACGGAAACCGCCACGGTCGTCGTCGCGACGCGGCGAGAACGGACGGTCCCCACCGCGGTCGTCACGGCGGAAGGAGGGGCGGTCGCCGCCACGGTCGTCACGACCGCCACGGAAACCACCGCGCTCGTCGTCACGACGGGGGTACGACGGACGGTCCCCACGGTCATCACGACGCGGGTAGGACGGACGGTCCCCACCACGGTCGTCACGACCGCCACGGAAACCGCCACGCTCATCGTCGCGACGCGGGTACGAGGGACGGTCGCCCCCACGGTCATCACGACGCGGGTACGAGGGACGGTCGCCACCACGGTCATCGCGACCGCCACGGAAACCACCGCGCTCATCGTCGCGACGCGGGTACGACGGGCGGTCGCCACCACGGTCATCACGACGCGGGTACGAGGGACGGTCGCCACCACGGTCGTCACGACCGCCACGGAAACCACCACGGTCGTCGTCGCGACGCGGCGAGAACGGACGGTCCCCACCACGGTCGTCACGGCGGAAGGACGGACGGTCGCCACCACGGAAACCACCGCGCTCATCGTCGCGACGCGGGTACGACGGGCGGTCGCCACCACGGTCATCACGACGCGGGTACGAGGGGCGGTCGCCACCACGGTCGTCACGACCGCCACGGAAACCACCGCGCTCGTCGTCGCGACGCGGGTAGGACGGACGGTCGCCGCCACGGTCGTCACGGCGGAAGCCACCGCCGGCGGGACGGCCGCCACGGTCGTCACGGCGGAAGCCGCCACCGGCGGGCCGACCACCGCGGTCGTCGCGGCGGAAGCCACCACGGTCACCGCCACGGTCGTCACGGCCCCCGCGGTAGCCGCCCCTGTCACCGCCGTCGTTGCGACGAGGCTCGCGCTCCGGACGATCGTCGGGAGAGTTGGACATGGGTGTGACTCCTGTCTTCGGGGTACCGCTAGTCATTCTCGCGCAACCAGCCCATGGCCGCGCTTCGGCGTAAAAGAGGTGCAAAACAAAAAGGACCCTTGGTCCTCAGCGTGAACGCTGAGGACCAAGGGTCCTTTTGAAAGATTGTTCGGCGGCGTCCTACTCTCCCACAGGGTCCCCCCTGCAGTACCATCGGCGCTGAAAGGCTTAGCTTCCGGGTTCGGAATGTAACCGGGC
>NZ_JBEPFL010000055.1:0-34045 GCF_040301925.1 Streptomyces sp. NPDC000075
TCGTCCAGAACGTGTCGGCGGCCTCCACGGGCCTCACCGACATCTCCTTCACCCTCCCGAAGGCCGAGGGCCACAAGGCCATCGACGCCCTGGAGCGAGCCGGATTCCTGACCCTGCGCTACGACGACCGGATCGGCAAGATCTCCCTGGTCGGCGCCGGTATGAAGACGAACCCGGGCGTCACCGCCTCCTTCTTCGAGGCGCTGTCCGACGCGGGCGTCAACATCGACCTGATCTCCACCTCGGAGATCCGCATCTCGGTCGTAACCCGCGTCGAGGAGACCGAGGCTGCCGCCCGGGCGGTCCACTCCGCCTTCGCCCTGGACACGGACTCCGCGGAAGCGGTCGTCTACGGAGGCACCGGACGCTGAGCGGCGGGGCCACCACCCGCCGGGCGGCCCGGGCCGGCGGCTCCGGCCCGGGGTGCGGCGGCGGTCGCGGCGAGCAGTGCGGCCCCGGCGACGGCTAACCGGCGCAGCAGCCGACGGGTGCGGGGCGGACCGTGGAAGGAGTGCAGTGCGGCTCCCAAGTGACGTCAGTACGGGCGGGGTTGCCCGTGCGGCGGGGGGTGCCCGCGTGCCCCACACTCATGCAGCAGGCCCGACGGGCTGTCAACAACGCGGCCCGCACCCGTCCGCCGCGCCGATCTTGACCCCGGCCGCGCGGCGGGGCGAGGATCGCGCCATGACGGCAGTACGGCACCACACGGTCGACGGCCTCCTGCGGGCCGCCGCGCGGCGGCACCCCGACCGGACCGCCCTGCGCTACCGGCAGCGGACCTGGACCTACGGGGAACTCGACGCGGCGGTCTCCACCGGCGCCGCCGTCCTGCGGCAGCGGTACGGGCTGGCCCCCGGCGACCGGGTCGCGGCCTACGCCCACAACTCCGACGCCTACCTGATCGCCTTCCTCGCCTGCGCCCGGGCCGGGCTCACCCACGTCCCGGTCAACCAGAACCTGACCGGCGAGGACCTCGCGCACATCCTCCGCGACTGCGCGAGCGCCCTGGTCCTCGCCGACCCCGGCCTCGCCGGCCGGGTCCCCGGCGGGCAGCCCGTGCGGGCGCTGCGCGACGCCCCCGGCTCCTTCCTGGCGGAGCTGGCCCAGCCCCTGCCCCACGAGGCCTCCGCCGACCCCTCCGCCCTGGTGCAGCTGCTGTACACCTCGGGGACCACGGCCCTGCCCAAGGGCGCGATGATGACGCACCGGGCGCTGGCGCACGAGTACGAGAGCGCCATCGCCGCCCTGGACCTGGCCGAGGGGGACCGTCCCGTCCACTCGCTGCCGCTGTACCACTCCGCGCAGATGCACGTGTTCCTGCTGCCGTACCTGGCGGTGGGCGCGGACAACACCGTCCTCGACGGGCCGGCCGCCGAGGAGGTCTTCGACCTGGTGGAGGCGGGCCGGGCGGACAGCCTGTTCGCACCGCCGACCGTGTGGATCGCCCTGGCCGGCCACCCGCAGTTCGGGGAGCGGCGGCTCGGCGCGCTGCGCAAGGCGTACTACGGGGCCTCGATCATGCCGGTCCCGGTCCTGGAACGGCTGCGCGAGCGGCTGCCGGGGCTGGCGTTCTACAACTGCTTCGGGCAGAGCGAGATCGGCCCGCTGGCCACCGTGCTGGGGCCGGAGGAGCACGAGGGGCGGATGGAGTCCTGCGGGCGGCCCGTGCCGCACGTGGAGGCGAAGGTGGTCGACGAGGAGGGCACGGAGGTCCCGGACGGCACGGCGGGGGAGGTGGTGTACCGCTCGCCGCAGCTGTGCCTGGGCTACTGGAACGACGCCGAGGCCACGCGCACGGCCTTCCGGGACGGCTGGTTCCGCTCCGGCGACCTCGCCGTACGGGACGCCGAGGGCTACTTCACGGTCGTGGACCGGGTCAAGGACGTCATCAACTCGGGCGGGGTGCTCGTGGCCTCGCGGCAGGTGGAGGACGTGCTCTACACCCATCCGCAGGTGGCCGAGGCGGCTGTCGTGGGGCTGCCCGACGAGCGGTGGATCGAGGCGGTCACGGCCGTCGTCGTACCGTGCGGGGAGGGCACGGAGGCCGAGCTGATGGCCTACGCCCGCGAGCGGCTCGCCCACTTCAAGGCCCCGAAGCGGGTGGTGTTCGTGGCGGCCCTGCCGCGCAACGCCAGCGGCAAGATCCTCAAGCGGGAGCTCCGCGACCGCCTCGGGGACTCCTGACGGCCCGCCGGCCGGGCCCCGCGCGGTGCGGGACCCGGCCGGCGGCAGCGGCGGCGCCACCCCCCCTGGGCCGGTGCGGCTGCCGTGCCGGTGGCGCAGTCGTAGCGCGGCCGGGGTGGGGGCGGTCGCGGGGCCGGTGCGGGGCCGGTCAGGCGTCGAAGTCGGTGCCCCGGCTGACGGGCTCCCAGGTGCGGGCCTCCTCGCGGGCGGCGTCGGCGTGGGCGAGGATCGCGTCGAGGGCGTCGTTGCCGAGGGCGAGCCGCAGCGGGGTCTCCTCCGCGTCCAGCGCGGCCAGGATCGCGGCGGCCGCCTTGACCGGGTCCCCGGGCTGCTTGCCGTCGCTGTCGGGCAGTCCGGTACGGACCGCGCCGACGGTGTCGGCGTACGCGGGCAGGACGGTGGCCGACTGCTGGAGCGCGGCGCCGCCCGCGAAGCCCGTACGGAAGGCCCCGGGCTCCACGATCAGCGTCTTGATCCCGAAGGCCGCGACCTCACCGCGCAGCGCCTCGGTGAGGCCCTCCAGGGCGAACTTCGTCGCCGAGTACGCGCCGACGCCCGGGAAGGACAGCCGGCCGCCCATGCTGCTCATCTGCACGATCGCCCCGGACTTGCGCTCGCGCATGTGCGGCAGCGCGGCGCGGATCAGCGCGGCCGGGCCGAAGAAGTGCAGCTCCATCAGATCGCGGAGCTCGGCCTCGGAGGTCTCCTCGACCGCTCCGATCAGCCCCCGGCCGGCGTTGTTGACGAGGACGTCGATCCGGCCGAACCGCTCCACCGTCTCGGTGACGACCTCCTGAGCCCGTGCCGTGTCCGTCACGTCCGCCGCGACCGGAACGAGCTGCCCGGGGTGGGCGGCCGCCAGGTCGTCGAGCGCGGCGGGGCGGCGGGCCGCCGCGACGACCGTGTCGCCGGCCGCCAGCGCGGCCTCCGCCAGTGTCCGTCCGAAGCCCGAGGACGCCCCGGTGATCAGCCATACCCGCTCGGCGCCGAGATTCTGCGCAGACATCAATCCCCCTGATATCAAACGGTGTTGTGGGTGTTACGGGTGTGATCCTGTCATGTTCCCGCCCGCCGGACTCACTCCCGTCCCGGATCGTGGGAAGGGCCCTCACCGGGGTCCTCACCGGGACCGAGGACTCCGCCGGCCCGCAGTCGCCGCAGGGTGAGGTGTTCGTGCGCCAGGCGGCCCACCAGCGCCCCGCCGTAGACGACGAAGCCGACGCCGACCAGCCAGGACTGCACGACCAGCAGCGTCCCGAACGGGCCGTAGGTCACCGCGTTCGAGGCGATCAGCGGGGAGAACACGAGCTGCGAGAAGACCCGCAGCCCCAGCAGGCCGACGCTGGTCGCCACGGCCCCGGGGAACAGCGCGGCCCAGCGCACCCGCCCGCCCAGCAGCAGCCGCCCGGAGCTCCAGAAGAACAGGCAGGTGCCGACCAGGTCGCTGACGGTGCCCAGGGCGGCCCCCGCCGTGCCCTCGGAGGGCGCGGGGATGCCGACGAGCAGCGCCAGGTAGCAGACCAGCAGGGCCAGCCACACCACGTGCCGCCACATGGTGTGCCAGCGGGCCGTCGGCAGGTCCCACACCTTCTCGTAGCCGGTCTGCACGGCGGAGCCGAAGGTCAGCCCGAACACCGCGAGGGCCGCCAGCCCGAAGGCGGTGGTCCGCTCCAGGGCCAGGTCCGCCGCCCCGAACAGCAGCTCGACCTTGGCCCGGGAGGAAGCGGTGACCCCGAGGGCCTGTCCCAGCCAGCGGCCGAAGCCCGACCCGCTGCCCGGCGCGGCCGCCGCCACGACCACCAGCAGCGGTACCAGGGTGAGGAACCCGAGGGCGGCGAAGCCCATCGCCCGGTGCATCAGCTCGATCTCGCGGCCACGGCTCCAGGCCAGCCCGGCGGGGGAGGCCAGTAACCGGTCGTGCAGCTGCCGGAAGGTCGAGGTCACACCCCTTCCCCTACCCGGGCCGGCCCGGCCGGTCCCGCACGCCGCGCCCAAATGGGGCCGAAGGGGTGGCCCGCCCCGGCCGCGTCTCAGGCCTCCACGGCGCCCTCCCCACTCCCGCGCAGGTCCTTCACCCGCTTGATCTTGCCGACCGAGCGCTCCAGGGTCTCCGGCTCCACCACCTCCACCCCGACGGACACCCCGACCCCCTCCTTGACCGACCGCGCCAGCTCCGCGGCCGCCGCCCGCCGCTGCCCGGCATCGGCCTCCCGGCGCGCCTCCACCCGTACGGTCAGGGCGTCCATCCGCCCCTCCCGGGTCAGCCGCAGCTGGAAGTGCGGGGCCAGGGCCGGGATGCGCAGGAGTATCTCCTCGATCTGGGTCGGGTAGAGGTTCACCCCGCGGACGATGAGCATGTCGTCGCTGCGGCCCGTCACCTTCTCCATCCGGCGGAACGCGGGCCGCGCGGTCCCCGGCAGCAGGCGCGTCAGGTCCCGGGTGCGGTAGCGGACCAGGGGCATGGCCTCCTTGGTGAGGGAGGTGAAGACCAGCTCGCCGAGCTCGCCGTCCGGCAGCACCGCTCCGGTCAGCGGGTCGATCACCTCCGGATAGAAGTGGTCCTCCCAGATGTGCAGACCGTCCTTGTGCGAGGCGAACTCCTGGGCCACGCCCGGCCCCATCACCTCGGAAAGGCCGTAGATGTCGACGGCGTCGATGTCCAGCCGGTCCTCGATCTCGCGGCGCATCTCCTCGGTCCAGGGCTCCGCGCCGAAGACCCCGGTGCGCAGGGAGGTCGAGCGCGGGTCGATGCCCTGGCGCTCCATCTCGTCGAGCAGGGTGAGCATGTAGGAGGGGGTCACCATGATGACCTCCGGCCGGAGGTCCTGGATGAGTCTGACCTGGCGGTCCGTCATGCCCCCGGAGGCGGGGACGACCGTACAGCCGAGCCGCTCGGCCCCGTAGTGGGCGCCGAGGCCGCCCGTGAACAGGCCGTAGCCGTAGGCGATGTGGACGATCTGTCCGGGCCGGGCGCCCGCCGCGCGCAGCGACCGCGCGACCACGTCGGCCCAGGCGGCGAGGTCCCCGTCGGTGTATCCCACCACCGTGGGCCGGCCGGTGGTGCCGCTGGAGGCGTGCAGCCGGCGGACGTCGGGGCGGGGGACGGCGAACATCCCGAAGGGGTACTGGTCGCGCAGGTCGGCCTTGGTGGTGAACGGGAAGAGCGCGAGATCGGCCAGTGAGCGGCAGTCGTCGGGATGCACCCCCGCCTTGTCGAAGGCCTCCTGGTAGAAGGGCACGCGGTCGTAGACCCGGTGCAGGGTCGCTCGCAGCCGCTTGAGCTGGAGTGCCGCCAGCTCGTCGGGGCCGAGCCGCTCCGCCTCGTCGGCCGGCTCGTACCCGTAGGCGCCTCCGAGTTCTCCGTGATCTTCGTTGTTGCCGAGTTCCGCCTGCGCCGCCATTGCCGCCACCTCACCGAGGACCGATGCCAACCGGCCAACCAACCCAACCGAACGTTCATTCGGTAGATTGCCGGACCCCGACCGGCAAATCAATGACTCGAACGAGTGATCGTCTGATGGGATGGGGTCCATGCATGTATTCACCACCTACGACGGAACCGAACTCGCCTACCACGTCCAGGGTGAGGGCGAACCGCTGGTCTGCCTGCCCGGCGGGGCCATGCGGGCGTCCCGCTACCTCGGCGACCTCGGCGGGCTGGCCGCCGGACGCCGGCTGATCCGGCTCGACCTGCGCGGTACGGGCGACTCCGCGATACCGGCGGACGAGGCCACGTACCGCGTCGACCACCAGGTGGAGGACGTGGAGGCGCTCCGCCTCCACCTGGGCCTGGAGCGCATGGACGTCCTCGGCCACTCGGCGGCCGGCAACCTCGCCATGCTGTACGCGGCCGCGCACCCCGAACGGGTGGGCCGCCTCGTCCTGGTCACCCCCACCTCGTGGGCGGTGGGCCTCGGCATCACCGCCGGACAGCGGCTGGACGCGGCCCGGCTGAGGGCGGGCGCCGAGCCGTACGACACGGCGATCGAGGCCATGGGCAGGCTCCTCGCGGGGTCGGGCGCCGTCGAGGACAGGGACCTCGCCGCCCCGCTCTTCCACGGGCGCTGGGACGACGCCGCCCGGGCCCACCACGCGGCCGGGGCGGCGGAGCGCAACGACGAGGCCTCGATGGCCTTCGCCGCCGACGGGGCCTTCGACCCGCCCGCCACCCGGGCCGCCCTGGGCCGGTTCACCCGGGAGGTGCTGGTCCTGGCGGGCGAGCTGGACGGCGGCCCGGCGCCGGAGCTCGCGGCGGAACTGGCGCGGCTCTTCCCCGCCGGGGTCCTCGACGTGCAGCCCGGCGCCGCCCACTTCCCCTGGCTGGACGACGCCCCCCGCTTCGCGTCCCGCGTCGAACACTTCCTGGCCACGGGAGCCTGACGCCACCCCGCGCCCGGGGCTCGCACGGGCCCCGGCGCCCCGGACGGCGGGCCCCCGCCGGCACGGGTGAGCCCGCGGGCCGGTGCCGGTCCGGGGGCCGGTGCCGGTCCGCGGGCCCGGGGAGGGGTCAGGCCCTGGTATCGGCCTCGGTGGCCACCGCCTTCGCCCAGCGGTAGTCCGCCTTGCCGCTCGGTGAGCGCTGGACGGCCGGGGTGATCACGAGCTGGCGCGGGATCTTGTACCCCGCCAGCCGGGTCCGGCAGTGCGCCTGGATCTCCTCCAGCGTGGGCTCCGGGGCGCCCGCCCGGACCTGCACCACGGCCGCCACGTGACTGCCCCAGGTCGCGTCCGGGACACCCGCGACCAGGGCGTCGTACACGTCCGGATGGGACTTCAGCGCCTGCTCGACCTCCTCCGGGTACACCTTCTCGCCCCCGGTGTTGATGCACTGCGAACCGCGCCCGAGGACGGTGACGATCCCCTCCTCGTCGACCGTCGCCATGTCGCCGAGGAGCACCCACCGCTCCGCGCCCTTCCGGAAGAAGGTCTCCGCGGTCTTCACCGGGTCGTTGTAGTAGCCCAGCGGGACGTGCCCGCGCTGGGCGAGGCGTCCCGGGACGCCCACCGCCACCGGCTCGTGCGTCACCGGGTCCACCACCTGCGTCCGGTCGTTGACCTGGAGCCGGAAGCCCTTCTCCGGGCCGGAGTCGTCCGTGGCCCGCCCGTTCGAACCCGACTCGGAGGAGCCGAAGTTGTTGAGCAGCACCACGTTCGGCACCAGCCGCTGGAACTCCGCGCGCACGGACTCCGACATGATCGCCCCCGACGAGGAGACGCTGAACAGCGAGGAGAGGTCCGTCCCCTTCAGCGGTCCGTTCAGAGCGTCGATCAGCGGCCGCAGCATCGCGTCGCCCACCAGCGACACGCTCGACACCCTCTCCTTCTCGATGGTGCGCAGCACCTCCTCCGGCGCGTACTTGCGGTGGATCACCACCCGCTGCCCGTAGTTGAAGGCGATGAACGAGGTCAGGGTGGAGGTGCCGTGCATCAGCGGGGGAGCGGGGAAGAAGGTCAGCCCCGCCCCCCGGGCCGCCACCCGCTCCGCGAGCTCCTCCGGCCGCTTGACGGGTTCGCCCGAGGGCTCGCCGCCGAACAGCCCGGCGAAGAACAGGTCCTCGGCCCGCCACATGACCCCCTTGGGCATGCCGGTCGTGCCGCCGGTGTAGATGATGAACAGGTCGTCGGGGCTGCGCGGCGCGAACCCGCGCTCCGGGGAGCCGGCCGCCTCGGCGTCCGCGTACGCCACCGGCGCGATCGCCGGCTCCGGCGCTCCCGGCGGGGTCGGGCCCACCCGGAGCAGGTGGCGCAGGCCCGGGGCCTGGGGGAGCGCGGCCGCGACCCGTTCGGTGAACTCGCCCTCGAAGACGAGCGCGGCGAGGTCGGCGTCGTTGTAGAGGTAGACCAGCTCCTCCTCCACGTACCGGTAGTTGACGTTCACCGGGACCAGGCGGGCCTTGAGGCAGGCCAGGACGGTCTGCAGGTACTCCACGCCGTTGTAGAGGTGCAGCCCCACGTGCTCGCCGGGGGCCAGGCCGCTGTCCGCGAGGTGGTGAGCGACGCGGTTCGCGGCCGCGTCCAGCTGCGCGTACGTCAGGCGGCGCTCGGCGCCGGTCCCGGGGTGGTCCACGTACACCAGTGCCTCGCGGTCGGGGACCACGTCCACGACCGATTCGAACAGGTCGGCAAGGTTGTACTCCACCGTTCCTCCTCCTGACCCGGACCGGGCGGCCGGTCTGCTCGGCGGTCATTAGAGCGCTGCCCGGCACAACTGGGAAGGGCGCGCACCAAGAAAACTGACTGACCGTCAGCAAACCCTTGTACTGCACCCGGCCCTCCTGCAACCTGTTCTAGGTCTCGAGACGGGAGGACGGCAATGGGTGGGACGGAACACCTCACCGTGGACCGGCACGGCGCCACGCTGGTGCTCACCATGAACAGGCCGGAGGCGAAGAACGCGCTCTCGCTTCCGCTGCTCGTGGGGCTGTACGACGGCTGGCTGGAGGCGGACGCCGACGACGGGATCCGCTCGGTCGTCCTCACGGGCGCGGGCGGGGACTTCTGTGCCGGCATGGACCTCAAGGCGCTGGCAGGGAAGGGCATGGCGGGCGACCGATACCGGGAGCGCCTCAAGGCCGACCCCGACCTCCACTGGAAGGCGATGCTCCGTCACCACCGGCCGCGCAAGCCGGTGATCGCGGCGGTGGAGGGCTACTGCGTGGCGGGCGGCACCGAGATCCTCCAGGGCACCGACATCCGCGTCGCCGGGGCCGGGGCGACGTTCGGCCTGTTCGAGGTCAGGCGCGGGCTGTTCCCGATCGGCGGCTCGACGGTGCGGCTGCCCCGGCAGATCGCGCGCACGCACGCGCTGGAGATGCTGCTGACCGGGCGGCCCTACTCGGCCGAGGAGGCGGAACGGATCGGGCTCGTGGGGCGGGTGGTGCCGGAGGGGACGGCGCTGGAGGCGGCGCTGGAGATCGCCGAACGGGTCAACGCGTGTGGGCCGCTGGCCGTCGAGGCGGTGAAGGCCTCCGTCTACGAGACGGCCGATATGACGGAGGTGGAGGGGCTCGCGGCCGAACTGGCGCGGGGGTGGCCGGTGTTCGACACCGCCGATGCGAAGGAGGGGGCGCGGGCCTTCGCGGAGCGGCGTCCGCCGGTCTTCCGGCGGGCCTGACGGTGCCCTCGCGGGGCGGGGCGTCCCTGCGGGGCCGTTCCCCTACCCGCCCTTCCCCCGTTCCCCGGGACTCCGGCCCGGCCCCCCTCGGGGGCTCCGCCCCCGGACCCCCTCGGGGGCTCCGCCCCCGGACCCCCTCGGGGCTGCGCCCCGGACCCCCTCGGGGCTGCGCCCCGGACCCCGGCGGGGGCTGCGCCCCCAGCCCCTCGGGGCTGCGCCCCGGACCCCTCGGGGCTTCGCCCCGGAAACCCCGGGACCGCCCTGAACCCTCGGGGTTCTGCCCCCATCCCGGGGGGGGGCGGGGCTCCGCCGCCCCCGGGGCCGTGCCCGGCCCCGAGGGCCGTGTCCGACCCCAGGGGCGGCGCCCCCCCCCGGGCTGGCGCCCGCCCCCGGGGGTTGTGCCCCCGACGCCGTCCTCCCGGTTTCGCCCCCGTGTCCGTACCTGCCGAGCATCGGAGAGCATCCATGACAGCCGCGTCCCCGCCCGAGGTGCTGCGTGCGCCCCTCGTCGTCGAGTTTCCCTTCACCCGGTCCCTCGGGCCCGTCCAGAGCGCCTTCCTCACCGGGTTGCGCGAAGGCGTCGTCCTCGGGGTCCGGACCTCCGGCGGTGCCGTGATGGTGCCGCCCGTCGAGTACGACCCCATCACCGCCGACGAGCTCCGCGAGCTCGTCGAGGTCGCGCCCACCGGGACCGTCACCACCTGGGCCTGGAACGGCGAGCCCCGCCCGCAGCAGCCCCTCGCCGCCCCCTTCGCCTGGGTGCTGGTCCGGCTCGACGGCGCCGACACCGCCCTCCTGCACGCCCTCGACGCCCCCGGCCCCGACGCCGTCCGCACCGGCATGCGGGTCCGTGTGCGCTGGGCGGCCGAACGCACCGGGGCCATCACCGACATCGCCTGCTTCGAGCCGGCGGAGGAAGGGGAGCCGCGCGGCGGCGCCCTCCCGCACGACGGGGTCTTCGACGAGCCCGTCACCGGCATCGTCGCCGAGGCCCGGCTGGACTACACCTACAGCCCGGGCCGTGCCCAGACCGCCTACATCAACGCCCTCTCCGAGCGCCGCACCGTCGGCGAGCGCTGCCCCTCCTGCCACAAGGTCTACGTCCCCCCGCGCGGCGCCTGCCCCACCTGCGGGGTCGCCACCACCGACCGCGTCGAGGTCGGCCCGGCCGGCACCGTCACCACCTTCTGCATCGTCAACATCAAGGCGAGGAACCTCGACATCGAGGTGCCGTACGTGTACGCCCACATCGCCCTCGACGGCGCCGGCCTCGCCCTCCACGGCCGGATCGGCGGCATCCCGTACGACCAGGTCCGCATGGGCCTGCGCGTCGAACCGGTGTGGACCGAGGGCGGCCGCTACCCCGACCACTACCGCCCCACCGGCGAACCGGACGCGGACTACGACGCGTACAAGGAGCTCATCTGATGCCCAGGACGAGCAGGCACGCACGCGAGGTGGCCGTCGTCGCCTTCGCCCAGAGCGACCACCTGCGCCGCACCGACGAACTCAGCGAAGTCGAGATGGTCATGCCGGTCCTGCACCGGGTGCTGGCCGCCACCGGCCTGAAGACCGGAGAGATCGGCTTCACCTGCTCCGGCTCCAGCGACTACCTCGCCGGCCGGGCCTTCTCCTTCACCATGACCCTCGACGGCGTCGGCGCCTGGCCCCCGATCTCCGAGTCCCACGTCGAGATGGACGGCGCATGGGCCCTCTACGAGGCCTGGGTCAAGATCCAGACCGGCGAGGCCGACACCGCGCTCGTCTACGCGTACGGGAAGTCCTCCCCGGGCTCCGTGCGCGACGTCCTCACCCGCCAGCTCGACCCCTACTACCTCGCCCCCCTCTGGCCCGACTCCGTCGCCCTGGCCGCACTCCAGGCACAGGCGCTCATCGACGCCGGGGAGACCGACGAACGGGCCCTCGCCGCCATCGGCGCCCGCAGCCGGGCCGACGCCGCCGCCAACCCGCACGCCCAGCTCCGCGGAGCCGTCCCGCAGGGCGGCTACCAGGTCGCGCCCCTGCGCACCGGGGACTGCCCGCCCATCGGCGACGGGGCCGCCGCCGTCGTCCTCGCCGCCGGGGACACCGCCCGCGCCCTGTGCGGGCGGCCCGCCTGGATCACCGGCATCGACCACCGCATCGAGGCCCACGGCCTGGGCCTGCGCGACCTGACCGACTCGCCGTCCACCCGGACCGCCGCCGAGCACGCCGGGCTCTTCGACGCCCCGGTCGACACCGCCGAGCTGCACGCGCCGTTCTCCTCCCAGGAGGTCGTCCTGCGCAAGGCCCTCGGCCTCGGCGACGGCGTCGCCGTCAACCCCTCCGGCGGCGCCCTCGCCGCCAACCCCGTCATGGCCGCCGGCCTGATCCGCATCGGCGAGGCCGCCGCCCGGATCCACCGCGGGGAGTCCGACCGGGCCGTCGCCCACGCCACCTCCGGCCCCTGCCTCCAGCAGAACCTGGTCGCCGTCCTGGAAGGGGACCCCGCATGACGAGTACCGGGAAGGAGCCGGTGGCCGTCGTCGGCGTCGGCCAGACCAAGCACGTCGCCGCACGCCACGACGTCTCCCTCGCCGGCCTGGTCCGCGAGGCGGCGGTCCGCGCCCTCGCCGACGCGGAACTGACCTGGGCGGACGTCGACGCCGTCGTCATCGGCAAGGCCCCCGACTTCTTCGAGGGCGTGATGATGCCGGAGCTCTACCTCGCCGACGCCCTCGGCGCGGTCGGCAAGCCGATGCTCCGCGTCCACACGGCCGGATCGGTCGGCGGGTCCACCGCGCTCGTCGCCGCCAACCTGGTGGCCGCCCGCGTCCACCGCACCGTGCTGACCCTGGCCTTCGAGAAGCAGTCCGAGTCGAACGCCATGTGGGGCCTCTCCCTCCCCGTCCCCTTCCAGCAGCCGCTGCTCGCCGGGGCCGGCGGGTTCTTCGCCCCGCACGTGCGTGCCTACATGCGGCGCACCGGCGCGCCCGACACCGTGGGCTCGCTGGTGGCGTACAAGGACCGGCGCAACGCGCTGAAGAACCCCTACGCGCACCTGCACGAGCACGACATCACCCTGGAGAAGGTCCAGGCCTCGCCCATGCTCTGGGACCCCATCCGCTACTCCGAGACCTGCCCGTCCTCGGACGGGGCCTGCGCCATGGTCCTCACCGACCGGGC
This sequence comes from Streptomyces sp. NPDC000075, assembly GCF_040301925.1. NCBI lineage: Bacteria > Bacillati > Actinomycetota > Actinomycetes > Kitasatosporales > Streptomycetaceae > Streptomyces > Streptomyces sp. NPDC000075. Next base: position 12,464 of record NZ_JBEPFL010000055.1, read on the forward strand.
GGGCGCGGCCCGGTCGCCCCGCCCAGCCGCCTGGGTGCACGGCGGCGCGATGCGCAGCGAGCCCACCCTCTTCGCGGGCAAGGACTTCGTCTCCCCGCAGGCCGGCAAGGACTGCGCCGCCGACGTCTACCGGCAGGCCGGGATCACCGACCCGCGCCGGGAGATCGACGCGGTCGAGATGTACGTCCCCTTCTCCTGGTACGAGCCCATGTGGCTGGAGAACCTGGGCTTCGCACAGGAGGGCGAGGGCTGGAAGCTCACCGAGGCCGGGGTCACCGAACTCGGCGGCGACCTCCCCGTCAACCCCTCAGGCGGCGTCCTGTCCACCAACCCGATCGGCGCCTCCGGCATGATCCGCTTCGCCGAGGCGGCCCTCCAGGTCCGCGGCCTGGCCGGGGAACACCAGGTCCCGGACGCCCGCCGGGCCATGGGCCACGCGTACGGGGGCGGCTCCCAGTTCTTCGCCATGTGGCTGGTGGGATCCGAGCGGCCGGGCGGCTGAACGGGCCGGACGCACCGCACCGGCCACGGGTGACGGACCGTGGTCTGTGCGCCACCCGTCGCGCTGGCTACCCTGGGCCCCCCGACGACGACGTACCGGGAGGAGCAGGCAGATGGCCGAGAGCACGACCGCGCGGACCCTCGCTGACCGGGGCAGGCCCCCGCTCGATCTCAGCGGGGCGGAGTGGCAGCCGAGCAGCCGGGGCGAGGGCGACCTCCAGGTCGCCTTCGTGGAGGGCTTCATCGCGATGCGCGACGGCGAACGCCCCGGCGACCCGTCACTGGTCTTCGCCCCCAACGGATGGCGCAAGTTCGTCCTGGGCGCCCGGGCGGGCCGCTTCGGCCCGGTGTAGACCGGCGCGGGCCCGCGCGGGGCGCCTCAGGACGCGGCGCGGGAGGTCAGCCGCAGGGCCGTCTGGAGCTCGTGCTCCCCGGAGACGGTGCCGAGCCGCTCACCGGCGAAGGCCTCCTCCAGGACGGCGCTGACCCGGCGCACCGCGTCGGCGGCGCCGTCCAGCTCGGCGGTCGCGGGCGGCGCCGGCCGGGCCGCCGGGACCGGGCCCGGCGCCCTGCGGCGGACGTCCACCGTCACCGCCCAGATGCTCGGGGACGCCGCCGGACCCCCGGCGGCCCGCGCCGGGGCCGGCGCGGGCGGGGACATCCCGGGGAAGGCCTGCGCCAGCACACCGAGCACGGCCTCCGCGGCCTCCCGGTCACAGTGGCTGACCAGCACGCTCACCTCGGACTCCGCCGCGCGGGCCGCGTCCACCCGCTCGGGATCGGCCACCGGGCCCGCGCCCGTCCCCGTACGGGAGGGCACGCCGGGCGCCCGCCCGTGTTCGTCCACCATCGCCCCTGTGTCCGGGAGCGGCGGGCCCTCGTGGCCGTGGTTCGTGTCCATCCTTCGCCTCCGGGTCGGGGCACGGCCCCGCGTGGAGCCCGGGGCCCGCCGGTGACCGGCACGTCGGGGTGCCTCACCCGGCGCCTGTCCGCACACGGCCGCGCCAAACCCGGTCCACGGCACGGAGCCGCGCCGCACCCGGCCGGACGCCGCCGGACCGCCCCGGCCGCGGGGCCGGGGCGGCACCGAAGTCCGGAAGAGAAGATCGGATTCTTTCCCGGGAGGGGGAGCCCCCGGGGCGTGCGCGGGCGTACGCTGATCTCCCGAACCGGCCTGGGGGGTACCAGCCATGACGGACCGCCGGAACCTCACGCGGCGCGCGCTCTTCGAGCGCGAGACGGAGCTCGTCAGCGTCGACGAGGCCCTGGACCGGCTCACCGGCACCGGCCCCGACGCGGCCGGCGGCCTGCTCGCCCTCTCCGGCCCCGCCGGGCTCGGCAAGACCACCCTCCTCGCCGAAGTACGCCGCCGCGCCCTCGCCCGCTCCTGTACCCTCCTCGCCGCACGCGGCGGCGAACAGGAGCAGAGCCAGCCCTTCCACGTCGCCCGCCAGCTCATCCAGCCCCAGCTCGCCGGCCGCCCCGAGAGCGAGCTGCGCGCCGCCCTCGGCGGCTGGTACGCCATCGTCGGCCCCGCCCTCGGCCTGTGCGCCCCCGAACAGGGAGCCCCGCCCGACCCCCAGGGCCTGCGCGACGGCCTCGACTGGGTCCTCACCCACCTCACCGTCCAGCGCGCCCCCGTCGTCCTCCTCCTCGACGACGCCCACTGGGCCGACCCCGAATCCCTCGGCTGGCTCGCCGCCTTCGCCCCGCGCGCCGAACACCTCCCGCTGCTCCTCGTCGTCGCCTACCGCCCCGACGAACTCCCCGTCCACGCCGAGGCCTTCCGCACCCTGCCCGGCCGGGCCGGCCGACGCCCGCTCGCCCTCGCCCCGCTCACCGAGGCGGCCGTCGCCACCCTGGTCCGCGAGACCGTCGGCGCCCACGCCGAGGACGCCTTCTGCCGCGAGGCCTGGGCCGTCACCACCGGCAACCCCTTCGAGGCGGTCGAACTCACCGCGAAGGTCCGCGCCCGGGGCATCACCCCCGTGGAGTCCAGCGCCCCGCTGCTGCACGACCTGGCCGCCGCCCAGCGCGGCAGCGGCCTCGTCGCCCGCCTCCAGAGCCTCGGCCCCTCCACCGTCCGCTTCGCCTGGGCCTGCGCCGTCCTGGGCACCGCCATCCCCCGGCAGATCGCCGCCCGCGTCGCCGGACTCGGCGCCGAGGAGGCCGCCGGCGCCACCTGGCGGCTGCGCGACGCCCGCATCCTGTCGACGCCCCCGGCCGAGGCCGACGGCGAGGACGCGGACGCCGGGCTGGAGTTCGTCCACCCGCTCATCGCCACCGCCATCTACCGGGCCATCCCCGACGCCCTGCGCGTCGCCCTGCACGGCAAGGCCGCCGCCGTCGTCGACGCCGGACTCGGCTCCTCCGCGGCCGCCCGGCACCTCCTGGAGACCCACCCCGAGAACGACCCCTGGGTGGTGCGCACCCTGCGCGAGGCCGCCGCCGAGAACCTCAGGGCCGGCGCCCCCGAAGCCGCCCGCCGCCAGCTCGCACGGGCCCTCCAGGAGCCCCCGGACTTCGGTGAACGCGCCGCCGTGCTCTACGAACTCGGCTGCGCCTCCCTGCTCACCGAACCCGCCACCACCGTCAACCACCTGCGGGCCGCCCTCGCCGAACCCTTCGACGACCCCGCCCTGCGCCAGGGCATCGTCATCCGGCTCGCCCAGGTCCTCGCCCACAGCGACCACCTGCGGGCCGCCTCCGAACTCCTCGCCGCCGAGATACCCCGCACCCACGACCCGCGCGCCCGGCTGCGCCTGCAGTCCGAACAGTTCATGTGGGACGCCTTCGACGCCGCCGAACCCGACTCCCCGGCCCGCTCCCGCCGGCTGGCCAAACTGGCCGACCGCCTCACCGGCCGCGACCTCACCGAGCGCTACGTCATCGGACTGCGCGCCTGGGACGCCTGCCTGCGCGGCGAACCCCGCGAGGTCTCCCTCCACCACGCCGGCCGGGTCCTGGAACGTCCCTTCAGCTGGGCGCAGGAGGACCGCGGCTTCGAGGTCCCGGTGCTCGCCGCGATGGTCCACATGTACGCCGACCGGCCCGGCCGCGCCGAGGAGCTCTTCGAGGCCGGCACCGCCGAGTTCGAACGCCAGGGCTGGCACGGCGCCCACCTGTCCTTCGCCTACAGCCTGCGCGCCTACATCCGCTACCGGCGCGGCCGCCTCACCGAGGCCGAGGAACTCGCCCGGGCGGGCCTGCGCCTCGCCGAGCGCGTGGGCCGCCGTACGCCCGTGCACTGGTACGCCCTCACGATCCTCATCACCACCCTGCTCGCCCGGGGCCGCACCGAGGACGCCTGGGGGCTCGCCCGGGACCACGAGTACGGGGAGCCCTTCCCGGCCGCCGTGGTCTTCCCCGACTCCCAGACCGTGTACGCCCAACTGCTCCTGGCCGCCGGGGACCACAAGGCGGCCGCCGTCGAACTGGAGGCGGTGGACCGGCGCCTGACCCCGCGCGGGATCCAGAACCCGGCCTGGTGCCCCTGGCAGCTGCTGCTCGCCCGCACGGTGGCCCCCGAGGACCCCGCCAGGGCCCGGGCGCTGGCCGCCGAGGCCCTGCACCGGGCGCGGGCCTTCGGCGCCCCCTCCGCCATCGGACAGGCCCTGCGGGTCTCGGCGGAGGTGGCGCCCCAGGAGGCGCGTGCGGCCCTGCTGACCGAGGCGGTCACCCTCCTGGAGGACTCCCCGGCGGCCTACGAGCTGGCCCGCGCCCTCGCCGCGCTGGGCACCGAGCTGCGCGACCCCGACCTGCTCACCCGCGCCCGTCTGACCGCCCGCACCTGCGGCGCCGACGCCCTGGAGGCCCGCACCGCGCAGGCCCTGACGGCGTTCGCGCGCGGCGCGACGTGACGCGGACCGCCCCGTACGGGGCACAGTGGGCGGTATGGATCACCACACCAGGCTCAGCGTGTTCCGCAGCGAGGCCGCGGCCTACGACAAGGCCCTGAGGCGGGCGGCCGACGGCGGCGGGGAAGGCCCGCCCGTGCCGTCCTGCCCCGGCTGGTCCCTCGCCGACCTCGCGGGACACCTCGGCAGCGTCCAGCGCTACCTCGCCCACATCCTCCGGGGCCGCCACACCGAGCCCCTCGACCCCACCGACCCGGCGCTCTACGACCTCCCCGAGGACCCCGCCGTACGGGCCGCCTGGCCACGGCAGGACGCGACCCCCCACCGCGGCCCCGTCCCCGCGGAACTCCTCGACTGGTCGGCCGGGGCCGCCCGGCAACTGGCCGGGGTACTGGAGGAACTGGGCCCGGACGTCCCCGTGTGGAGCTGGTCGGCCGAGCACACGAGCGGCTTCTGGGCCCGGGTGCAGACCATTGAACAGGCCGTCCACCGCTGGGACGCGGAATCTCTCACCGGCGACCCGGCCCCCTTCGACCCCGCCTTCGCCGCCGACGCGGTCGCCCAGACCTTCGAGGTCATGGTCCCCGCCCGGCGCGGCTGGAAGCCCGCCCCGGCCGGCAGCGGGGAGCGCTACCGCTTCCGGCGGGCCGACGGCCCGCAGTCCTGGACGGTGGAGTTCGCCGGGAACGAGGTCCGCCTGGAACCGGACGGCACGGGACCGGCCGACGTCGAAGCCGTGGGCACGGCCTCAGACCTCACCCTGTTCCTCTGGCAGCGGCTGCCCGCCGGCGGGCTGGAGGTCACCGGCGACGCGGCCCTGCTGGAGCGCTGGTTCGTCCTCGTCCCCCCGGCCTGAACCCGGGCGGGCGCCCGCTCAGCGGCGCACGCCCCCGGGCCGGTCCGAGGGGTACGGGCGGGTGCGGAAGGAACTGACGACGGGGGACCGGCGCAGGGCCCGGGCCACGGCGACCAGGTCCGGCGCCCCGGCCGGCCCCGGCGCGGCCCCGGCCGTGCCCGGCGCCCCGGCCCCGGGGTCCGCCGCCGCACCCCCGCGCAGGCCGCGCACCGCGGCGACCACCGCCACCGCGTCGGCCGTCGCCGCAGCTTGAGCGGGCGCCTCGTCACGGGCCAGGGCCTCGGCGAGCGCCCGGCCGCGGACCCCCGGGTCCATGTACGGCTGGAGCCGCAGCAGCCCGTCGCTGATCTGCGTCCTGCGCTGGACCAGGCGCCGGCTCACCGGGGTCCGCCGGGGAAGCCGCAGCGAACCGGTGTCCAGCCCGGCCAGCTCCCGCACGAACGGCGCGAGGGAGCGGTACTGGCGGTAGTCCGTCCACAGCCCCTGCAGGGCCTGTCCGGCGTGCGGGAGGATGAAGCCCACGGCGATGAACAGGGCGCACACCGAGGCGATCGGCGGGGCCACGTACGTGCTGAGCCAGTCCAGGTCGTGCCCGGTCCAGCGGGCGAACACCGCGGCCAGCTTCACCGTGTCGTAGCCGAGGTTCAGGATGAACCCGATGACGAGGAGCACCAGGCCGGCCCGCAGCCAGCCCGACACCTCGCGCAGCCAGGTCCAGGTGACCACCGAGGTGATCAGGCAGGCGGCCGTGTGGGCCCCCAGGTAGAGCAGGATGTGCTCGCGCATCCAGGGGGTGTTGGCGTAGTAGGTGTCCAAGTCCCGCAGCCGCTCGACCGGCACCTCCGCGCAGGCGAAGGTGACCCACAGGCCGGCGACCACGGCGGCGTAGACGCAGCCGATCGTCCAGTTGGTCCGGCGCACCCGCCGTGGATCGCCCCCGCGCCAGTGGATGATCAGGATGAGGCAGGAGGCGCAGAACATCGTCAGCAGCGAGTAGACCAGCGGCGCCGCGAAGTTGCTGACGCCTGTGGAGCTGTTCAGCAGGGCCAGGGTCTTGGGCCGGCCGAAGTAGAAGACGGCCGAGCCGAGCAGGAGCAGTCCGCCCAGGGAGCGCACGTTCGGGTCGATCCGCCAGAACCTCATGATCACCGGGAGGCGGATGGCGAGGGCCAGGGTGAGTATCGCCGCCGGGATGAGGTACGGGATGTAGAACTTGTCCGAGGTCAACGTCAACCGATCGGTCCGCGGTAGCCCAGCGCGTTGCCTATCCGCCCCGCCACACCGTTCCTGTGCCCGGCCCCGGAGGACTCGCCGCCCGCCAGCCACGACCGGCACCGGTCGCCGAGCATCAGCCCGAAGCGCTCGGCCTCGATCTCCTGGCGGTCCTCGTAGTGCGACCGCGCGGCGACGCTCTCGTACGTCAGCGACGAGGCGTCCGGCAGCGCCCGGGCGGCGTCGGCGGCCCGGTTCCCGTGCTCGCCGCAGTGGCCGGCGTTCATGTGCCACAGCTCGTGCCCGAGGATGACCAGTTGGTGGTCCGGGGTCGTGTACTTCTCCACGACGACGATGTCGTACTCCTCCATGTTCAGCCAGAGGCCCGACGTGGTCAGCTCGGTGGGGAAGCGCTCGAAGCGCAGCACGATGGGGCGGCCCCCGCGCGTGCGGCTCATGGCGTCGCACAGGGCGCGGAAGAGGGTCTGCGGATCGGTTGGCGCCTCCAGCTCCAGCGAGGAGGTCAGCGTGGTGCACAGCTTGCGCATCGAACGGGACAGGTTCACCGGGCCGCCTCCGCCCGCCGCTCGGCGGAGAGCATCCCCGTGATCATCCCCAGCAGCAGGGTCTCCTGCGTACGGGACAGGGGTCTTCCCCGGGTGGAGACGGAGACCAGGCCGTACTGGTCCACGAGGTCGGCCATCAGGTTGCCCGATCGGTAGTCGAGGGATTCGAGGGTGGGCCGCAGGGCCCGGCTGACCGCCTGGGCGGGGGTGTCCGTCAGGAAGGAGGCCTCGCGGCCGAAGAAGGCGGCGAGCGCCGCGCAGTGGCGCAGGTGCGGCGGCGTGCGCCCGGACACCAGGGCGTCGACCCAGGGGACCGGGGCGCCGATCGCGGCCGCGACGTCCGTGACGGGGTAGGGACGCCCGTCGACGCGGCGGGAGACCGCGTACAGGAAGGCCGCCCGCAGGCGGACCCGCTCCTCGGCCGCGCAGGACGCGGAACCGGCCCCCTCCTCGCCGCGCAGCAGGGCCGCCGTCACCTCCGGGGGGACACCGGCCCGCTTCGAGAGGGCGCACGTGTCCAGGATCTCGTCCACGTCCAGTCCTCCCTCCACGGCGAGCGCCCGTATCCGCTCCAGCGTCACGGGGAGGGGAAGCGGCGGATCGCCAACAGACACGGTCATCCGTCTGTGCTCCCATACGTCCGAGGCCTCCTGCGCGCGCCCGGGAGGGCGGTAGGCCCCCCGGCCGTCGGGTTCCCCACCGCCGGATCGTAGTCGCGGATTCGAAAACGATCGCGGACCGGTGGCGGGGACGGACAGCAAGATACAGCCAGGAGCGCGGGTGGTGGCAGAAAAAAGAGCATGCGGCAAGGCGCCCCGGCCGGTAAGGACTATCGTGCACCCACGCCCCATACCCGCAGGTCCGGGATCTTCGCGGCCCTTCCGCCCGCCCCGGCGGCGGCGGGCCCCCCGGGGCCGGAAAACCCGCGCGGCCACGTACCATGGGCCGCATGTCCTTCCTCCGCCGCCACCGCGCCGCCACACCCGCCGGCCCGGACTTCGACGTCCTGGCCATGGACCCGGGGGACTGGCCGGGCAACCTCGGGGCCGGGCTGCTGCCCGCCCCCGACGGCAGCTGCCAGGGAGTCTTCCTCCGCTACGACCTCTTCGGCGGCCGCGGCCCCGCGATGATCATCGGCAACCTGCCCGAGGGGTCCCCCGCCCGGGACCTCGCCGAGGGCCAGGTTCCCTTCGAGGTGGCCCAGCTCCTCGACGCCCTCGAGAACGACGAGGAGGTCGAGGTCACCGGCACCGAGGACTGCCCCGTCATGCAGGGCGACAACCTCCTCATCGTCCGCAAGGTCAAGCTCTCCGAGAGCCGGATCTCCTGCGTCCAGTTCGACCGCAGCGACAACGTCCTCGTGACGATCGCCAGCTGGGACCGCCCGATCACCGACGACCTCTACGCACTGCTGAAGCCGCTCCCGGCCGAGCTCTTCCAGCAGGGCTAGCCCCCGCCTAGGCGGGGGTGTCCGCGATGTCGTTCGCCGCCACGTAGCCGAACGTCATCGCGGGCCCGATCGTCGACCCGGCCCCCGCGTAGCTGTGGCCCATCACCGCCGCGCTCGCGTTGCCCGCCGCCCACAGCCCCCGGATCACCGACCCGTCCGCCCGCAGCGCGCGGGCCCGGGCGTCGGTGACGATGCCGCCCTTGGTCCCCAGGTCGCCCGGGACGATCCGGAAGGCGTAGAAGGGCGGGGCCCAGACCGGCGCCAGGCAGGAGTTCGGCAGGATGTTCGGATCCGTGTAGTAGTGGTCGTACGCCGTGTCCCCCCGGTGGAAGTCGGGGTCGGAGCCGCTCCACGCCTGCGCGTTGAAGCGGTTCAGCGTCGCCCGCAACGCCGCCGCCGGCACCCCGATCTGACCGGCCAGCGCGTCCCAGGTCCACGCCTTCTTCGCGGCCCCCGCCTCGAACCACGCGTCCGGGAAGGGCAGGGCCGGCAGGATGTCCTTGAACAGGTACCGGTTGCGGTAGTTCTGGTCCACGATCAGCCAGGCCGGGATGTGCGAACCCGGCGCGCCCCGGTCCTTCTCGTACATCACGTGCACCACGTCGCTGTACGGCGCCGCCTCGTTCACGAACCGGGTCCCCGCACGGTTGACGATCAGACCGCCCGGCAGGGTCCGCTCCGCCAGGCAGAAGTACGGCTCACCGGGCAGCGGGATCGACGGCCCCCACCAGGCGTCCTCCATCAACGCCAGCGCGGCGCCCGCCCGCTGCCCCGCCAGGATCCCGTCGCCGGTGTTCTCCTTCGCGCCCACCGACCACCCGGTGCCGATCGGCTGCTGCTGGTAGCGCTCCCGCATCGCCGCGTTGTGCTCGAAGCCGCCGGAGCCGACCACCACACCCCGCCGGGCCCGCACGACCCCCCGTACGCCCTCCTTCTCCACCACCACCCCGGTGACCGCCCCGCCCTCCTGGACCAGGTCCACCAGCGGGCTGTTCAGCCACACCGGCACCCCCGCCCGCATCAGCCCGGCCCGCAGCCCGGTCGCCAGCGCCTGGCCCATCGTCAGCGGCTTCTGCCCGAGCAGGGCCGCCTTCGTACCGCGCGCCAGGCACTCCGTGGACACCGCCAGCCCCTTGGCGGTGACCGCCGCGAGGTTGAGCCACTTGTAGTCCTGGCTGAACACCACCATCCCGGCCGGCACCGGCATGTACGCCGGGTTGAGGTGCGCCAGTTCGGCGCCCAGGACGTTCCCGTCGATCTGGTCCGGCTCGATGGAGCGGCCGTTCGGCAGACCGCCCGGCAGGTCGGGGTAGTAGTCGCTGTAGCCGTCCATGAAGCGGAACCTCAGCGGGCTGTTCGCCATGACGAAGTCCAGCATCCGGGGGCCGTTGTCCAGGAAGGCCCGCTGCCGGTCGGCCGGCACCTCCGGCCCCACCACCGCCGACAGGTACGCCGCCGCCTTCTCCGGGGTGTCCGGCACCCCCGCGCCCAGGATCACCGAGTTGTTCGGCAGCCAGATCCCGGCCCCCGAACGCGCCGCCGAGCCGCCGAAGGCCGGGGCCTTCTCCACCACCAGCACGCTCAGCCCCCGGCCGGCCGCGGTGAGGGCGGCGGTCATGCCCGCCGCCCCCGACCCGACCACCACCACGTCGTACTCTCCGAGCGCGGCCCCGTCGGCCCGCGCGGCGGCTGCCGGCAGCACGGCGGCGGCGAGCACCCCGGCCCCCGCCCCGGCGAGGACCTTCCGGCGGGAGGGGAGGGCGGGACGCGCGGGGTCGGCGTTCCCGGACGGGGACACGGCCTCGGTCATGGGCGGGCTCCAGTGGTGTGGGAAGGGGCGGGCTCCGGATTCCTGATGCTGAGTCAGAAAAGGTGTTCGGGGGATCATGTGAAGTCAAGGCACGCGCACCGGGGCGATCCGCTCCCCGGACGCACCGAATCCCGTGGCTCCCGCACCGGGTGCGGGAGCCACGGGATTCCGTGACGGGTGGAGACGGGCCGAGAGGGGTCGAGACGGGTCGAGGCGGCTGGGTACGGGGGCCGGGAAGGGTCAGCGGGTACCGACCGCCGCCCGGACCGCTCTGCGGGCCATGCCCGCGTCGTCGTGGAGGCGGCGCAGCAGCAGACGCTGCTCCTCCCCCGAGGACACGGCCCCGGCGGGCAGCGGCTGGGACGCGGGCGCCGCCAGCATGGAGCGCTGTACGGCCGTCTCGCACATCCGGATCTCCCGGGTCAGCACCAGCATCAGGTTCACCAGGAAGGCGTCCCGTGCCGCCGGGCCGGACGACTGCGCGAGCCGGCTGATCTGGGCGCGCGCCGCAGGGGCGTCACCCAGCACCGCCCACAGCGTGGCCAGGTCGTACCCCGGCAGGTACCAGCCCGCGTGCTCCCAGTCCAGCATCACCGGCCCGGCCGGGGACAGCAGCAGGTTCGAGAGCAGGGCGTCGCCGTGGTTGAACTGCCAGGGGACCAGCCGCAGTCCGTGCAGCAGCTTCTGCAGGTCGCCGTAGTCCCGGTCGGTGAGCAGCCCGAGGCCGTGGTCGCGCGAGATCCGCCGCGCGTAGTCCACCGGGTGCCCGAACAGGTCGGCCGGCGGGCGCCACTGGTTGACCCGGCACACCGCGCCCAGCGCCGCCCGTACGTCGGTCCTCGGCGGCGCCTCCACCGGGTGCCGCTGGAGGGCGGCCACCCGGCCGGCCATCCGCTCGACGACCAGGACGCAGTTCTCCGGGTCGGCGGCGATCAGCCGGGGCACACGGACCGGCGGGCGGTGCCGGACGAAGGTCCGGTACGTCGCTATTTCGTGCCGGTACCGCTCGCGCCACTCGGGCGAGTGGTCCAGTAAAACCTTCGCGACCGCGGTCATCCGTCCCGTCGTCCCGACCAGGAGGACCGACCGGCCGCTGCGCCGCAGGACCTGGACCGGGGCGAACTCCGGACAGATCCGCTGCACCGACGCGAGCGCCGTGCGCAGCTGCGCGCCCTGCGGGCCGGAGAGGTCGATTCTTCCGCTGAGCGGCTGCGATCCGGCCGCCGGCATCCGCCGCGCCCGGACGGCGCCCTGCGCCGGTACCGGCTGGCGGCCGGGTTCGAGGGAGATGCCACCGCCCCCCGCCTGGAGGGTGCGGTGCGGGCGGACCGGGGCGGACACGGAGGACGTTGCTGCGTACATGGCGTTTACGGTTCCCTTCGTGCGCCGACGAGTTGCGTACGCCGCCCCGCCGGATCCCGTACTTCACCCTGGGGAGTTCCGCCGGTGAACCGGGTCGGGGAGGCGCATTCCTACCTGACACCCGGCGGCAGGTGGCGAACCACCGGGCGTGCCCTGGCGAACCCTGGCGAATAGTCCACGGGGAACTGACAGGGGGTTACTGTCAACTCAGCCGAGAACCTGGGGGCTTGACGTGAGCAAAGGTCCAAACACCCGTCTGAACGACCTGTTCGGCCTGGCCGGCTGGTCGAAGGGCGAACTCGCGAGGATGGTCAACCGGCAGGCGGCCGCGATGGGCCACCACCAGCTGGCCACCGACACCTCGCGGGTACGGCGCTGGATCGACATGGGGGAGACCCCGCGCGAACCGGTGCCCACGGTACTGGCAGCACTGTTCACCGAGCGGCTCGGTCGTGTCGTGACCATCGAGGACCTCGGGTTCGTACGGCAGCGGCGCGCCACCAGACGGCAGCCGGACGGGGTGAAGGAGAACCCCGACGGAGTGCCCTGGGCGCCCGAACGCACAGCCGCGGTCCTCACCGAATTCACGGGAATGGACCTCATGCTCAACCGTCGCGGCCTGATGGGCGCGGGAGTCGTGCTCACCGCCGGCTCAGCCCTCAGCAACGCCATGTACGAATGGCTGCAAGCCGACCCCGCCACCGCCAAGGAACCCCAGCGGTTCGGCGACCCCTACCAGGCCGACCCGGCGGGCTACGACCGCTACGAGGCCGCCCCCATCGGCTCGCAGGAGATCGAGGCGCTGGAGCGCTCGGTCGAGGTCTTCCGGGCCTGGGACGCCTCCAGAGGCGGCGGTCTCCAGCGCAAGGCCGTCGTCGGCCAGCTGAACGAGGTCGGCGGCATGCTCGCGTACCACCACCCGGACCACCTCCAGCGCAGGCTCTGGGGGGTGGCGGCCAACCTGGCGGTGCTGGCGGGATGGATGTCGCACGACGTCGGCCTCGAACCCACCGCGCAGAAGTACTTCGTCATCGCCGCGCACGCCGCCCGCGAGGGCGGCGACCGCCCGAGGGCCGGCGAGGCGCTGTCGCGGGCCGCCCGCCAGATGGTCCACCTGGGCAAGCCCAACGAGGCGCTGGACCTGATGAAGCTGGCGCAGGCCGGCTCCGGGGACCAGACCCTGCCGCGCACCCGCGCCATGCTGCACACCATCGAGGCCTGGGCCCAGGCCGCCATGGGCAAGGGGCAGGCCATGCGCCGCACCCTGGGCGAGGCCGAGGACCTGTTCGTGTCCGACAAGGGCGACGTACCGCCCCCGTCGTGGATGCAGCACTTCGACGAGGCCGACCTGCACGGGATGCAGGCCCTGGCGTACCGCACGCTCGCCGACCACGACGCCTCGGCCGCCCCGGTGGCGGCACGGCACGCGCGGGAGGCGCTGCGGCTGCGCGGTGACGGGTACCAGCGTTCGCAGATCTTCGACTACATCTCCATGGCCTCGGCCTGCTTCATCGCCGACGACCCCGAACAGGCCGACCGCTACGCCCGCCTGGCCCTGGTGTCGATGAACGAGACGTCCTCGCACCGGACATGGGACCGGCTGCGCGAGATGTACCGCCTCACCGGCCAGTACGCCGGCTACGCGCGCATCGAGGACCTGCGCGAGGAGATCGAGCAGGCCCTCCCCGACAGCCCCTCCCCGCGTGCCCCGCGCCGTGCGGAGGCGGAGGTCTAGGGGGCGGTGCCGCGCACCACGCAGGACGGGAGCGTACGACGAACGGAAAAAGGGGCCGCGCCTCGGGCGCGGCCCCTGGGAAACGATCCGTGGCGAGGGACGCCGGGCCGTGTCGTTCGGATCAGGCCTGGCCGCCGATGCGGGCGACCAGCACGCAGGCGTCGTCCTCGCGCTCGCTCTCGCCGAACTCCTCCGTCACCATCCGCACGCAGTCGCGTGCCGACCGCGCCGCCGAGAGGCGCGGGGCGAGCGCCAGCAGCCGCTCCGTGCCGTCGATCCGGCTGTACCCGACGCTGCGCGAGGTCAGTCCGTCGGTGTGGAGGACGAGCACGTCGCCCGGCTCCAGCGGTTCCTCGGCCTGCCCGTACACGGCGCCCGAGGTGGCGCCCAGCAGGACCCCCTCCGGCGGCTGGAGCGCACGCCCCTGGCCGTGGCGGAAGAGCAGCGGGGCGGGGTGTCCGGCCTGCGCCCAGGAGAGCAGGCGGCGGTCGGGGTCGTAGCGGCAGCAGACGGCCGAACCGAGGGCGGGCTGCGCGGAGTTCTCCAGCAGCTGGTTGAGCCAGCCCATCAGCGGGCCCGGTTCGATGCCGGCCATGGTCATCCCGCGCAGGGCGCCGAGCAGCATGGCCATGCCCGAGGTGGCGCTGACCCCGTGTCCGGTGAGGTCGCCGACCGTCAGCAGGGAGCGTCCGTCGGGGAGTTCGAGCGCGTCGTACCAGTCGCCGCCGATCAGCGTGCTGTTCGCGGAGGGGAGGTAGTGGGCCGCCACGTCCAGCGTGCCGGCACTGTCGTGCGGGAACCGCAGGGAGCCGCGCCACGGGGGGAGCACGGCTTCCTGCAGCTCGACCGCCAGCCGGTGCTCGGTCTGCGCGATCTCCCGGCGGCGCTGGAGCGAGTCGCGTGACTCGCGCTCGGCCCGCTGGCTGCGGCGCAGTTCGCTGACGTCCCGCAGCACGGCCCACATCGAGGCCGTGCAGCCGTCCGCGTCGAGTACCGGCTCGCCCCTCATGTGCAGCGTCCGGACCCGGCCGTCGGCCCGGACGATGCGGAACTCGCCGTCTATCGGCTTGCCGTCGACCAGGCAGTCGGTGACCATCGCGGTCAGCAGCGGCTGGTCTTCGGAGAACAGGGTGGAGCCCAGTTCGTCGAGGGGGAGCGGGCCCGCCTCGGGGGAGCGGCCGAAGATCTGGAAGAGCTCCTCGGACCAGGTGACCTCGTCCGTCAGCAGGTTCCACTCGGCGCTGCCGACCCGGGTCTGGCGGTCCTCGGAGGCGGACTCCGGCGGTGCCGGGGGGAGTTCGACGTACTCGGGGGCGGGCGGCAGCCCTTCCTTGAGCTGGCCCAGGTGCTGGCCCAGGTCGTCGAGGTGGTGCACGGCGAGGTCGCACAGCGCGCGCTGCCAGCGGCCCTGGGCGTCGTCGTCGTCCGCGACGGTGTCGCGGCGCACCGCGTCCACCTCGCCGCGGAGCCGGCGGGTCTGCGAGATCAGCGCGTCCACGGATCCCGGCTCGGGCGGCTGCGCGGAACGGTCCGCGTACAGGTGGGACGGCATGAGCACTCCGATACAGGCGCGGCGATACAGGCGCGGCACGGCCAGGTCTGAAAGAAGGACCGGTTACGACTGTGGCACAGCCCGGGACGGCCTGTAAGGCGTTTGGCAACATCCGTAACGTTCTTGCTTACGGCATATGCCGAAGGCCTCCCGTTCGCCTCCCGTCCGTACGAACATTTCCGGTCAGTATCGGAGTGCTCCGGGCCGTCAGACGCTGAGCGGCACCGGGTGGATCTCGTCGGCCGGGTGTCCCGCCCGCTCGTGGATCTTCTGGACCGCCGCCGCCGAGGGGGCCTCGGACAGGCAGTAGACCTCGCCGGACGCGGGGTCGGCCCAGGCGCGCTGGAACGTCACCTTCTCGTCGGACTGGATGGCCAGATCGGCCTTGTGGGCCTCCATCAGCTGGTCCGCGGTGATGCCCTTCATGCCGTGGTGGACATCCATGAACTGGGCCATCGCCGTACACCTCCTCACGTGTCGCCACCGTGTACGGATCTGCTTCCATCGTCCGCCCATGGCCGGAAATCGGCCTTCCGGGGGGAGTGGCTCGATCGTACGGGCGAGGCGTACGAGGCCGCGGAGGTGGCACGGACACCCCGGGCCGGGGGTGGGGTCCCGTCGGGGGCACCACTCGAACGAAGGACCCCGTCCGTCGCTTCCGCTTCCCACCCCACCCGGTGATCGCTACCCTACGTGTCGGTAACGAGCCGGGGCGGTCCGCTCCGTGCGGGCCGGGGGAGGGTGGGGACAGGACCAGATGTCCGAAGAGAGCAGCACGCCGACGGGGCGGGGCGACGGCGGGCACAGCCGCCGGTCCTTCCTGACCTACCTGGTCGCGGCCCCCACCCTGGCCCTCGTCACCCGGGCCGGGGCCGACGCCCTGGCCCCGCAGCCCGCGCACGCCGTGGTGCCGAGCCTGCCCGAGGTCGCCGACCTGATCGACCTCGGCAACCTGTTCATCCTGGCCGGCGCCCCGACCTCCGCCCTGCTGGCGCTCGTCGTCGAGGAGGACGGCACCATCCGCTTCCGGCTGCCCCGCGAGGAGGTCGGCCAGGGCCTCACCACCGCCGTGGCCATGCTGGTCGCGGAGGAGCTCGACGCCCCGCTGGGCAGCGTCCGGGTGGAACTGGAGGACGCCCGGCCCGAGTTGCTGTTCAACCAGCTCACCGGCTCCTCCAACTCGATCCGCTCCCTGTACGGCCCGGTCCGCCAGTGCGCCGCCACCGCACGGGCCCGCCTCGTCGCGGCCGCCGCCGCCCGCTGGAGCCTGCCCGCCGCCACGCTGACGACCGCCAACGGCTCCGTACGCGCCCCGGACGGCCGCACCGCCGGCTACGGGAGCCTCGCCGCGGCCGCCGCCGCACCCGGCCTCGTCGTCCTCGGCGCCACCCCGAAGCCGGCCGCCCGGCACTCCCTCGTCGGTACCCCGACCGGCCGCGTCGACGCCCGCGCCATGGTCACCGGCGCCCAGCGCTACACCCTCGACCTCGACGTACCGGGGGCCAAGCCCTGCGTGCTGCGCCGCCCGCCCAGCCTCGGCGGCAGCGTCCGCTCCGTGGCCAACCGGGCGGCCGTCGAGGCCATGCCCGGCGTCCTGCACGTCGTGACGGTCCCCACCGGGGTCGCCGTCGTCGCCGAGACCTTCGGACAGGCCCTCGACGCCAAGGCCGCCCTCCAGGTCGAGTGGGGCCCCGGCCCCGCCGACCGGCTCTCGGACGAGCAGATCCGCGCCAAGCTGCGCGCCGCCAACCCGCCCCCGCTCCTGCCGCCGCTGCTCACCCCGTACGTGGACGCGGAGTTCGACTTCGCCTTCGTCAGCCACGCCCCGATGGAGACCAACTCCGCCGTCGCCGACGTCCGCGACGACCGGGCCGAGATCTGGTCGGGCCTGAAGTCCCCCATCGTCGCCCGCGAGACCATCGCCGCCGACCTCGGACTGCCGCTGGACAAGGTGAAGGTGCACGTGGTCCAGGCCGGCGGCTCCTTCGGCCGCCGCCTGTTCTTCGACGCGGCCCTGGAGGCCGCCCGCGTCTCCAAGGCCTGCCGCCGCCCGGTCAGGCTCATGTGGACCCGCGTGGACGACACCCGGCACGGCCGCATGCGCCCCGCCACCCACCACCGGATCCGCGCCACCCACCTGCTCGGCGAGGTCCTCAGCTTCGAGCACCGCGTCGCCGCCGCCGAGACCGACTTCCGGCACGGACTCGGCGAGATCATCACGGCCACCGCGGCGAGCCTGCCCTCGGGCATCGGCAACGCCACCCTCGCACAGACCCTGTTCCTCACCACGGTGAAGTCCCCGTACCACTTCGGACTCACCACCCAGGCGCTGACCGAGGTGCCCACCGGGATCCCCACCGGGTCCTGGCGCTCGGTCTACTCGGCCAACACCCGCGGCGCCGAGGAGATCGTGGTCGACGAACTGGCCGCCGCCACCGGCAAGGACCCGTACCGCTTCCGGCGCACCTTCCTCAAGACCGACGCCCAGCGCGCCGTGCTCGACAAGGTGGCCGCCGAGGGGCAGTGGGGGCGCGCCCTGCCGGCCGGCTGCGCGCAGGGCATCGCCTTCCACGAGGAGTACAAGTCGCGCACCGCCTGCCTGGTGGAGATCGACACCCGCGATCCGGAGCACGTCCGCGTCACGCGGGCGGTCATCGCCGTCGACGTGGGCCTGCCGGTCAACCCGCGCGGGCTGGAGGCGCAGATGATCGGCGGCCTCACCGACGCCATCTCCACCACCCTGCGCGCCGGCCTGCACCTGGACAAGGGCCTGCCGCTGGAGGGCAGTTACAGCCAGTTCCACTGGGCGAAGCAGCGTGACACCCCGAAGGACGTACGGGTCTTCGTGCTCCCCGCCACGGGCACCGAGCCGGGCGGCGCGGGCGAGCTCGGCGTGCCCGCCGCCGTCGGGGCCATCGCCAACGCCTGGGCCCGGGCGACCGGTTCCAAGCCGCGCAGCTTCCCCCTCGACTTCGACGTCGACTTCACCCCCTACCCGCGCTGACCCCTGGAGTACGCCGCCGTGCCCTCGCACACCTTCACCGTCAACGGGCGGAGCGTCACCGTCGACGCGCCCGACAACCTCCCCCTGCTGTGGGTGCTCCGGGACATGCTCGGGATCACCGGCCCCAAGTACGGCTGCGGGGTGGACGTCTGCAAGGCCTGCACCAGCCACCTCGACGGGGTGGACGTCCGCCCCTGCGTGGTGCCGGTCTCCGCCTGCGCGGGCAAGGCGGTCACCACCATCGAGGGCCTCGCCGACGGCGACCGGCTGCACCCCGTCCAGGAGGCCTGGCTCGAACAGGACGTCGCCCAGTGCGGCTACTGCCAGCCCGGGCAGATCATGGCCGCCGTGGCGCTGCTGAAGCGGACGAGCGAGCCCACGGACGAGGACATCGACGCCATCGCCAACATCTGCCGCTGCGGGACCTACTTCCGCATCCGCGAGGCCATCCGCAGCGCGGCCGCCCGGATGTGACGGCCGCCCGCGGACGGGGTCAGGCCAGGAGCTTCTCCTTGGCCTGACGGAACTCCTCGTCGTTCAGCTCGCCCTTCGCCCGCAGCTCCGAGAGCTTCACCAGGTCGTCCGCCGTGGCCTTGCCGGGGGAGGGCGATCCGGCCGCCTCGCGGATGTAGGCGTTGAAGGCCTCCTGCTGTTCCTGCGCGTGCTTGATCTCCCGCCTGCCCATGTTCCCGCCCCGGGCGATCACGTAGACCAGTACGCCCAGGAAGGGGATCAGGATCAGGAAGAGGAGCCAGGCGGCCTTGGCCCAGCCGCTCATCTCGTGGTCCCGGAAGATGTCCACCACGATCCGGAACAGCAGGACGAGCCACATCACCCAGAGGAAGATCCACATCACGGTCCAGAAGGCACCGAGCACCGGGTAGTCGTAGGCCAGGTCGACGGATGTCACCACGGCCGTCTCCTTCCGTAGAGCCGGCCGCTCCCGCGCGGATGACCGCACGGCGGCCGACCGGATCACCATCGCAGCGACCGATGAAGATCGCCACTGGGCCGTACGGGCGACGCCGACCCGGCGGAGTACGCCCCCTGAACGTCTGAAATCCGTGCGAGATGGATATCCCTCGCGGAATGAGGCGAATCAATGCGAAACGGCTGCTGGTCGGTGAGCCCCTGGACACCGCGCGCCTGGGCGAGACCCTGCTGCCCAAACGGCTCGCGCTGCCCATCTTCTGCAGCGACCCGCTCTCCTCCGTGGCCTACGCCACCGAGGAGATCCTGCTGATCCTCGCCCTCGGCGGAGTCGCGCTGCTCCACCTCGCGTGGTACGCGGCCGCCGCCATCGTCTTCCTGCTCGTGGTCGTCGTCGCCTCCTACCGGCAGACCTGCCACGCCTACCCCGGCGGCGGGGGCGCGTACGTCGTCAGTTCCGAGAACCTCGGCCCCGCCGCCGCCCTCACGGCCGCCAGCGCGCTGCTCGTCGACTACGTGATGACCGTCGCCGTGTCCGTGGTCTCCGGGGTCGCCGCCATCACCTCGGCGATCCCCTCCCTCAGCGACCACCAAGTCGGCCTGTCCGTCGCCTTCGTGGTGCTGCTGACCCTGATGAACCTGCGCGGCGTACGGGAGTCGGGGCGCGTCTTCGCCGTCCCCACCTACGGCTTCGTGCTCATCATCTACGTCATGTTCGCCGTCGCCGCCGTCCGCCTCGGCACCGGCGCGACCATCCGCGCCGAGTCCGCCCACCTGCCCATCGACGCGGCCGGCACCTACACCGGCATCGCCGTCGTCTTCCTCGCCCTGCGCGCCTTCGCCTCCGGCTGCACCGCCCTCACCGGAGTCGAGGCCATCAGCAACGGCGTCCCCGCCTTCCAGAAGCCCAAGGCGAAGAACGCGGCGACCACCCTCGCCGCGATGGGGGCGCTGTCGGTGACCATGTTCGCGGGCATCACCGCCCTCGCCATGGCCTACCGGGTGCACGTCGCCGCCGACCCCACCGAACTGGGCCTGCCCGCGAACACCCCGATGTCCACCGCCCTCGCCCAGATCGGCCGGGCCACCTTCGGGGACCTGGACTTCCTCTTCTACCTCCTCCAGGCCGCCACCGCGGGCGTCCTGGTCCTCGCCGCGAACACCGCCTTCAACGGCTTCCCGATGCTCGCCTCGATCCTCGCCAAGGACCACTACGCGCCGCGCCAGCTCTACAACCGGGGCGACCGGCTGGTGTACTCCAACGGTGTCGTCCTGCTCGCCTGCGCGGCCATCGCCCTCATCGTCGCCTTCGACGCCCAGCTGACCCGCCTCATCCAGCTCTACATCATCGGCGTCTTCGTCTCCTTCACCCTGTCCCAGGCGGGCATGGTCCGGCACTGGCGGCGCGAGCTCGCCTCCCCCGCGACCCCGCGCGCCGGGCGGGTCCACATCCACCGCCGGCTCGCCATCAACGCCGTCGGCGCGGTCATGACCGCCGTGGTCCTGGTCATCGTGCTGATCACCAAGTTCACGCACGGGGCCTGGCTGGTCGTCATCGCCATGCCCGCCCTGTTCCTCGGCATGAAGGGGGTCCGCCGGCACTACGACCGGGTCGCCGGCCAGGTCGCCGTCGCCCCCGGTGACCGGCCGCGCAAACCGGCCCGCCACCACGTCGTCGTCCTCGTCGCCAACGTCCACGCGCCGACCCTCAAGGCCCTCGGCTACGCCCAGGGGCTGCGGGCGGACACCCTCAGCGCGCTCTCCGTGGCCGCCGACGAGCAGGAGGCGCGGCGGCTGCGCGAGGCCTGGGCGGACGTCGACCCGGGCATCCCGCTGAAGGTCCTGCACTCGCCTTACCGCGAGGTGGTCGGCCCGGTGGTGTCCTACGTCGAGGAGGCCGCGGCCGCCGAGGGCACCGACGTGCTCTCGGTGGTCATCCCCGAGTACGTCGTCGGGCACTGGTGGGAGCAGCCGCTGCACAACCAGAACGCGCTGCGGCTCAAGGCGAAGCTGCTCTTCACCCCGGGGATCGCGGTGATCGACGTGCCGTACCTGCTGGAGTCGGCCCGTCATCCGCAGCCGCAGCCGCGGCCGCAGGGGGAGGCGGCGGGGCTGTAGGCCGCTGGACCACCGCCGCGTGGGCCAGGGCCAGTTCCACCACGTGCGCCGGGTCGGACAGGGCCCGGCCGGTGAGCTGCTCCAGGCGCCGCAGCCGGTTGGAGACGGTGTTGCGGTGGCAGTAGAGCCGCTGGGCCGCGTACGTGGTCGAGCCCCGGCAGTCCAGCCAGGTGCCCAGCGTGACCAGCAGTACCCGCGCCTCCTGCGGGGCCAGCGCCAGCACCGGCCCCAGCACCACCTCCCGCAGCCGGGCGGCGAGTTCCGGGTCGGCCGCGACCAGTGCCGCCGGGAGCCGCTCGTCCAGCAGGGCGGCGGTTCCCGGGCCGGGCCCGGACGGGGCGGTGCGCAGGGCGAGCGCCGCGAGCCGGCGGGCCCCCGCCAGTTCGGCCGGGGTCCCCACCACCGGGCTGATCCCGGCGCGGACCGGGAGGCGGGCCAGCAGCGCCCGCAGGGCCTCCAGCGGGTGGTGGCCCAGCTCGGCGACCCCGGTCTCCCCGTCGGCCCGGATCCGCCACAGCACCCGCGGGCCCTCCGCCACCCCGCCCCCCGCCCCGTCGCCGCCGCCGGGGCCGCCGTACCCCGGGCCGCCGTCGCCCGGGCCGGAGGGGGCCAAGGCCACCACCACGAAG
>NZ_JBEPFL010000056.1:0-33103 GCF_040301925.1 Streptomyces sp. NPDC000075
GGCGCAGGCCGCCCAGGCGGCGTCCGCGCAGGCCGGCCGGACGGTGTCCGCGCAGGCCGGCCCCGGTGTGCGGGCGGTCCTCGTGGAGGCTGCCCCGGCGCGGGGGCCCGTCTGCGCCCCGGACTCCGGCGGGCCCGCACCCGCCCCGGCCGTACCGCCCCGGGCCGGGCAGGAGCACGGCTCCGTCCCCGTCGCCCGGACCGTACCCGAAGGGGTGCGGCCGTACCGGGCCGAGTGCGTACGGGTGCCCGTGCGCGGGCCCGACCAGCGGGCGCCCGGGCCGGTGGAGCTGTCCGTGCTGCGGGTGTAGGGGAGCCGGTCCGCCGGTTCCCCCGTACACCCCGCTCTGGAGCACCCGTATGTCCACCCCGCGCAAGACCGCCCGCAAGACCTCCCGCAAGCCCCTGCTGTACGCCGCCGGGGTCGCCCTCGCCGCGGTCGCCCTCGGCCTCGTCTCCTGGCAGGCCACCGCGCCCGCGGAGAAGCACCGCGACACCTCCGCCTCCGCGAACGCCACGCCCGGCTCCGACCCCGCCGCCGAACTGAAGGCGCTGGCCCGCCGCGAACCCGGCGACAAGCTCGCCGTGGGCCGTACCGACGCGCCCGTCGTCCTCATCGAGTACTCCGACTTCAAGTGCGGCTACTGCGCCAAGTTCGCCCGGGACACCGAGCCCGAACTGGTGAAGAAGTACGTCGAGGACGGCACCCTGCGCATCGAGTGGCGCAACTTCCCGATCTTCGGTGCCGAGTCCGAGGCCGCCGCCAAGGCCGCCTGGGCGGCCGGCCGGCAGGACCGCTTCACCGCCTTCCACGCCGCCGCGTACGCCGAGGGCGCCAAGGCCAAGGGCTTCGGCGAGGAGCGCCTGGTCGAGCTGGCCCGCGAGGCCGGCGTCCCCGACCTGGAGCGCTTCAAGGCCGACATGGCCGGGGAGGAGGCCTCCGCGGCCCTGCGCCGGGACCGGGAGGAGGGCTACCGCATCGGCGTCCAGTCCACCCCCTCCTTCCTCGTCAACGGGCAGCCCATCGCCGGCGCCCAGCCCCTCGACGCCTTCACCACGGCCATCGCCCGGGCCAAGGCGCAGGCGAAGGCCGGGCAGTGACCGGCATCGGGTACGCGGCCGCCCTCCTCGGCGGCCTCCTCGCCCTCCTCAGCCCCTGTAGCGCCCTGCTGCTGCCCGCCTTCTTCGCGTACTCCATCGACTCCCGCTCCCGGCTGCTCGCCCGGACCGGGATCTTCTACGCGGGCCTCGCCACCACCCTCGTACCGCTGGGCGCGGCGGGCTCCTACGCGGGCCGGTTCTTCCACTCCCACCGCGACCAGCTCGTCCTGGCCGGCGGCTGGCTGATCATCGCGCTGGGACTGGCGCAGATCCTCGGCCTCGGCTTCGCCCCGAAGCGGCTCTCCGAGCTCTCGGGGCGGATCCGCCCGACCACCGCCCTGTCGGTGTACGCGCTCGGCGCCGTCTACGGGCTGGCCGGGTTCTGCGCCGGCCCGATCCTGGGCAGCGTCCTGACGGTGGCGGCGGTCAGCGGCAGCCCCGTCTACGGCGGCCTGCTGCTCGCGGTGTACGCACTGGGCATGGCCGTACCGCTGTTCGTGCTGGCCCTGCTCTGGGAGCGCTTCGACCTGGGCCGGCGGCGCTGGCTGCGCGGCCGCGCCCTGCGGGTGGGCCGGCTCGAACTGCACACGACCTCGCTGCTGTCCGGGCTGTTCTTCATCACCCTGGGCGCCCTGTTCCTGCTGTACGACGGGGCGAGCGCGCTGCCGGGCCTGCTGGACGTGGACGACTCGTACGCGGTCGAGGAGCAGGTCGGCGCCGTCGCGGACGCCGTACCGGACTGGGCGCTGCTCGGCCTGGTCGCCGCCGGGGCGCTGGCCTTCGGGCTGCTGCGCCGGCGGCGCTCGGCCCGCGAGGACACCGGGCGGTCCGGGGAGGAGTGAAACGCGGAAGGCCCCGTCCGGAGACGGGGCCTTCCTTTTGTGGCTGGGGCCGGGGTCGAACCGGCGACCTATCGCTTTTCAGGCGATCGCTCGTACCAACTGAGCTACCCAGCCACGAGACCGTTTCCGGCCTCAGCGATCCTGACGGGACTTGAACCCGCGACCTCCACCTTGACAGGGTGGCGAGCTAACCAACTGCTCCACAGGACCTGGTGTGTGCAAGAGCAAGTCTTGCACATGGTGTTGCGTACCCCCAACGGGATTCGAACCCGTGCTACCGCCTTGAAAGGGCGGCGTCCTGGGCCACTAGACGATGAGGGCTAAAGGCCCGCCGGGCACTTTCCAGCGCGTCGGGGACGTGAGAAGCATATGGGATCGGAGGAGGTATCGCCAAAACGGTTTCCACCCGCGAGCGGGAACGGCCTGCGGCGGGGCGACAATGGCCGGGTGCTGGAGATGACGCGCGAGGAGTTCGAGGAGCTCGTCGCAGAGGCCCTGGACCGGATCCCCCCGGAGCTGACCCGGCTGATGGACAACGTGGCGGTCTTCGTCGAGGACGAGCCGCCGGCCGGTGACCCCGACCTGCTCGGCCTGTACGAGGGCACCCCGCTCACCGAGCGCGGCGAGTGGTACGCCGGCGTGCTCCCCGACCGCATCACGATCTACCGGAACCCCACGCTGCGGATGTGCGAGGACCGGGAGAGCGTGGTCGCCGAGACGGAGGTGACGGTGGTCCACGAGATCGCCCACCACTTCGGCATCGACGACGAACGCCTGCACGCCCTGGGATACGGGTGACCCGGCCCGTCCCGGGCTCGGAGGCGATCGACCCCGACGTCGACCTCCACGTCCCCGCCCAGCGTGCCGAGCCGCAGGGCCGCGTCCTCGCGGCCGTGGCCGCCGGCGGGGCCCTGGGGGCGACCGCGCGCTACGGGGTGTCCCTGCTGTGGCCGGCCGCGGCCGCGGGCTTCCCGTGGGCGACCTTCTGGACCAACGTCGTGGGCTGCGCGCTCATCGGCGTGCTGATGGCGCTGATCAGCGAGGGCGGACGGCGCTCCCCGCACCCGCTGCTGCGCCCCTTCGCGGGCACCGGGGTGCTCGGCGGGTTCACCACCTTCTCGACCTACGCCGTGGACTTCTCGCGCCTCCTGGACGCCGGCCGCGCCGGGCTCGCGCTGGCGTACGCCGGGCTGACCGTGGCGGGCGCGCTGGGCGCGGTGTGGGCGGCGGCCTCGGTGACCCGGCTGGCGGTACGGGGGCGGGGGGCCGCGTGAACTGGCTGCTGGTGGTGGCGGGGGCGGTCGTCGGCGCGCCGCTGCGGTACCTGACCGACCGGTTCGTGCAGGCGCGGCACGACTCCGTCTTCCCGTGGGGGACCTTCGTGGTCAACGCGGGTGCCTGCCTGGTGCTGGGGGTGCTCTCGGGGGCCCTGCTCGCGGGCGCCGGCTCCTCGCGGACGGCGCTGCTGCTGGGGACGGGGCTGTGCGGGGCGCTCAGCACGTACTCGACGTTCTCGTACGAGACGCTGCGGCTGGCCGAGCGCGGCTGGAAGTTCCTCGCCGCGGCGAACGTGGCGGCCTCGGTCCTGGTCGGCCTCGGCGCCGTGACGCTGGGGTCGCAGGTGGCGCGGCAGCTGTTCGCCTGACCCGGCGGCCGTCCGCGCAACTCGCGCAAGGGGCGTGTCTCTTACGGGGTAAAGGGAGTTGGGCTCATTGACCCGCTCACCGCGGACCTCGCCCCGCGCCCAGGAGGTGCCCCCGTGCGCCCGTTGCACCCCTCCCTCTCCACGACCCTGAGACTGGCCGTCTCCGCCCTCGCCGTGGCGGCCACGGCGGGCTGCATGAGCGTGGGCGAGGACGCGGCGAAGCCCGGGCCGGCCGCCTCGGTCGGCGGCAAGGACACCGGCGGGACGGCCGGGGGCGCGGCCGCCGGGCACGGCTCGGGGATCCACGGCAACGGGCACGGCGTGAAGGAGGGCACGGGCCCGCAGGACGGGAAGTCCGGCGAGCCCGGCAAGGCCTCCGGGACGACCGGGGCCTCCCCGGGCCCCGGCGCGCCCGCGGGCAAGCCGGGCCAGCCCTCGCCGTCGGCCGGTCCCGGGGGCGGGGCCGGCGGGCAGGGGGGCCAGGTGCCGTCCGGGGGCGGCTCGGGGTCGGGGTCTGGAGCGGGTGGTTCCGGTTCGGGGTCCGGGTCGGGCTCGGGAGCCGGGGGGTCCGGTTCGGGGTCGGGGTCCGGTGGTGCGGGCGGGGCGGGTGGGGCCGGTGGGTCGGGGTCGGGCGGATCCGGAGGGTCGACCACCACGCCCGGCGGCGGGGCCACCACGCCCCCTGTGACGCAACCCACGCCGAGCGAGACGCCTCCGGCGTCGCCGGGGCCGAGCGCGGCCTGAGGATGGACGCGGGGGGCTCCGTCGCAGGTCAGAGGGGTTTTTCCGGCAGCGACTTGCCAGACCCCCGGGAGGGTGCGTATGGTTATAGATCGTTTGATCCCATTGCCCGGCGCCGAATCCGAAGAGCGCCGTGTGGCGCGTACTCTCCCTAGCCGTGGCTGACCGCATTGAGGCGGTCGATTTGCGATTCACGGAGTTTGGGCGCGTGCCGAGACTCCGGAAGGTTTCGCATTTCGCATGTCCATTTCCAGTTCTGACCGTTCCGTCATGCCCGAGAACGACTCCACCGAGATCGTCGACGCCGTAGAAGCCCTTGTGGTCACCGAGGCCATGGAGGCCGCGGAGGCGAACGAGATCATCGAGGCGCTTGAGGCCGACGTGACGGCCGACGCCGACGTCGACTCCGACGAGGACGCCGCCGACGCCGAGCCCACGGTCACCTTCGCGGACCTCGGTCTGCCCGAGGGCGTCGTGCGCAAGCTCGCGCAGAACGGCGTCACCACCCCGTTCCCGATCCAGGCCGCGACCATCCCGGACGCCCTGGCCGGCAAGGACATCCTCGGCCGCGGCCGCACCGGCTCCGGCAAGACCCTCTCCTTCGGTCTGCCGACCCTGGCCCGCCTGGCCGACGGCTACACGGAGAAGAAGAAGCCCCGCGCCGTCATCCTCACCCCGACCCGCGAGCTCGCGATGCAGGTCGCGGACGCCCTCCAGCCCTACGGCGACGTCCTCGGCCTGAAGATGAAGGTCGTCTGCGGCGGTACCTCCATGGGCAACCAGATCTACGCCCTGGAGCGCGGTGTCGACATCCTCGTCGCCACCCCCGGCCGTCTGCGCGACATCATCAACCGCGGCGCCTGCTCCCTGGAGAACGTCGAGGTCGCCGTCCTCGACGAGGCCGACCAGATGGCCGACCTGGGCTTCCTGCCCGAGGTCACCGAGCTGCTCGACCAGGTCCCGGCCGGCGGCCAGCGCATGCTCTTCTCCGCCACGATGGAGAACGAGATCGGCACCCTGGTCAAGCGCTACCTGTCGAACCCGGTCAGCCACGAGGTCGACAGCGCCCAGGGCAACGTCACGACCATGACCCACCACGTCCTCGTCGTGAAGCCGAAGGACAAGGCCCCGGTCACGGCCGCCATCGCCGCCCGCAAGGGCCGCACCATCATCTTCGTCCGCACCCAGCTGGGCGCCGACCGCATCGCCGAGCAGCTCGTCGAGGCCGGCGTGAAGGCCGACGCGCTGCACGGCGGCATGACGCAGGGCGCCCGTACCCGCGTCCTCGCCGACTTCAAGGACGGCTACGTCAACGCGCTCGTCGCCACCGACGTCGCCGCCCGCGGCATCCACGTCGACGGCATCGACCTGGTCCTCAACGTGGACCCGGCCGGCGACCACAAGGACTACCTGCACCGCTCGGGCCGCACCGCCCGCGCCGGCAAGTCGGGCGTCGTGGTCTCCCTCGCCCTGCCGCACCAGCGCCGCCAGATCTTCCGCCTGATGGAGGACGCGGGCGTCGACGCCTCGCGCCACATCGTCGGCGGGGCCGGCGCCTTCGACCCGGAGGTCGCCGAGATCACCGGTGCGCGCTCGCTCACCGAGGTCCAGGCCGACTCCGCGAACAACGCCGCCAAGCAGGCCGAGCGCGAGGTCGCCGACCTGACCAAGCAGCTGGAGCGCGCGACCCGTCGCGCCGCCGAGCTCCGCGAGGAGGCCGACCGCCTCGTCGCCCGCTCCGCCCGTGAGCGCGGTGAGGACCCGGAGGCCGCCGTCGCCGAGGTCGTCGAGGCCGCCGAGGCCGAGCTCGCCGCCGCCGTGGCCGAGCAGGCCGCGCAGGCCGCCGCCCAGGAGCAGCGCAACTCCGAGCGCCGCGACGACCGGGGCAACTACGAGCGCCGCGACAACCGCCGCGACGACCGTGGTGACCGTGGTGGCTTCCGTCGCGATGACCGTCCGTCCGGTGGCTTCCGCCGCGATGACCGTCCGTCGGGTGGTTTCCGTCGTGACGACCGTCCGTCGGGTGGCTTCAACCGTGACGACCGTGGTGACCGCGGTGACCGTGGTGGCTTCCGCCGCGATGACCGTCCGTCCGGTGGCTTCCGCCGTGACGACCGTCCGTCGGGTGGTTTCCGTCGCGACGACCGTCCGTCGGGTGGCTTCAACCGTGACGACCGTGGTGACCGTGGTGGCTTCCGCCGCGACGACCGTCCGTCCGGTGGTTTCCGTCGTGACGACCGTCCGTCGGGTGGCTTCAACCGCGACGACCGTGGTGACCGTGGTGGCTTCCGCCGCGACGACCGCCCGTCCGGTGGCTTCCGCCGTGACGACCGTCCGTCGGGTGGTTTCCGTCGCGATGACCGTCCGTCGGGTGGCTTCAACCGTGACGACCGTGGTGACCGTGGTGGCTTCCGCCGCGACGACCGCCCGTCCGGCGGCAACGGCTCCTTCGGCGGCCGCCGTGACGACAAGCCCCGCTGGAAGCGCAACGGCTGACGCCTGAGCCCCATCTGACGCGGAATCGGCCCCCACAGCACCTCGGTGCGGTGGGGGCCGAGCCCATTTCCGGCCGCTTTCACCCCACCCGCACCCCCTGGCGGGAAACCGCCGGGGCCACACCCGGCGATACCCGATCGGCCAGCAGCCCCTCTGCGGCTATGCTCTGGGGTGAGCACATGGAGGGCCATTAGCTCAATTGGCAGAGCAGCGGACTTTTAATCCGTTGGTTGTCGGTTCGAGTCCGACATGGCCTACCTCCCGCAGGCGGGGGAAACCCCCTCCGACCTGCCCCCGAGCGCCCCTCCGGTTCCGACCGGAGGGGCGCTCGGTGCGTTGGCGGCCGTACGGGGCTCCCGGGACGGGCGGCTCTGGCCGGAACGTGACGGGCCGTCGGGGTGCGGCACGCCGGGGGATGACCCCTTCGGCCCATTGGCGATGGGCCATCGCGCTGATCGGGCAGCGCGCCTCCGGCTGGATGCGGTCATACCGGTCACATCATGCGAAAGGAGGCCGAATCCTTCGCCTCCCGGCCCATCTCTTCGGTTCCCCAAGGAGCAACACGCATGAGTCCTGAGAAGAGGACCGCATCCCCTCTCGGCCCGCTCCCCCGGCAGGGCAGGTACCTCGCCGGCAGCGCGGTGGCCTCGCTGGCCGTCGTGGTGCTGGGCCTCGCCGCCCCGGCGCTGGCCTTCGGTACGACCGCGCCGCCGGCGGCGTCGGCCGGCCTCGACCGGTGCAAGGAGCACGACCGCGACCATGACGACGACGGCGACCGCGCCGCGGCCGGCCGTGAGGTCGCGAAGGGAGGCGGCCACGGGGACGACGACTGCAAGCAGGGCCCGCGGGGCCCGCGGGGTCCGAAGGGACCGAAGGGCGACACGGGCCCGACGGGCCCGACCGGGGCGACGGGCGCGACCGGCGCGACGGGTGCCACGGGCGCGACGGGTGCCACCGGCGCGACGGGCGCCACGGGCGCGACGGGTGCGACGGGTGCGACCGGCGCCAGTGGGTGTGGCTTCGGCATCGACTCCGTCCTGCCCAACGACACCGAGGAGTTCGCCGTCGTCCTCTTCAACGGGCGTGCGTTCGGTGGGCACCGGGACGACCCGCAGACGGGTCCGTACAAGTTCGAGGACCTCACCAACCCCGCGCAGAACCCGAACTACCCCGACCCCTCCATCGTCTGCGGTGCCACCATCTCGTCCCACGGCCGGGTGACGAACTTCAAGGTGCTGACCCTGACCGGCTTGGTGTACGAGCTCCAGTGCTCGTCCAACGGTGTGACCCTGAACTGCGGCTCCACGGCCCCCCTGGACCAGAGGCCCTGGACTCCGCTCCCCCTCACGTTCATCCCCAGCGGCCCGTTCCTGGCCGGCAACGTCGAGTCGGCCCCGGCCTCCGGCTTCGCGGGGGCGGAGAAGGGCCTCGCGAAGAGCGGCAAGCGGTCCTGACCCGGCCCTGATCCCGTCAGCCGTGCCGCGCCCGAAGCTGTTCTGGGCGCGGCACGGCTTCATTTATCCCCTCTGACCTGCGGTGATGCCCCTCAGGAGGGGCTCGGGCGGCTTAATTGGCGAGAGCCGTCCCCCGGATGCCGTAGAGTTGGGTTCACCGACGCGGGGTGGAGCAGCTCGGTAGCTCGCTGGGCTCATAACCCAGAGGTCGCAGGTTCAAATCCTGTCCCCGCTACTGAAGGCCAAGGCCCGGATCCCATGGATCCGGGCCTTCGTCGTATCCGCCGTCACCCGACCGGTCCGGCCGGGTCGCCGGGCCGGGTCCGGGCCGCCAGCCTTGAGGGGCGGGGCTACCGGGCGGCAGGAGAGCGGCGTGGGGCTGGGCCGGCAGGGCGACGGTGGGAGCGGGGACGGTGCCGCCCGGCGGGTGGTGCGGGTCCTGCCGTTCCTGCTGGTCCTCCTCGGACTGGCCTTCGACCTGCTGACCCCGCCCAGCTTCACCGGCTCCCCCTTCTTCACCGCCGCCCCGCTGATCGCGGCGCCGCTGTTCAGCCTCGGGGCGACCGCGGTGACCGGGATCGCGTCCTCGTCGGCCGTCGTGGGCCTGCACTTCTACAACGGGACCAGCTGGAAGGCGGAGGCGCTGACCGAGCTGGTGACCGTGCTGACCGTCTCCGGGCTGGCCCTGCTGATCAACCGGGTCGTGCGGCGCAGCGGCGAGCGGCTCGCCTCGGCGCGCGGGATCGCCGAGGCCGCCCAGCGGGCCGTACTGCCGACCCCGCCCGCGCGGATCGGGGGGCTGCACGTCGCCGCCCGGTACGAGGCCGCGCAGGCCGACGCGTTCATCGGCGGCGACCTGTACGCCGTCCAGGACACCCCGTACGGGGTCCGGCTCGCGGTGGGCGACGTACGAGGCAAGGGGCTGGGGGCGGTGGAGGCCGTCGCGGTGGTGCTGGGGGCCTTCCGGGAGGCCGCCGAGACCGAGTCGACCCTGGAGGGGCTCGCACGCCGGCTGGAGCGGGCGCTGGCCCGCGAGGGGACCCGGCGTGAGGGCCTGGACGCGGAGGAGGGGTTCACCACCTGCGTGCTCGGGGAGATCCCGGCCGGTGCCGGGGTGCTGCGGCTGGTCAACCGGGGGCATCCCGAGCCGCTGCTGCTGTACGCCGACGGGGGGCTGGCCGTCCTGGCCCCGGCCGAGCCCGCGCTGCCGCTGGGCCTGGGCGAGCTGGCGGAGGGCCGGCCCGACACGGCCGGGGAGTGGCCGTTCCCGCCGGGCAGCACCCTGCTCCTGTTCACGGACGGGGTGACCGAGGCGCGGGACGGGGCGGGGGTCTTCTACGACCCGGCGGTCCGGCTGCGGGGGCGGGTCTTCCCCGGGCCGGACGAGGTGCTGAGCGCGCTCAGCAGTGACGTGCGCCGCCATACGGGCGGCGGGACGACCGACGACATGGCCCTCCTGGCGGTGGGGCGGGCGGGGGAGGGGCAGCCGGAACGCAGGAGGACGGTCCCGGTGGTGCCCCGCGAGGACGAGCCCGGTGACCGTGCGTAGCTTATGGGGCGCTCTGCGCAAGGTGGTTGACGGCCGGTCATTCGGCCACTGTGGCCGGAGTGATAAGGGAGGCGGCGACCTTTTGCCCTGATTGGGTTGGTGTGTTGGCGTATGTGGCGGCCAAAGTTGTTCGGGGGGTGGCCGATTGGCGTGAACGATCATTCGTGCCAGCTTGGAATCACTCCCCTGCGTCTATTACCGTTTGATAACGCAGCGCGGTCGTCCAGCCGTCGCCCTCGACGGCACCCGTGTGCGTTCTCGCCCATGAGGAGTGTGCCCGGTGGCCTCCAACTCGCCTGCCCCTGAAGGCATCGAACTCCAGGAGACGCCCACCGCAGGCGCATGGGGCGAGTGGAATCCCACCGAGGACTCCGCCCGTCCGCTCCGGGGCAAGCACCGGGTCCTCAAGCCGCGCGGCGGACTCGCCCGCAGCTCGACCGTCCTCGGCGTCGGCGTGATCGCGGCGGTCGGCGCGGGCGGCATCGCCACCGCGCAGGACCGGCCCCAGGTCGCCATATCCGTGCCCTCGATCCCCGACCTGCTGGGCGGCGGGGACCACTCCGCAGCGGCCGCCGCGCACGCCGAGTCCGTGAGCGTGCCCCGGCAGGCGGACGGGCAGCAGGAGGTCCGGACCCAGGGGCACACCGACGCCGGCGAGGCGCTGCGCCACCGCATCCTCCAGCAGGCCGAGTCCCAGCAGGACGCCGCCGAGGCCCAGGCCCGGGCGGAGGCCGAGCGGGTCGCCCGAGAGAGCGCCGCGCAGGAGGCCCGCAGTCAGAAGGAAGCGGCCGACAAGGAGGCCGAGGCGGTCCGCGCCGCCGCCGAGAAGGCCGCCGCCGAGAAGGCGGCCGCGGACGAGGCCGCCAGGCAGGCCGGGACCAAGGGCGCGGCGGACACGGGTTCGGGCGGCGGTTCCACGGTGAAGTCCTCCGGCGGCTGGTCGCTGCCGACCTCGTCCTACACCCTCACCTCGCACTACGGGGACGCGGGCTCCATGTGGTCCTCCGGCCACCACACCGGCCTGGACTTCGCCGCGCCGACCGGGACCCCGGTCAAGGCCGTCGGCGGCGGGACGGTCGTCTCGGCGGGCTGGTCGGGGGCCTACGGCTACCGGATCGTGCTCCGGCTCGACGACGGCACCGAGGTCTGGTACTGCCACCTGTCCTCGATGTCCGTCACCTCCGGCTCGGTCGGCGCGGGCGAGACCATCGGCCGGGTCGGCGCGACCGGCAACGTCACCGGCGCCCACCTGCACCTGGAGGTCCGCAAGGGCGGATCGACGGTCGACCCGCTGTCGTGGCTGACCGCCCGGGGCCTGGACGTCTGAGCCCCTGCCGGAATCACCCCCGGGCGGCCGAGAGTTCCGCCCGCCTCGGGGCCGGTACGGCGAGCGGCGCGGCCTGCCGGGCGTGGCGGGCGGGGCCCGCGGCCGCCGGGCCGGAGCGCGGTGGCAGCAGCTCCTCCAGTACGGCCGCCCGGGCCAGGGCGGGCGCGGCGGTCGCCCGCCGCAGCCAGAGCCGGTGCAGCAACTCCCGCTCCCGCGCGGCGAACCGGGGATCCCCGCCGACGCCCGCCTGCCGGGCCCGCCGGCGCAGCAGGGCCAGCGCGGCGGCGTCCGACGTGTACCGGGACACCGCCCGGGCGGCGGGGCGGCCGCCGGTGGTACGGGCCAGGGCCCGCGCCAGGGAGCGGGCCGGCATCGAGGCCAGTGCCGGCACTTCCGCCGGGCCGATCCAGCCCGCTGCGGCGTACACCGACAGTTCGGCGGCGACGGTCCGCAGCCGTGCGCGCCGCATCCGCACCGCCAGCCACAACAGCAGCCCGAACACCGGGACCATCACGCAGCAGTAGACCCAGTAGAACCCGTACTCCCCGATGTGGGACGAGCCGTTCCACAGCGCGTGCGCGGCCATGGCCAGGGCGAGGCCCAGCAGCGGCAGCCCGGCCCGGCGGGCGCGCCGGTCGCTGAACGCGGCGATGCCGAACCCGAGGCCGGTCAGCACGGTGAACAGCGGGTGCGCGAAGGGGGAGAGCACGACGCGGACGAAGAAGGTCGCCGCCGTCACCGAGTCGAGCACGCCGGTGCCCTTGGCCAGGTCCTCCTCGAAGGCGTTGCCCAGGTAGAGGACGTTTTCGGTGAAGGCGAAGCCGGTCGCGGTGAAACCGGCGAACACGAACCCGTCGGCGGCGCCGGCGCACGGCGGTCTTCGGAGGGCGAACACGGCGAACAGGGCGGCCGCCTTGGCGCACTCCTCCACGACCGGGGCGACCGCCACCGAACCGAGCAGGTCGGCCGCGGCGGGGTCGGCGGCCTCGGCCATCCACTCCGTGGCGAAGCTGTTCGCCAGTATCGCGATCAGCGCCGCGGTGCAGGCCCCCCAGCCGAAGCAGAACAGCAGCAGCCGCCAGGGGCCGGGAGCCGCCCGGCCCAGCCACCGGAACGCCGCCATCAGCGGCGGCACCGGCAGCAGGGCCAGGCCCAGGCCTACGAAGAAACCGGCCGTGCCCGTCTGTTCCCGCACGAGTTCGAGGATGGCGGCCCCGGTCGCGCCGAGCAGGACGACGAGCACGCACGCGCGGGCCGCGCCCGACGGGCGTGCTCGCACACGGGAGAGCGCTCGGAGCACATGATGACCCTACCGAGCCGCTCGGACACTCGGAGTGACGTTTGTCGGTTCTTGGGCTACGCCTTGGGTTCTGTGCGAGTGAAGAGCAGGTCGTGTACGACGTGGCCCTTGTCGAGGCCCTGGCCCTCGAAGCGGGTGAGGGGGCGGAACTCCGGGCGCGGGGCGTAGCCGCCGTCGGCCTGGGTGTTCTCGAACTCGGGGTGCGCGGTGAGCACTTCGAGCATCTGCTCGGCGTACGGCTCCCAGTCGGTCGCGCAGTGCAGCAGCGCGCCGGGCGCCAGGCGGGTGGCGGCCAGGTCGAGGAACTCCGGCTGGATCAGCCGGCGCTTGTGGTGGCGCGCCTTGGGCCACGGGTCCGGGAAGTACACGCGCATCCCCGCCAGCGAGTGGGGCGGGAGCATCTCGCGGAGCAGGATGATCGCGTCGCCGTTGGCCACGCGCACGTTGGTCATCCCGCCGCGCTCGGCGAGCGCGAGGAGGTTGCCCTGGCCGGGGGTGTGCACGTCGGCGGCGAGGATGCCGGTGGCGGGGTCGGCGGCGGCCATCTGCGCGGTCGCCTCGCCCATGCCGAAGCCGATCTCCAGGACCACCGGGAGGCCGTCGAAGAGGCGGTTCAGGTCGATGACCTCGCGGCCGTCGATGTCCAGGCCCCAGGTGCCCCACAGCCGCTTGAGCGCCTCGCCCTGGCCGGTGGTGACCCGGCTGCGGCGCGGCTGGAAGCTGCGGATCCGGCGCTCGTGGTGCGAGCCGGCGGGGTCGGGCGCGGGCCCGTCGGGGAAGCGGGGCTCGGTCCGCCACTTGGGCGGCACGTACGCGTCTGCCTCCGGCGCGGCGTCGGGGAGGCTGGGCTGGGGGTTCAGGGACTCAGACACAATGCGCCGATTCTACGCCGGGGGCCCTGTGGCGGCCGGGCGGCGCCGGGGGGTCAGGCCGAGCGGAGGGTGCGCAGGGCGCGGGCGGCGATCTCGCGGCCGATGGGGAGGGAGGCCGTCGCCGCCGGTGAGGGGGCGTTCAGGACGTGCACCGTGCGCGGGGCCTCGCGGATGAGGAAGTCGTCCACGAGCGTTCCGTCCCGCAGGACGGCCTGCGCCCGGACCCCCGCCGCGGCGGGGGTGAGGTCCGCCTCCGTGACGGAGGGCAGCAGGCGGCGTACGGCCTCGGTGAAGGCCGCCTTCGACAGCGAGCGGTGGATCTCGCCGGCCCCGTACCGCCAGTGCCGCGCGGCCATCCGCCAGGATCCCGGCCAGGCCAGCTCCGTGCCGAGGTCGCGCGGCCGGACCGTACGCCAGCGGTAGCCCTCGCGGGCCAGCGCCGGCACGGCGTTCGGCCCGACGTGGACCCCGCCGCCGATGCCCCGCGTCAGGTGCACCCCGAGGAAGGGGAACGCCGGGTCGGGGACGGGATAGACCAGACCGCGCACCAGCGAGGGGCGGGCCAGGTCGTGGTACTCGCCCCGGAAGGGGATGATCCGCATGCCCGGGTCGTCCCCCGCGAGCCGGGCGATCCGGTCGCACTGGAGGCCCGCGCAGTTCACCAGCACCCGGGCCCGGAGCACCCGGCCCGAGGTGGTGCGCACGGCGACCGCGGACGGGCGGCGCGAGATCAGGTCCACCTCGGCGCCGTAGACGATCTCCGCGCCGGAGGATTCGGCGAGCTGCGCGGCCACCCGCCCGTAGTCCACGATCCCGGTGGTGCCGACGTGGATCGCGGCCAGGCCGCTGATCTCCGGCTCGTACTCGGCGATCTGGGCCGGACCCAGCTCGCGCACCGGGATGCCGTTCTCCCGGCCGCGCTGGACGAGGGAGTGCAGGCGGGGCAGTTCGGAGCGGTGGGTGGCGACGATCAGCTTGCCGGTCACCTCGTGCGGGATGCCGTGCTCGGCGCAGAACTTCACCATCTCGGCGGCCCCGCGCACCGCGAAGCGCGCCTTGAGGGAGCCGGGGCGGTAGTAGATGCCGCTGTGGATCACCCCGCTGTTGCGGCCCGTCTGGTGCCGGGCGGGCCCGGACTCCTTCTCCAGCACGGTCACGCGGGTGCCGGGTGCCAGGCTCGACAGGGCGTGTGCCGTCGACAGGCCGACGATCCCGCCACCGATCACCAGCACATCGCAGTCCACGCCGCCGCCCACGCTGACACCTCCCACCCCTGCATCTTGCACCCCGCCACCGACAATAGGGGCTACGCGGGAGTCACCAGCAGCGGGCGGGCCCGTTCGCGCAGCTCCGCGACGCGCGGCTCGTCACCGTACGGCTCCAGGCGGTGGAGCAGGTCCCGTACGTACTCCGTGGTGCGGGCCGAGGAGATGCGGCCCGCGACCTCCACGGCCCGGGTGCCCGCGGCGCAGGCCGCGTCGAGGTTGCCCGACTCCAGCTCGGCGACCGCGCTCACCACCAGGCGCAGGCCGTGCGAGCGCACGTACTCCTCCGTGGGGCGCGAGAGGGCCTGCTCGGTGAAGCGGCGGACCTGCCGGGGGAGTTTGAGGTCCCGGTAGCATTCCGCCGCATCCGCCGCGAAGCGGTCGTACGAGTAGAAACCCAGCCAGGTCGGGTCGGAGTCCCCCTCGCGGGAGCGTTCCAGCCAGCCCTCGGCGGCCCGCAGCGCCGAACCGGCCGCCGCCGAGTCCCCCGCCTTGGCGTGGGCCCGGGCCTCGACGAGGCGGAAGAAGCTCATGGTGCGGGCGGTGGCCAGGCCCCGGTTGCGTTCGACGGCGGCCTGGGCGAGGTCCACGCCCTCGTCGGGGAAGTCCCGGTAGGTCGCCTGGAGGGACATCGAGGCCAGGACGTACCCGCCGAGCGGGACGTCGGCGGCCGCGCGGGCCAGCCGCAGCGCCTGGATGTAGTACCGCTGGGCCGCCTCCTGCTGGCCGGTGTCGAAGGCCATCCACCCGGCCAGCCGGGTCAGTTCGGCGGTCGCCCCGAAGAGGGCGCGGCCCACCTCGTCCGTGTAGGAGCCGAGCAGCAGCGGCGCCGCGTCCACCCGCAGGCACTCGGGGACCATCGAGGAGCGCCAGTCCCCGCCGCCGTACTTGGAGTCCCAGCGGCGGGCGTCCTCGGCGGCCTCGCGCAGCTTGGCCACGTCGCTGTGGCCGACGCGCTGCGGGGGAACGCCCGGGAGCACCACGGCCGGGGCCGGCGCGGGGGCCGCCGCCGGCGCGGCGGCGGCGGTTTCGCTTCCGGGACGGGCGGGCACAACGCCCTGCGCGGGGGTTTCGGGAGTGCGCCGGGGCGCGGCGGGGGCGGAGGCGGCGCGCGCCGGGGCGGCCGTACGGACGCCGCCGGCCGCCGGAGCGCCGCCGGCCGCCGGAGCGGTGGTGCCCGTCGGGGCGGTGGTGCCGGCTGGGGCCGTGGTGCCGGTCGGGGCCGTGGTGCCCGGGAGGCCGGGCGGGCCCGGGTCGGCGGCGGGGCCCGGTTCGCGGGCCACCGAGCTGTCCGCGGGCGATATCAGCCACCGCGAGGCCGGCGTCGCGTAGGCCGACACCGAGAAGGAGCCGGCGAGCGACTGCCAGATCCCGCCACCGCCGCGCCGCCCCGCCAGGTCCAGCCGGTAGAGGTCGGTCGCCGACCGTACGGCCGCACCGACGTCACGCGGGAAGGCCAGCCCGACCTCGGGCGCCGGGTCGGCATCGGCCAGCCCGATCTCGTGCAGCGGCACCGGCCGCCCCAGCTTCGCGCCGATCGCCGCGGCGATCAGGTGCGGGGCCGCGCCCTGCGGCACCATCCCCTTCGACACCCACCGCGCGACCGAGGTCTTGTCGTACCGGAGCGTCAGACCGCGCTGCGCCCCCAGGTCGTTGACCCGCCGGGCCAGTCCCGCGTTGCTGATGCCCGCCAGGGCGAGGACGGCGCCGAGCTTCTCGTTGGGCTCGCGGAGCTCCCTGGACATGCGCCACCCCTCGTCACACGCGGAACGCAGACGCCGCCGGGGCATAGGCGCCCGGCATTTCGTAAACCCAGCGTAGTTCCCCGCCTCCCAAGCGTTAAGGCCCCTCCTTCCGTATGGCGGGATTGTTGTCCGTATGCACAGTCCGCCCCGGCCCGTTCCCCGGGGGCGCACGCCCGGGACCGTGCTCCGGCCGTGTGGCCGTGCGCCCGGCCGTGCGCTCTGGCCGCACCCGGGGCCCGGCGATTCGATGTGCGGTGCGTGGGTCGGCCCGCCGCTCGGATGCGGCAGGCCGGGGGATGCCGCTGCCTCAATCCCCGCGGGTGGCGGAACGGTCCGGGGGGTGCGATCAGGCCTCCCGGACCGCGCCCCGCGAGCGGCCGCCGCTCCCCGCGCGAGGACCCGTCCAGGCCCTCAGTACGGCTGAAGAATGGCCGAAACCGACCTATGGGGCGGTGGGAACGGAACGCCAAATACCGTGTGGCGGAGGCGTGTTCGTTTACATGTGCGCCCCCCGAAGCCGCTCTCGCACGCCCGCTTCGTGGCAGCATGGACCCCGAGCCACCGGGGCCCGCCGGCCGCGCCCTCGGCGCCGACCACGCCGTCCGTGCCGCCCGCCGTCGCCCCGGTCATGTGCCCACGGGCTGGGGGAGGCGGCGGTGCGCTGGTTGGTCGGGTGGAGCAGTATCGCCGCGAGCTTCGGCACGGCCGGACGCGTCCCGCCGCCGGCCCCCGGGACCGGGTACGACGCCCCCCCGCACGGCGGCATCGCCGACGCCGCCCACGCCGACGACCCCGCCGGCCGGGACGCCGAACGCACCGTCCACCCCGTCGGCGCCCAGCTCCTGTGGGGCGACCCCGACCCGCTCTGGGCCGTCGGCGACTGGCGCCCCGACGAGATCCGCACCATCACCGCCGACCCCGCCGACCCCTTCACCCGGCTCGCCGTCCTCGGCTGCTGCGGCGCCGGCGACGAGGAACTCCGCCGCGCCCTCTACGCCGCCCGGGGCGGAGCCCTGCGCCACCTCACCGAGTGGCCCGGCAGCTACACCGCCGTCGTCCAGACCGGCCGCCGCATCACCGTCCTCGGCGACCTCGCCGGGGCCCGGCCCGTCTTCTACACCCCCTGGGCGGGCGGCACCGCGTACGCCACCGCCGCCCTGCCCCTCGCCGACCTCATCGAGGCCCAGCTCGACGTCGGCCACCTCGCCGCCCTGCTCGCCTGCCCCGACAGCCCCGAGGCCCTGGGCGACGGCACACCGTACGCCGGGGTGCGGCGCATCCCGCCCGGCCACACCCTGATCCTGCGCGAGGGCTCCCGCGAGATCACCGGCTACGAACCCGTGGCCTCCCTCGCCGTGGCCACCCCCGAGGCCGACCCCGAGGGGGCGGTCGAAGGCGTGCGGGAAGCGTTGACGGCCGCGGTGCGCGCCCGGCTCACGGCACCCCGGCATGCTCCCGACACCCTCCTCCCCGACCCCGGACCCGTGCCCGGAATGGGCCCCGCCGACCGCCGTGCGGCCCGGGGCGCCCCCGCACCCGGCGTCGGCGCCGACCTCTCCGGCGGCACCGCCTCCGCCACCCTCGCCCTCCTCGCCGCCGGACTCCCCGGCGCCCCCGGCACCCTCCCCGGCTCCGGCTCCCGCCTCCTCGCCGTCACCTTCAACGACCTCTCCACCCCGCGCGGCCGCGAAGGCGAACTCGAACGCGCCCACGCCCTCGCCGCCGACCCCCGCCTCCACCACGTCGTCGTGGCCGCCGCCGACGAAGCCCTCCCGTACGCCGACCTAGACGGCCCCCTCACCGACGAACCCGGCCCCTGCCTCGTCACCGCCGCCCGCGACCGCCGCCGCCTCGCCGCCGGCTCCGCCGACCACTTCACCGGACACGGCGCCCGCCAGGTCCTCGACGCCCACCCCGCCCGCATGGCCGACCTCCTCCTCGACCGCAGGCGCCGCCACCTGCTGCGCCCCGTCGCCGCCCTCGCCCGCACCGCCGCCGAAGGCCCCCTGCTCGTCCCCTTCTCCGTCTACTCGGCCGCCCGCCGCCTCGCCCGTACGCCGTACCGCGCGGGCATCGAGGCCGCGGCGGCCCGGCTGCGGGAGGGCGGCGTCACCCCCACCGTCTCCGGGCCCGTCGACGCCTCGCTCGCCGCCCTCACCTGGTCCCGCCCCGGCCCGGCCGCCGGCTGGCTCACCGGGGAGGCGCTGGCGGAAGTATCGATCCGCCTGCGCGCCGCCGCCGGACGCCCGCCGCTGTCGCTGCGGCCCGGCGAGGCCCGCGCCCGCGCCCTGCTCGCCCGCCACGCCGCCGACCACCGGGTCTTCGAGCAGGCCGTAGAGGTCCGCAGCCAGCGGCTGCACGCCCCGTTCCTCGACAACCAGGTCGTCCGTGCCGCGCGCGCCCTCCCGGAGTCCCTGCGGGTACAGCCCGGGGCCCGCGCCGAGATCCTGCGCAGCGTCCTGGCCTCCGCCGGGGTACGGGAACTCCCGCCCGGCTGGGGTGTTACCGCCCCCGGCCCCAACGAGACCGCCGGCCGCCTCGGCCTGCGCGCCGCCCTCGGCTCCCTGCTGGCCCTGTTCAGCGCACCGCTGCTGGCCGACGCCGGACTGGTCGACGCCCGCGTGGTGCGCCAGGCCCTGACGGACGCCGCCGACGGGCGGCCCGTCCCGCTCGACGGGCTGGCGGAACTCGTCTCGATGGAACTGTGGCTCCGCCGCCTGATGTCCCGCCGCGGCACCTGCTGGACGGGCACCTCCACCCCCCGCCGCCGGGCGGTCCCGCCCCTGCCGGCCCCGCTGCCGAGGCTCACCCCGTCGGCGCCGCCGCCGCTGCCCCGCCCGGCCGGGCGGTAGCCCTACCGGCGCAGGCCGCGCAGGCCGCGGGGGGTGCCGATGCCGCTCGCCCGGTCGTATCCGGGAAGCGCGGCGTACGGGCCGGCGACGCCGGTGACGATGTCGTGGAAGGCACCGGGGTGGGCGTACGGGTAGGCGTTCGGGCGGTCGTTCGGGCCGGGCCGGCCGGCGAGGGCGTACATGCCGGCGACCAGCGGGGAGGAGAGGCTGGTGCCGCCGACGACCTGCCAGCCGACGGTGGGGTTGCCGGGGGTCGAGACGTAGGCGGCCATACCGGAGTCGGGATCCGCGACGGCCGAGATGTCGGGCGTGGAGCGGGTGGCGCAGGGGGCGAACCCCTGCTGGAAGGCGGGCTGCGGCTCGTACGGGGAGCAGCCTCCGCCCGTGCCGGCCCAGGCGCTCTCCGTCCAGCCGCGCAGGTTGAACGCCCGGGTCAGCTTGGTGCCGCCCACCGAGGTGACGTAGGGGGAGACGGACGGGTAGACCGGCACGCCCCCGACGTCGCCCGAGGCGAACGTGTAGACGAGGCCGGGGCGGAAGTGGGAGTCGAGGCTGCCCTCGGCCGCCTGTTCGGCGATGGCCCAGCTGCCGTTCACGCCCGTCACCCCCGGCAGGGAGCCGGCGATGTCGACGGCGGGCATGAGGGAGCTGACGATGAACGCCGTGGGAGCCTCCACGAGGGTGATCCCGCACCCCGGGCAGGTGGCGCTGACGGCCTGCATGTCCAGCCCCGCCTCAAGGGCCCAGATCGGGTCCACGGTGCCCGGCTTGGTACCGGTGGAGTACACCTTCTGGAAGCACCCGTTGGCCGTGGTGCAGGGCGGCAGGTGGAACTGGCGGCGGTAGACGGCCAGGTCCTGTTCCGCCTCGGGGTAGTCGTTCGCGACGACGATGGCGATCCTGCGCCCGGCCCCGCCGAAGGGCGGCAGCCCGTAGGCGCTCCGGATGTCCTGCGGTGACAGGCCCTCCGGCTGCTGGCCCGGCAGGAGGGCCGACCGCGCCGGCAGGTCCGTCCTGACCATGGACAGGCAGAACGCCTTGCCGGGGGTGTGCCGGTCCGTACAGACGTGACGGGACGTCGGGCCGCCACCCGGACCGGGCTGTGGCCGTGCGGCCGCGGGACCGGCGGCCAGGCCGGCGAACGCCACCGCGGCGGCCACCAGAGAGCTGAACAGACGCCTGCGCATGGCGCTCCTTCAGAACGGCGCTGG
Source organism: Streptomyces sp. NPDC000075 (assembly GCF_040301925.1). Taxonomy (NCBI): domain Bacteria; kingdom Bacillati; phylum Actinomycetota; class Actinomycetes; order Kitasatosporales; family Streptomycetaceae; genus Streptomyces; species Streptomyces sp. NPDC000075. Next base: position 20,400 of record NZ_JBEPFL010000056.1, read on the forward strand.
GGGGGGGAGGGACGTACGGGACGCAGCCCGGACGGCCGCCACTGTCCTCGCCGCCACCCCCCACCCCCCGCCCGACACACCCCCACCCGCCCACCCGGCCCACCAGGTTCGCCCCGCCGGACCTGCAACCAGCTCCGCCGATTCCCCAGCCCCGCCGGCGTTTGAGGCGCGGGGTCTGGGGCGGAGCCCCAAGATCTTTTCAGCCCCACCGGCGCCCGAGGTGGAAACGGTGAAAGGGCGGGGCGGGGAGAAAACCCCCCGCAGCCCAGCGCGGCGACACGGCAGAATGACCCGGTGCGGTACCTCATCCTCGGCACCACCGAGGCGCGTGACGAGACGACCGGCGCCCCCCTCACCCCCGGCGGCGCCCGCCTGCGCGCGCTCCTCGCGGCCCTCGCCCTCCGGGTCGGCTCCCCCGCGCCCGCCCCCGTCACCGACCTGGTCGACGAGGTCTGGGGCGACGACCCTCCCCAGGACGCCCCCGCCGCACTCCAGGCCCTCGTCGCCCGCCTGCGCCGCACCCTCGGCTCCCGCGACAGCGTCCACACCGACCCCGCCGGCGGCTACCGCCTCGCCGCCGGCCCCGAGGACGTCGACCTCCACCGGTTCACCCGGCTGGCCGCCCTCGGCGCCGAGCAGCTGGCCGACGACCCCGCCACCGCCGCCGGCACCCTCCGCGAGGCCCTCGCCCTCTGGCGCGGCCCCGCCCTCGCCGACCTCCCCGAACCCGCCCGCACCGCCCACGCCGCCGCCCCCGAGGCCCGCCGCGCCGCCGCCCTCCGCGACCGCGTCGAGGCCGACCTGCGCGGCGGCGCCACCGCCCCGGCCGTCCTCCTCCCGGAGATCGAGGCACTGATCCGCGAGCACCCGTACGACGAACCCCTGCGCGCCCTCCAGCTGCGCGCCCTGCGCGCCGCCGGCCGCCCCGCCGACGCCCTCGCCGCCTACGAGCGCACCCGCCGCGACCTCGCCGAAGACCTCGGCGCCGACCCCGGCCCGCAGCTGCGCGCCCTGCACGCCGAACTCCTCCAGCCCGCGCCGCCCCCGCCCGCACAACCCCGCGGCAACCTCCGGCCCCGCCTGACCTCCTTCGTCGGCCGCGAACCCGAACTCGCCGCCCTCGCCGACGACCTGGCCCGCGTACGCCTCGTCACCCTCACCGGCCCCGGCGGCTCCGGCAAGACCCGCCTCGCCGAGCACGCGGCCGCCGCCCAGCCCGAATCGGGATGGCTCGTCGAACTCGCCCGCCTCGACCACCCCGCCGCCGTACCCGGAGCCGTCCTCAGCGCCCTCGGCCTGCGCGAGAACAGCCTCGTCGCCCGAGAGAAGACCCCCGCCGACGACGACCCCACCACCCTCCTCGTCGAACACTGCGCCCACCGCCGCCTGCTCCTCGTCCTCGACAACTGCGAGCACGTCATCGGCGCCGCCGCCGAACTCGCCGAGAAGCTCCTCACCCACTGCCCCGGAGTCCGCGTCCTCGCCACCAGCCGCGAACCCCTCGGCGTACCCGGCGAGTTCCTGCGCCCCCTCGAACCCCTCCCGCCCGGCCCCGCGCACCGGCTCTTCACCGACCGCGCCGCCGCCGCCCGCCCCGGCTTTTGCGCCGACGAGGACCCGGCCGCCGTCGCCGAGATCTGCGCCCGCCTCGACGGACTGCCCCTCGCCATCGAACTGGCCGCAGCCCGGCTGCGCCTGCTCACCCCGCGCCAGATCGCCGACCGCCTCGACGACCGCTTCCGCCTCCTGACCGGCGGCGCCCGCACCCTCCTGCCGCGCCAGCAGACCCTGCGCGCAGTCGTCGACTGGTCCTGGGACCTCCTCGACACCGCCGAACGCACCGTCCTCGCCCGGATGTCCGTCTTCGCCGGCGGCTGCGACCTGGACGCCGCCGAGGCCGTCTGCGGCGCCGGCCCGGACGGCGACGTCGCCGGAACCCTCGGCTCCCTCGTCGACAAGTCCCTCGTCACGGCCGTCCCCGACCCCGACGGCATGCGCTACCGGATGCTGGAGACCATCCGCGAGTACGCCGCCGAGCGCCTCGCCGCCACCCCCGACGACGCCCGGGCCACCGCCCGCCGTCACGCCGCGTACTACCTGGCCTTCGCCGAACGCACCGAACCCCTGCTGCGCTCCGCCGGGCAGCTCACCTGGATCCGGCGCGTCGAGACCGAGCTCGACAACCTCCGCTCCGCCCTCCACACCGCCACCGAGGCGGACCCCGACCTGGAGACCGCCCAGCGGCTCGTGACCGCCCTCTCCTGGTTCCTGTGGCTGCGCAACTACCGCGCCGAGGGCGCCGAATGGGCCGCCCGGATCCTCGACGCCACCCCCGCCGACGCCCCCGAGGGCTCGGCCGCGTACTGGCGGTACATGCGCCTCCAGGTCCTCCACATGTTCCTGCTCACCGAGAGCCAGGGCACCGCGAACTTCCGCACGCCCGAGTTCGCCGCCGCCGGCACCCGCATCAGGGAGGCCTTCCGCGAGGGCTCCCCGGAGACCACCCGCTTCCCCGGCATGCTCTGGCCCGCCACGGCCTTCCTCACCGGCGACGTCGAGGGCTTCCACCCCGACCTGTCCCGCTCCGTGGAGAACTGCCGCCGCCACGCCGGCGACTGGGAACTCGGCGTCACCCTGCTGATGCGTGCCCACAACGCCATCGACATGACCGGGGGACTCGACACCGTCGACGCCGACCTCGCCGAACTCCACGAGATCGCCCGCCGCTGCGGGGACCGCTGGATGCGCGCCCAGGTCGCCAGCGCCGCCGGGGAGGCCGCGCTCTCCCGCGGCCAGTACGACACCGCCCGCACCGAGTACACGGAATGCCTGCGCCTGGCCCGCGAGGTCGGCGCCCAGATCGAGGGACCCCTGGCCCTCGCCCGCATCGCCGAGGCGGCCTACTGCACCGGGGACTACGACACCGCCGAGCGGGTCCTGGCCGAAGCCGACCGCGAGGCCGACCAGTACGGCGGGGTGTACGACATGAGCTCCTTCGCCCGGCTCCTGTCGGCGATGCTCGCCCTGCGCCGGGGCGACACCGAACGGGCCCGCACCGAGTGCGCCCGCGCCCGCGCCGACTCCGCGCAGATCAACCCGCCCCCACAGCTCACGGCCGGGCTGGACGTCATCGAGGCCGCCCTCACGGCCCGGGACAACGGCCCGCAGGCGGGTCTGGACCGGATCGCACCCGCCCTGGCCGAGGCGGTGGCCGCCCACTGCGCCGAACGCGTCCTGGCCTCCCTCGCCGAGTCGGCGGCCCTGTTCCTGGCCGGCGCCGGGCGCCCGGCCGCCAGCGTACGGGTCCTCGCGGCGGCCTGCGCCTGGCGCGGGGACCACCCCCGCTCGGTGCCGGAGGAAACCGTCCTGGAGGGGCTCCCGGCCCGCAACCTCGCCGCCCTCGGCGCGGCCGCCCACGCCGAAGCGCAGGCGCGGGGCCGCGGCCTGACCCCGGCCGAGGTCGCGGCCGAGGTGGTCCGGCACACCACGCTCAGCGGCAGCTGATCACCGCGTCGGCCCAGCTCGCCAGCGTGGGCAGCCGCCCCTGCCCGGCTTGCTCCACCACCAGCCGCAGGGCCGAGCGCCCGGCCAGCGGCACCTCCACGGCCGCCGGGGCGTCCCCGTACCCCAGCGCGTCCGAACGCCACAGCCGCTGCCCGTCGGCGTAGACGGAGAACCGCACCGTCCCGTCGGTCAGCAGCGACAGCCCGTCCACCCCGGCCCGCGCCGAGAAGGAGGAGCACTGCCGGTTGAGGGTGATCTCCACCGTGGACCGGGAGTTGACGGTGATGCCCTGCCCGAACCGCTGCCCCCCGGCCACCAGCCCCCACCGCTGCCACACCCAGCTGCTGCGCCAGGTCTCCAGCTCGGGACCGGTGTGCGGGCCCAGCGCCGCGTGGTCGAGCCGGGCCAGCTGGAAGGCCTGCGCGGGCTTCGGCGACGGGGACGGCGACGGCGACGGTGACGGCCGCGACGGCGAGGGCTTCGGCCGTGCGGACGCGGAGACCGACGGGGTCACCGGCGCCGGCGCGGAAGCCGAAGGCGAGGCGGGCCGCGGCGCGGGCACGGACGGGGCCGCACTGCGCGCCGGCGGTACGGGACCACCCGCCGCCGGCTCCGGCCCGGCCGGCGGGCTCGGCTCCGGCAGGGCGGGCGCGGGCGCCCTGGGCACCACCGGCGCCGCCACGCCGGGCGTGGGCTTGGCCTCCGGCTCGGGCTCGTCCCCGGTGAGGGCGAACACCACCCCGGCGGCCGCGGCGACCGCTATCCCGGCCGCGATGGCGGCCTTGGCGGGCAGCCCCAGCCCCTCCGAGACCACCGCCCCGCCGGTCCCCCCGGCGGCGCCCGCCCCGCTCCCGGCCGCGCCCGCGGCCCCGGCGGCACCACCCGCCCCGGCCGCTCCAGCGGCCCCGGCGGCACCCGCTCCCGCGGCCGACGACCCGCCCGCCGCCGCGGCGGCGGCCCCCGCGCCTCCGGCGGCGACCACCCCGCCGGCCACCACACCGGCGGCCTTCGCGGCGTACCCGGCGGCGAACCACCCGATGACCGCGACCGGCAGCAGCGCGGGAATCCCGGCGTTCACGTCCTTGAGCTCACCGGCCGCCAGCCGGCACTGGGCACACTCCTCCAGGTGCTTGCGCAGCCCCCGCTCCGCCCGCATCCGCAGCCCGCCCCGGGCGTAGGCGCCCAGCCGGTCCGCGTACCGGGCGCAGTCTCCGCCCGCGCTGAGCGCGGAGCTCACGTGCGCCTGGAGGTAGGCCTGCTTGAGACCCTCCCGGGCGCGGGAGGCCAGCACCGCCGTCGCGTTGGCGCTCAGCCCGAACAGCGGGGCGATCGCGCTCGGCGAGGACTCCTCGACCGTGGTGTGCCACAGCACGGCCTGCCACCGCTCCGGCAGGCTCCGGAAGGCCTGCATCGCGAGGGACCGCTCGGCCTCGTGCATCGCCCGGACGTCCGCGCCGAGTTCCAGGGTGTCGTCCCCGGACAGACCGCCCAGCGCCCCGCCGCTCTCGGCACCCGCGGCCGCCTGCTCTGCGAACACCGCGAAGTCCTCGACCAGATGCTCCCGCCGGGCCGTCTTCGCCCAGGCAGCCGCGACCCGCCGGACGGTGGTCAGCAGATAGGCCCGCACCGACTGGTCCGGCCCCGCACCGCCGCGCACCGCCTGGAGCGTCCGCGCGAACACCTCGGCGGTCAGGTCGTCGGCGGTGTGCCCGTCCCGGCAGCAGGTCCGCGCGTAGCGGCGTACGGCCTCGGCGTGCCGGCGGAACAGCTCCTCGTACGCGCCGTCGTCACCGCCGCGCATCCGGGCGACCAGCTCCGCGTCGGACGGCGGGAGCCCGCCGTCGTCCGCCCCGGAGGGAGCCGCGTGCCGCCGGCGCCCGGGCTCGCGCTGGGCCGGGACCTGACGGGCGGGCAGGCCGCCCGCCGATGCCGCGTCACCCGCGTCACCGACGCCACCGGAAGACTCGTCCCGTCCGTCAACGCTCATCGCGGAAGCCCCCGCACGACACCCTCAGACCGGTCCACCGATCCAGCGTGTCACACGGCACGGCTGCCCCGGCCCGCCTTCCGCACCGTCCACCCGTCCGGGGAAGATCCGGCGAACCGCCGGACCGCTCCTCACCCCTTCGAGTGACCGCCCGTCCCGGGCGCCCCGTTGACCGCCCGGCCGCCGGCCGCGCCTGCGGCGTCCGGCGCAGAGCGGCCCGGCCCCGCCGGTCCGCCGGCCCCCACCCCTGCGGGGACCGGCCGGCTCACGGCGAACGCCCTGCCCGTCCCCCGGGAACGGCTCACGCCGTCCCGGGAACCGGGCCCGGGATCCGGCTCACGCCGTACGGGAACGCAGACCCTCCAGCAGGATGTCCAGCAGCCGGGCCGAAGCCGCGGCCTGCTGCGCCGGGTCCGGCAGGGCGGGCGCGGCGGTCGCGATCACCAGCAGCACATCGGCCACCGTGACGTCGGTCCGCAGCTCACCGGCCTCCCGGGCCCGCTCCACCAGCCGGCCGACGACCTCAAGCAGCGCACCCGCGCCCGCGTCCTCCGACGGCTCGTCCTCGGCCGGGGTCCGCGCGCCCACGACGCGCAGCTCCGGCGCACCGCCCGCGACGGCCTGCCGCTGGTGCGGAACGCGCGCGGCGCCCTCGTCCTCGGCGGCGTCCTCCTCGGCCGAGCCGACCCGCAGCACCTGCGGCGGCAGCAGCCGGCCCGCACCCGAGGCCACGGAGGTGCGCAGGAAGCGCGACAGCGCCTGCCACGGCTCCTCCTCCTGGCCCAGAGCGGACTTCGCCTGCTCCGTCAGCCGGGCGGTCTCCTCCTCGGCTATGCGCCGGACCAGCACGTCCTTGCTGGGGAACCGCCGGTAGACGGTCCCGACGCCGACCCGCGCGCGGCGCGCCACGTCCTCCATCGGGGCCCCGTAGCCGAGCTCCCCGAAGACCTCGCGAGCGGCCCGCAGGACGTGCTCGAGGTTGCGCTGCGCATCGACGCGCAGCGGCGTCGAACGGCCCGTGCCGTGGGTGGTCGTGCCCGCGATCACGCGGCCGCCGCTCTCTGCGGACAGAGCGGTGGCAGAACCATGGAAATCGGAAATATGCATATGTATCCCCCGGTAATCATTTGTCTCCCCCCGGAGACACTCCCCGCCTTCGTGTCGAGGGGGGCCACGGTCATGAGGGCCCTGGTCCTACTCCTCGACGAGATACGAACATAGTTGAGCCAGAGTCAATTCAGAAGAGGGAGCCTCCGACGGAGCACCGCCCGATCGGAGCATTCCCCCTCATTTTTCCGCCACGAGCCTCCGGAATGACCCTCTCCGCCCGACTTGACCTGCGGATATCTCACACGACCCGGCCTCCCCCGCAGCCCCGCACCGCCCATCCCACCGGTCACACAATGTGCCGGGCCTGTGGACAAACTCCCGGCCACGTTGCGTCATGGGATGGTGAAGGCTGCTAACTCGCGGGGCGACGCCCCCGGTACCCCGCCCCGCACGCGCATCCTCGTCATCGGCGGCGGATACGTCGGCATGTACACCGCCCTGGGCCTCCAGCGGAAGCTCAGATCCGGCGAAGCCGAGGTCACCGTGGTCACCCCCGAGCCCTACATGACGTACCAGCCCTTCCTCCCGGAAGCCGCCGCCGGCGCGATCTCACCCCGCCACGTCGTTATCCCCCTGCGCCGCGTCCTCGACCGCTGCCGCATCGTCATCGGCCAGGCCCAGCGCATCGACCACGCCAAACGGACCGCCACCGTCACCACCCTCGCCACCCCCGACGAGGGCACCGGCGACCTCCAGATCGAGTACGACGAACTCGTCCTCGCCCCCGGCTCCGTCTCCCGCACCCTCCCCGTCCCCGGCCTCGCCGACTACGGCATCGGCTTCAAGACCGTCGAAGAGGCCATCGGCCTGCGCAACCACGTCATCGAACAGATGGACATCGCCTCCTCCACCCGCGATCCCGCCATCCGCGACGCCGCCCTCACCTTCGTCTTCGTCGGCGGCGGATTCGCCGGCGTCGAGGCACTCGGCGAACTGGAGGACATGGCCCGCTACGCGGCCCGGTACTACCACAACATCAAACCCGAGGACATGAAATGGGTGCTGGTCGAGGCCAGCGACCGGATCCTCCCCGAGGTCGGCCCCGACATGGGCAAGTACACCGTCCGCGAACTGCGCCGCCGGGGCATCGACGTCCGCCTCGAAACCCGCCTCGAATCCTGCGAGAACCGCGTAGCCGTCCTCAGCGACGGCGCCCGCTTCCCCACCCGCACCGTCGTCTGGACCGCCGGCGTCAAACCCCACCCCATCCTCGCCGCCACCGACCTCCCCCGGAACGAACGCGGCCGCCTGCGCTGCACCTCCTTCCTCACCGTCGAAGGCGTCGAACACGCCTGGGCCGCCGGCGACGCCGCCGCCGTACCCGACATCACCGCCGAAACCCCCGGCACCGAATGCGCCCCCAACGCGCAGCACGCCGTCCGCCAGGCCAGACAACTCGCCGACAACCTCATCGCCGCCCTCCGCGACCAGGCCCTCACCGAATACGCCCACAAATACGCCGGCTCCGTCGCCTCCCTCGGCCTCCACAAGGGCGTCGCCCACGTCTACGGACGCAAGATCAAGGGCTACCCCGCCTGGTTCATGCACCGCACCTACCACCTCAGCCGCGTCCCCACCTTCAACCGCAAGATGCGCGTACTCGCCGAATGGACCCTCGCCGGCCTCTTCACCCGTGAGATCGTCTCCCTCGGATCACTCGAACACCCCAGGGCAGAGTTCGAACTCGCCGCCGGCGGACACCTCGGACAACACCCCCCGCGCCCCGCCCCCAACCCCCCGGGGAACACCGAGGGCTGACGTTGTCAGTGCCGTCCGCCACACTGGACGTGTGACCATAGGTGGGCTCACACCTGCACAGAGTGACGCCCCACGGAGTGACCAGCAGCAAGCGACCGACCACACGGGGCACCTCCCGGCACCACCGGGAGGGGTCACCGCGACCACTTGCGACACCACGAGGCTTGAACGCAGTGAACTTCACGCGCTGGAGCGCCCGCTTTCCCGGAACGCAGCGCCGCGCCGCCGCCCGGAACGAGCACGCCGCCGCCCAGGCCAAAAGGGGTGAGGGCTCCGTCCCCGCAGCCCGCGGCGCCGCCCACCCCCTCACGCCCGCCGACGGCGCCCCCGCCGAACCCACCGTCTCCGGCACCGGCACCGCCCCGCTCCCCGCCGCACCCGCCCTCGACGAGCTCTCCGTACGGGAGGTCCTCGGACTCCTCCCCGCCCTCGTCGCCCTCGTCCACGGCCCCGAGCACCGCGTCGCCTACGTCAACGACGCCTACACCGCCGGCTTCGGCCCCCGCCCCACCGGCGCACCCGCACACGCCGCCCTCCCCGAACTCGGCGAGCTCGGCCTCCTCCCGCTCCTCGACCAGGTCCAGCGCAGCGGCAAACCCCGCACCGCCAAGAACCGCCAGGCCCCCGGCGGCGGCAGCTCCTACACCGTCACCTGCACCCCCGTACAGCTCCCCAAGGCCGACACCGACGACAGCCCCGACCCCCACCACACCGGGATCCTGGTCCACCTCGCCGACGTCACCGACCACGCCGAGGCCGTCGACCGCCTCCGCGCCAGCGAACGCCGCCAGCGCGAAGCCGCCGTCACCCTCCAGCGCTCCCTCCTCCCCCAGGAACTCGAACAGCCCGACGACCTCCGCATCGCCGCCACCTACCAGCCCGGCGGCACCGAAGCGGCCGTCGGCGGCGACTGGTACGACGTCATCACCCTCGGCGCCGGCCGCACCGCCCTCGTCATCGGCGACGTCATGGGCCGAGGCGTGCGCGCCGCCGCCGTCATGGGCCAGCTCCGCACCGCCGTCCGCGCCTACGCCCGCCTCGACCTCCCCCCGCACGAGGTCCTCCAGCTCCTCGACGGCCTCGCCGCCGAGATCGACGCCAGCCAGATCGCCACCTGCGTCTACGCCGTCCACGACCCCAACGAAGGCCTCCTCGCCTACGCCTCCGCCGGCCACCTCCCCATCCTCGTCCGCGACGAGGACGGCACCGTACGCCGCGCCGCCGACCCCACCGGCCCGCCGCTCGGCACCGGCGGCTGGCTCCACACCTCCGGCACCATCGCCCTCGGACCCGGCTCCACCGCCGTCCTCTACACCGACGGCCTCGTCGAACGCCGAGGCGAGGACATCGACGAAGGCGTCTCCGCCCTCGAACGGGCCCTCGCCGGAGCCCAGGGCACCCCCGCGATCATCTGCGACCGCCTGATGCGCGCCCTCGGCGTCGACGCCGACCACGACGACGACGTCGCCGTCATGGTCCTCCAGCAGCCCGCCCGTACCGGAGCCGACGCCGAGCTCTTCCACAACGCCGCCCTCGAACTCCTCGGCGGCGTCGAGGCCGCCCCCCGCGCCCGCGCCTTCGCCCAGGGCGTCCTCACCTCCTGGCGCTTCCCCGTCGAGCTCTGCGACCTCGGCGTCCTCGCCGCCAGCGAACTCGTCGCGAACTCCCTCCAGCACGGCACCCCGCCCATGCGGCTGCGCCTGCGCCGCACCGACCGCCGCCTGATCGTCGAGGTCACCGACGGGGACGACCACCTCCCGCGCCGCCGCCGCGCCGAACCCGCCGACGAGACCGGCCGCGGCATCTCGATCATCGCCACCATCGCCTCCGCCTGGGGCTCCCGCCGCACCCCCGGCGGCGGCAAGGCCGTCTGGTGCGAGTTCGCCCTCCCCGACAAATAGCCCCTACACAGCCCCTCACCCCGCCCGCGAACACGCCAGAGGCCCCGGTCCACCGGACCGGGGCCTCACCCACACCTCTGACGTACTTACGCGGCCACCCGCTCCGCCGCCTGCTCCGCACCCTTGCCGGCCACCGCCGGACCCTGCGCCACGACCCGGCCGCCCAGCAGCGACGGGTTGTCCTGCACCGGGGTCAGCTGCCGGCCGAGCCGCAGCGCCAGACCGGCGATCCCCAGCGAGACCAGCACGAAGGTGGCGATGTACAGCATCGGAACACCCGCACCCAGCGGCACGCCCAGCGGCCCCAGCGCCAGCGCCATCTGCTTGACCAGCGCGAACGCCGAGTTGTACTGCCCGACCGACCCCTCCGGAGCCAGGTCCGCCACCAGCGGCGCCAGCGTCGGCGACAGCATCGCCTCACCGATCCCGAACAGCGCGTACGTGCTCACGAACGCGGCGGCGGCCATCGTCGCGCTGCCGTGCCCCAGCCCCGAGAACCCGGCGATCAGCCACGCCACGGTCCAGATCAGCCCGACCAGCGCGATCACCCGGGACCGGCGGCGCTTCTCGACCAGCTTCAGCACCACGAACTGCGCCACGACGATCGCACCCGTGTTGGCGGCCAGCGCGAACCCGAGCGTCGACGGGGAGATTCCCGCGGCCTCCGTACCGAAGGCCGCCAGACCCGACTCGAACTGTCCGTAGCAGGCGAAGAAGAGCACGAAGCCCAGCAGGCACAGCTGCACCATCGCCTTGTGGCGCAGCATCCGCTTCCAGCCACCGCCGGCCGCCTGGGCCGGGTCCTTGGGCAGCGCGTCCTTGATGCTCGGCGCCTGCGGCATCCGCACGGTGGCGATGACCGCGGCCAGCACCAGGAACATCACGGCCTCGATGCCGAACAGCAGGGTGAAGCTCCCGGGCCGGGTCACGTCGACGATCTGGCCGCCGGCCAGCCCGCCGATGCCCAGCCCCAGGTTCTGCATGAAGAACTGCAGCGCGAACGCACGCGTCCGGGTGGAGGGCGTCGAGCACCACACGATCATCGTGGCCAGCGCCGGCTGCATCACGGCCTGGCCGGCACCGAGCGCCAGCGCGGACAGCAGGATCGGGACGACACCGCTGGAGAGCCCGAGCGCGAGCGCCCCCGCGGACGCGGCCACGGCCGCACCCATGACCACGGGCACCGGACCGCGCCGGTCGATGACCCGGCCGGTGAAGGGCAGTGCGATGAGAGCACCCAGGGCGAACGCCACGAACGCACTCGTGGCGGCCATGGAGCCCAGCCCCCGCACCTGCGCCACATAGATGTAGAGGAACGGAACCGTGAAGCCGATGCCGAACGCGGTCAGCGCGTTCCCGGCCTGGATCCGCCGCATCGCGGCGCCCATCACCTTGGTCACTTCTCACCTGCCCTGATAGCTGAAGCCTGAAGACTTCATACCTAAAGTTCGATGCTTAACTCTACACATCGAAGGAGTTAGACGCCAACGGGTTCATGGGATACTTCGGACCATGGCTGACACCCCCGACGGCACCGCGCCCGTCCACGAGCCGAGCCTCGACGAGCAGATCGCCGTCTATCAGCGCGAGTTCCAGGACCTGGACCCCCAGGTGGAGAAGGTCGTCTCGGCCCTCAGCCGCCTGAACCGCCGCATGAACGTCGCGTACGGCCGCCAGACCGCCGCACTCGGCATCAGCAACGCGGAGTGGGAGGTCCTCAAGGCCCTCGTCCTCTCGGGCGCCCCGTACCGGATGGGCCCGAGCGAGCTCGCGAAGCAGCTGGGCCTGACGCCGGCGGCGATGACGCACCGGATCGACCGCATGACGGCCGAGGGCCTGGTCACCCGGGAACGGGACGAGGCCAACCGGGTCCGCGTGATCGTGGAGCTGACGGACGGGGGCCGCAGCAAGTGGCTGGACGCCATGCGCGCGGCGACGGTGTTCGAGGAGGACCTCCTCCAGGACCTCTCCACCGCGGAGCGCGGGCTGCTGGGGGACATGCTCACCCGGGTCCTGGCCCGGGTGGAGGACCTCCAGGCCCGGGCCTGACGGGCCCTGACCTCCCCGGTTGACACGCCCCTCGCAGATCCGTAAGGTTCTTCGAGTTGCCCCAGCGCCGGAAGGTTCTGAGGTCAACAATCCGCCGCCTCGTCGCGGCAACCTCTACTCAGCACGATCTCCCACCGGGAACAAATTCGGCGTGCCCGAATTCATTTCCGAAGGCCCGATTATCGGTTGCCGGGAAAATCCGCTAGAGTTCAGGAGTCGGAAGGGCCCAACAGCCCGGAAGACAAACCCCGCTGACTGGGAGTCAGGCCCGAAAGGATCTGATAGAGTCGGAAACGAAGAAAGAACGAAAGCCCGGAGGAAAGCCCGAGAGGGTGAGTACAAAGGAAGCGTCCGTTCCTTGAGAACTCAACAGCGTGCCAAAAATCAACGCCAGA
>NZ_JBEPFL010000057.1:0-32106 GCF_040301925.1 Streptomyces sp. NPDC000075
TCCTTCGACATCGACGCCAACGGCATCATGCACGTGACCGCGAAGGACCTCGGCACGGGCAAGGAGCAGAAGATGACCGTCACCGGCGGCTCCTCCCTGCCGCGCCAGGACATCGACCGCATGGTCCGCGAGGCCGAGCAGCACGCCGAGGAAGACCGCCGCCGCAAGGAGGAGGCCGAAACCCGCAACCACGCCGAACAGCTCGTCTACCAGACCGAGAAGCTGCTCCGCGACAACGAGGCCAAGATCCCGGCCGACCTCAGGACGGAGACCGAAACCGCGATCACCGACCTCAAGGAAAGGCTCAAGGGCCAGGACACGGCAGCCATCCGCACGGCCACGGAGCACGCCCGCGACGTCGCGCAGAAGATCGGCACCGCCCTCTACGACGCCCAGGGCGCCGCTACGGGTGGCGACGGCGGACCGGCCTCCGGGACGGCGTCGTCGTCCGGCACGGAGGAAGAAGTCGTCGATGCGGAGATCGTCGACGACGAGAACCCGAAGGGAGACGCCCGATGAACCCACCGACCTCGACGCCGTACCCCCGGTAGCGCCGCCCCCGGAGGCCAACCGCCCCTTCCCTGCCACCCGGTGAGCCGCCTGTGCGAAGATCGGGAGTCGATGGTCGCCGACGAGCGGCGCGGTCCAAGGGGGACGGCGCGCACCGTACGCCTGTGGCGGCTGCCCGCCGGTATCCCCGTTCGCAGCCTCCCGACGCCGCCCGTCGACCACACCCGCAGACCGCACGCCCAGCTCCGCTTCACCCCGGACGGCCGAGGCCTGCTCTGGAGCTCCGGCACGGCGGTGCGGTTGTGAGACCTGGGCGACGGCGACCGGGAGCAGCGGCTGACATGGAGCGCCGAGCATCGAGTCGGGGTGCTCGCCGCGACCACCACGGACGCGGGCCACGCGGTGTTCAAGGTGGGTCTGGACCTGCTGCTCCGCGACCTCGTGACCGGACAGGAGCGGGAGCTGGGTCGGCGGCGGGCCGGGCTGCTGTGGGACCACCCGGTCCTCGCCGCGTCCTGTGGCCCCTCGTGGGTTCCGGACCGGTGATCCGCTCGTTCTACGCGGACTGCGACGGCCGGCGCATCGCGGCGGGCGCCGGCACGACCGTACGGCTGCGGGACCACGATCACGCACACCAGGCCGAGGTACACCTACGCAGCGGGGGGTCCTCCGCCCGCGACGTGGAGACGAGCGTGGACGGCCGCCTCCCGCTCACCGTGAGCGGCCTGCCGCAGGGGACAGCCCGTGTAGGGGACATCGCATCCCGGGAGTGCATCGGCTCCTTCCCCGCCGCCCGGGAACACCAGGTCACGAAGGTACGGCTGCTCGCCGACGGACGCTACGCGATCTCGGGCGGCAAGGACGGCACCGTACGGATCTGGGACGTGGTCACCGGCCGCTGCCTCAGCGTCCTCAAAGGCCACCGAGGGTCCGTCCACAGCCTCGCGGTCACGCCCGACGGCAGGCTCGCGATGTCGGCCAGCAGCGACCTCGTCCGGCTGTGGGAGCTGGACTGGGAGTGGGAGGCGCGCCGTCCCGCGGACTGGGACGAGGGGGCGCGCCCCCACCTGGAGGGCTTCCTCTTCCGGTTCGGGAACAGGCCCGACTGGACCGAGGACGACTTCGAAGGACTCGTACGCCGCCTCCAGGACGGCGGATACGGGTGGCTCCGAAGGGACGGAATCCGGGCGGAACTCGCCCGCATGACGACCCTCGACCCGGAGGGACCCACCTCCCTCCGCGAGCGGCTGCGCCGACGCTGGTCGCAGCGGGCCGTCATGAGAAAAGACGGGTAGCGCGCGGTCGCGGTCCCTCGGCCGTGGGCGGCCTGCTGGACGGGGAGCCACTCGACGTGCGCGGCCGGGCCCCGCTGGAGATCGTGGACGGCGGGGTGGTCACACGTCCGCTTGCCGTGAGTCCTGTGAACTGACCAATAGGGCGGCCAGTTGGGCTCGGCTGCTCGATCGGTGGAGATCACTGACCTGGCCGTCACCGACTTCGACGACCCGCCATTGCCCGTCCGTGCGGAGGGCGACGTCGGTCGTGACGAATCGGCATCCCAGTCGCCGCACCGCCGGACCGATGTGCTCGAGATCCGGAACCAGCCCGCGCCCGAGGGGACTGTCCGGATGGGGCGTCAGCAACCTGGGCTCACCGTCGAGCCACCACACGCGCACCTCAGCCGCGACGGACTCAAGGCGCGAGAACGCCTCGAAGGCCCGCAGAACGATCCCGCCCGCCAGGAACTCCTCCTGCAGCTCCACGAAACGCCGCACGACCCGCGTCAGCCTCACGGTGTCGGCCAGATCGGGTATGAAGCACGCCTGCTCCCACTCGTGCTTGCGTGATTTGACATAGTCCTTCACGATTCCCGCACCGGGTGGCAGGGACTCGGCCAGCGCCGCCAGGTCATCAGCGGCCACCATCGCACCGGGTTCCGCGGGACGCCACACACTCGCTGGTGTGATGTCGGCGAACGTCGCATACCAGCCGGGCAGTTCGTGAGCGGTCCGGTACCGCTCCGGCGTCACGAGCAGCTCGACCCCGCGCCGGTCCAGGGCCTCGGCCAGCGCGGCGTACCGGTCGACGGGAATCATCCAGCCCCGATACCACGAACGGCCCAGCCCAGCCGGAACACGCGCGACCGCCCGCTGCGCGTCACCCCCCAGCAAGGCGTCGTGGTCGATCAGCCCCACCGCCCCACCACAGGCACGGACCTCCCGAGCCTCCAGCGCGAAGTGTTCGTCCACGCGTCGAGGGTTGAACGCATCACGGCAGTACAGGACGGGCATCGGCATGACCGCCACGCTACGCAACCCCCGGCCCCCGGGCCACGGGATTCCGCACGACCACTGGGGCCGGACACGTCAGCCGGCCCCGGGTGGCCGGTCCACGGGGGCCCGGGCCAGGCCCTCCCTGGTGCGGCGCAGCAGTTCGAGCACCCGCCGCTCGCCGTCCCCGCCGAGGCCCTCCCGCCGTAGTGCACCGAGCAGGTCGGCGGCGGGTGCGAGGGACGCCCGACGCTCCGCCAGCAGCAGGCGCAGGACGGCGGTGTCGGGGCAGTCCTGCCGACCGAGCGTCTGGCGCAGCTGGTGCCCGCGCCGACGGTACTCCTCGCCGCCGTCGCGCGAGGTCTCGCCCGCGCCCCGGCAGAACGCCAGCCGTTGGTCGGGCGTCAGACCCAGCGAGTCGAGCAGGTCGTCGACGCTGCTGACCGCCAGGTCGGTGCGGTCGAGCGCGAGTTCGCCGTCCTCGCCGGCTTGGAGCAACCGCGCGACCGAGGAACTGTCGGTGCCGAAGACGGCCTCCGCCGCGCGCATGCCCTCACTGCCGCCGTAGCGCTCGACCTCCCGCTCGTAGGTGTCGAAGGCGAACCTGGTGCCGAGCCCGGTCGCTGCTGCCAGGGGCTGCCGTACAGCTTCAGGTAGAGCCAGTCGCTGCCGGGCGGCCTGAGCCGGGTCTCCGCCCGCACCACGGGCACCCCTCCGACTGCCGCCGGCACCCTCGCCCCGTCGATGCCCGCCCCGTCGATGCCCGCCCCGGCGACCGCCTCGACCGGCGCCCCGCCGTGCGGTGACGCCGTTCCCCCGCCCGCGCCTGCCGCTCGTGGCCCGCCCGCCGACGCGCCCTTGTCCGGCCCGGTCGGCAACGCGCGGACGAGCGGGACCACGAGCTCGCACACGTGTCCGCCGCCCGGCCCCGGCAGCCACGCGTCCGCCGGGGCCGGATGGCGCGGTCAGTGCAGTTGCTGGGTGCCGGAGCTGCTGCGGATGAAGACGGACCGGGTGTCGCTGGAGGGGTAGCTCTCCTTCAGGGTGAAGGCCTCGGCCGTGCCGCCGACGGGGGTGTCCGGGGCCTCGAAGTACAGGACGTACGTCTTCGAGGTGTCCGTCTCACTCTCCAGCTGGAGCCAGCCCTCGACGCCGGCGGCCGGAAAGGTGCCGGTCGCGGTGATGGTGGTCTTGGTGGAGCCCTGCTGGAAGGCGAAGGCGGCGGTGCCGAGGTCCAGGCGCTTGCGGGCGCCGTCCTTCCAGCGCTTGAAGAGCGTGACCCACTCCTCGGGCCAGAGTCCGCCGGTCGCTGTGGGCGGCATGTCGTTCTGCAGCCGATCCAGGATGTCGTCGGCGTTCGCGACGACGTCGTCGTAGTCCCACAGGTCGAACGCGAAGCCCATATGGGCCTTGTCGGTGGCGCGGAACATCGGCCGGATATGGAGCTCGAACACGGGCGTGCGCATGCTGGCCGTACACCTCCGTCAGGATGCTGCTCAGCGTGATCTTCCCGATCAGCTCGGGTGTCTGTCGTGGCCCGCCCCCAAGGGGGGCGTCAGGCCGCAGCCGTAGGCGCACGGGCCGTCGGCCCCGAAACCGTGCGGCGCGGCCTGGGCGTGGGAGTGGGAGTGGGGGCCGGTCGGTCGCCGTACCGGCTGATTCCCCCTATACGTATCAGCAGGATCGCCACGGCGTGCGTCACGTCTGCGGCGTGTCCGTGGGAAGGGGGCACTCGCGCGCTGCGATGCCGCGATGGGGTGAACCACCAACGCGTTTCGCGCGCGCACCCTCTGACCGACCCGCGAATCGGATACGGCTTTCTCGCTGTGTGCGTACAGACGAGAGAGGCGTGCCGTGGCCCAGGTCCTGGAGTACGAGAGCAATGCCATCGTCGAGCTGATGGAGGCCCTCCCCGAGGAGCGCGATGCGGAGTGGCTGAAGAACTCACTTCAGCAGGCGATCATGGTGGAGATCGCGACCATCGGTCCGTACGCGAGCGCCCTGTGGTCGGTCAAGGAGCCGAGCGCGGCGATCGCCAAGGACATCCGGGAGGTCATCTTCGACGAGATGACCCACATGGGACTCGTGTGCAACATGCTCACCACCATCGGAGGAACTCCGATCCTCGCTGATCCCAAGGTGGTGCCGAAGTACGAGCGTGATCTGCCGGGCGGAGTGCGTCCAGGTCTGGTCATCTTCCTCGAAGGTCTGTCCAGGCAATCGGTCGAGATGTTCTCCGAGATCGAACGCCCGGAGCATCCGCTCGTCCAGTCCGGCGGCTCCGCGACCATCGGGGCCTTCTACACCGCGATCGCGGAGGCGTTCGAGACTCAGCAGCACCTGATCACCGGCGACCGGCAGATCAAGTTCTCCCTGGCGAGCCTTGGAAAGGGCAACGAGATCGTTCCGCTCGACAGCATCGAGAAGGTCCGGGAGGCCATCGAGATCATCAAGGAGCAGGGCGAGGGCACCTCGACCTCACCCGAGAACCCCTTCCCCGGCAAGCCGGGGGAGCTGTCGCACTTCTTCGTTTTCCGGGAGATGTTCCGTGGCAAGAAACTGATCAAGGTGTCGGAGGACCCGGTCAAGTGGGACTTCAAAGGCGACGACGTCGTGTTGCCGCCGGCCTTCCCCATGGCGAGGGTGCCCGAGGGCGGGTGGTCCAACAGCGCGCCGAACGCGCCCACACCCGAAGTCCAGCAGGTGCTCAACACGTTCAACACGCAATTCAGCACCATGCTGCGGACACTGGAGCAAGCTTGGCGGACGGGTGACTCGGACATGCTGCCCGCGGCGATCGACTGCATGCGCAAGATGCGTACACAGGCACGGAAGCTCGTGCAGATGGAACTGCCCGACGGCAGCACGAAGACCTACGGCCCGGAGTTCCTGTACATCGAGGGCTGAGCGCCCCCATCCCCTGCCGAGCGACCGCCGCCGCGCCGTGCGTGTCCGCTCAGGCGCCGACGAGAGCGATCGCGGCCGGGAACGGCCCCGTGGGACCGGACTGCGGCACCTGCTGACCAGCCCAGGGAGACCGTCAGGTTCACCTGCGGCGGGCGGCCGCCGTGACGGCCGATCCGCTGCGGCACGCGTAATCGGGCCATGACCTGGGTGAACGCGGGAGCGTCACCGACCTGGCCGGGCGTGATGACGAAGGCCGGCCGGGGCCCTTGTGAGCGGCCCCGGCAGGGCGCTGATGGGCCGGCGCGATCGTGGAGTCGACCGCGACGACTCACTGCCCATTGTGCCCGTGCCCGTTAGACCAACGTGCTGTACTGGTTCGCGAAATTCGCTCTGAAATCCATGGCCGAGAACTCCCTGGGATGATCCTCGTTCTCCCCAGGTCTGGTCGATCCCCGCGAAGGCCTTCCCTAGGATCGCGGACCAGGCGTGACCCCCGGTGCCCACCTGTGCGTAGGCCGGGGCGTCCGGCTGGAGCGAGGGCACCACCAGCTCCGGTGTGATGGTGAGAACGGTGACCGCACCGGTCGGCACATAGGGTGCCAGGTCCCCAAAGCCGTCCGCGCTCACTTGATGGAGGGTCACCTGGTACGTACCGTCGTCGTTCTCCGTGACGCGACTCGATATCGCTTCCGGAAGGTGTCCAGCTACAGCCCCCATGGTGGCGATCACCCCACAGTCACCGGGTCGGGGGCCATTGAACAAGGGGAGGTGACCACCGTCGGAGCGGTCGAGAGGGGTGCCGTACTCGTAGAGACACACGTTGTACTGAGGGATCTCCATGGCGTTGAACGCCGGCCGGTCCACCGCGACGTGACGGTCGCCGACACCCTCGGCTGGTGCATGGGGGCCGGTGAGGGAGTCGCCTGCCTTCGAGAACACGCTCCACAACGGGGCACCCTCGGGCAGCGGGCCGCTGTCGGCCCCATCTTCAGCGGACGCCGGCTCCCCGCCTTCGTCATCGGCAGCGTCGTCGACCCGACCGGGCCCGCTTTCGGTCGAGGCCCAGTGCGCGTCGGGCTCCTGTGGTTCCTCCGGGATCTCGGATTCGCCGGCTCGAACTGCGGGAGAGCCGGCCTCCCATCCCTCCTCGAACCCCTGCGGCCCTTCGGGGCCTTCAGGGCTGTCGTCCGGCTGGACAGGTACATCCGGAGGGATGAGGTCCGTCGGGACCTCGGGCTCGTCATCAACATCCCCGTCACCGTCAGGAAGTCTGCTCGGGGCCTCCGTCGGTTCCACCGGCTCGTTCGACCGGTCGCCGTCCCCCCTCGCTGGTCCTGGCAGGTGGCAGAACCACCGGTGCGTCAGTTCTGGCGCCGAGGACAGTGATGAGCAGAAGTGCCTCAGGACCGGCGGACGCCTCTGCTCAGGGGCCGGGCTTCGACAACCGGCGCGGGTGACTTTCGAGGGACCCACCAGAGCCCTTCACAACAGGGGTTCCTGCTCTCGCTCGGCGGTCCGAAGGGCCTCGATCCGCCCGCGCCAGAGGGCGGCCTGCTCTGTCCGGCCGAGCTTCTCCAGCACGTCGGACAGGTGCCGGGCGGCAGCCGAGGAACCCTCTTCCGCGTTCTGTGTCAGAAGCTCCGCGGCTTCTTCGTGCCGCCCCTGATGGTCGAGGAGGTTGGCCAGGACGCCGCGCGCGATGTGGCCGAAGGAGCCGGGTACGCGACAGGCGATGCGGTACCAGTGCTCCGCGTCGGAGGGCCGCTCCTCGTCTTGGAACAGTCCGGCCAGATTGAACGCCGCGAGCGGATCGCCGGTCTCCCATGCCCTCAGGAGCCAACTCGAGCTCGTCGCGGTCCACCCACGACCTCATGGCCCAGATGGCCGGGACCCATCCCGCCTCGGCGGCGCGCCTGCACCAGGACGCGGCAGTGACGTCGTCGGCACCGCCGTTCGGAAACGCCCTTGTTCCCCGATCGTGGTAGACGCTTGAGAGGATGTACATCGCTTCGGCGTCCCCTGCCCGCGCGGCGGCTAGCAGCCATTCCTCAGCCGCCCCGTCGTCACCGGCTTTGTAGAGGTAGTGGCCCCGCAGCCTCATCGCGACGACGTCGCCGGCCTCTGCGGCGCGTTCGACAGCCGGGTCCAACGGGACGGGACGATTCGGTATCGCCATACGAAACCCTCCCCAGATCTTGATCATTGTAGATGCCGGGAGGGTTTGATTTTCTTTTTCGGGTCGGGCCAGGAGATGGTGTTCTCGCCGGTGCGGCTTGAACAAAGCCGGAGCTCAGCATCCGTGCCCAAGGGCCTCCGTCTCGGCGCCGCGATGCGGCTATCGGCTGGTACGCGTCCGGCGGGCGGGATGACGTGCTGCCAACGGGCGCGGCGCGTACGGCGTTGGGGCTGTCGATCCACTGCGTGATGGTGGGAGCGAGCAGGGCAGACCGCCCATGAAGTGGGCGATGTCGGCGAAGTAGGCGAAGGGGCCGGTCGCGGTCGATGATGCCGTCGGTTCCGGCGTGCTTGATCAGGGTGACGACTTGGGCCAGGAGAGCGTTGAACCGCCGGCCGAGGCTTTCGGGGAGCTGGTGGGCGAGGGCAAGCTCGTCGGGTGGAACGCTCGGGACCGGCGAAGGCCGGTGCGAGGGCGAGACGGACCGGCGTGGGACCAGCGGATGTCGCCGAGGACTCGGTGGTGGCGATCCTTCCAGCCCAGGGTGGGGATGGCGGCGAGCGCGCTGGGAGTTCGTCGGCGAGGCGGACCAGGATGGCCAGGCCGCAGCGGGTCTTGGGCGCGAGGCCGCCGTCGGCATCGGCGACCTGCCGCATTCCGGTGCGGGCGGCGGCGCCCTGGTCGAGGTCCTGCTCGGCAGAGAGCAGCCCGGTGTCGAGAACTTCGGTCAGCCGGTTCATGACGCGCTTGGCGGTGTTCGTGCTGGCGGCGGGTGATGGGGGTGAGGAGCTCAGCCGGGGCATCTGCTGCGGTGTCCGGGGCGTCGGCGGTCGTCGGCAGTCCTCAGTAGGCTCTCCGGGCTTGATCAGTCCCGAGACGGGCGAGGGGCAATCCGGGGCGGCCCAACGGCGGTTGCCGCCCGATCACCGTGGTCCGCAGCTTCCCACGCCGGATCCCCCGGGATTCCACCTGACGGCGGATCCCGGGGGTCGTTGGTTACATCTCGTCTATTTCCTGTAGGACGTACCATCCGAAGCGGAGGAAGTAGCGCTTCCCATCCTTCGGGTTCAGTACGTCATAGGTCTCGTAGGGAAGCCAGAGCGTGAGTTCCTTGACGTCCTCGTACTGCGCAAGGGCCTCATCCTTGAGCCAGGTCCACGGCGTGGGCTGACCAGTGGGTGGCTCGCTTCCGGGGGCTCGGACGAACCAGAGCCGCATGAAGAAGTCCCCTGCCGGATGGTATTCGACTTCGAGTTCATATTCCGGCCAGAGGGGGAATTTGTAACGCTCGACGAGCCCACCCTGTTCCTGATGGGTTCGAATGCCTCTCAGGATGTCCCGTGTCCGACCCGCAGACCCGGCCGGCATGTGGATTTCTGAGCGTATGCGTTCCGTTTCTTGCTCCATCTGTTCTTGGGAGCATTCGATCTCCCTGAGAATCCTGTCCAGCGTCTCCGGCAGCGGCCTCATCGTCTCGAGTAGATAGAGCTGGTACTCGGCCCGGCCCAAGCTGTTTCGAGTCATTCACGTCCCTTCAAACGTATCGAGTATCAACGTTAGGTTGCATCTGGCTGCAGATCCCACTTTCCGTTGATGGGGAACGACCATGATCCCTTACGGGTCAGGACCTCCCCGCTGGGAGCGATTCGAACCAGCCGACGCCGCCTCCACGGCACGCGACGCCGCGAACTCCGATGTGAACCACGCCGAGAAAGCGGCGCAGACAGCCGAGCAGGCGGCGACAGGACTCCAGCCGGCCTAAACCTCAGTGTCAACGGCCTCCACACGTACGACGTGCTCGCTGGTGAGGCTCCGGTTCTCGTTCACAACAGCGGGGGCTGCATTCCGGCCCTCAGGGATTGGAACAGCCGGCGCTTCCAGTTCGGGAACCAGGCTTTCCGTCTGGACAAGAAGGGAATGGAGCACATCCTCACGCGCCATCATCCGACGATGAGTGTTGCCGATGTTCAAGATGCAATCGGGCAGGAATGCGGCAGAACAGGGACGAGCTGATCGAGCGAGGGGGTAGGGGCATGTATCAGATTCGAGGAAAGGTCAACGGAGTAAACTACATTCTCGGTATGAACCGAGGTTGAATCGGCCAGTTTTATCCTGTTCCGTGAAGTGGGGAATCGCAGCGTGATCGAGATCGAGACGTATCTCAGGGGTGCGGACGGCGAGTTCGTCCAGGTTGAAGGATGCACCACCCGTCCGGTCGACGGTGACTACGTCGAGGGCACGGTGCGGAACGCCATCCATGGAGTGGAAGTCACCGGGCTCCGTGAATGGGATTACGTAGGCCAGCTGTGGGCGTACATGGCCGGTATGGCTCCGCAGCTGTCGGCCACGGGACACGCGTCGACCTACTTCCCGGACCAGCCGATCGAACTCTCTTTTCGGCGGCAGGGGTCTCAGGTTCTCGTCTCGGTGAGAATCGGCAGCGAGGTGAAGAAAGCCAATGTTTCGGGATCCAGCTTCATTGACGCGCTCAGAGCTGCGGGAACGGCGTTCTTCGACAAGATGTCGGAGCTCCTCCCGGAGAACATGGACTCGTATTCCGAATCCCGTCGCGAATTGTTGTCCTGAATTGATTTGATACCGAGGGGCCCCGCCGGAGTCGTCTCCGGCCGGGGCCTCTCGCCCGCCAGGACGTCGCAGGACACGCGGCGGGTGGCCGGCCTCGGCCGGAGGAAGCGCAGGGCGATGGCCCGGCCGCGTGCCGTCAGAGATTCGGGGCCGCCGGCAGGGTGGTGTCGCAACCCGCCTTCGCCGCCGCGCGCAAGGCCGCCTCGCGGGCAAGCGCCGGCAGCGCCCCCGGCGCACCGCGCTTCGCGGCGTCGAACTCGGTGCCGGCGGTCACCCGCAGCGCCGTCACCCCGGCCGACCGGGCCGGATCGGCGCACTTCGCCGTCACCGTGACGGACCGGTCGGTGAAGGCGAACCGGCTCTCGCCCGGCTCGGCGTCGTGGGACGCGACCACCCACAGCGAGAAGAAGTCCTCCATCTGGTTCTCGCCCTCGAAGGTCACCTCCCGGGTGAGCAGGCACACGCGGTCCCCCGGGGACCGGGCTTCCACCTTCCTCCCGCTGCCGGCGAAGCGCATCAACGCGCCCGGGTCCACCATCCCCTCGCAGGCCTCGGTGATCGCCGCCCGGCTCTCGGCGGGGCCGCCGAACCGGTCGTACAGGAACCAGCCGCCCACAGCCACGGCGGCCAGCACCACCACCAGGACCGCCGTACCGTTCCTTCTGCCCCTGAGCCCCGCCATCCGCGCGCACCCGCCCCCCGTCAACGCCCCGTGACCGTCACCGGTGGGGACTCCTTGACGGGAAGGGACGAACCCACATCCGGAACGGTTCCTGACGAAGACTCACCGAGCACCTGGGGAGGCGGCGAGCCGGCCTTGGGCCGCAGCCGAGAAGCGGACCTCGGTACATCACACGGTGGACTCGCTGCGCCGCCGTTGTTTGAGGGGCTGATCCGTTCCTTGGACCTCGCGCCGGACGCTGCGACGGGTGACGAGCGGCTCAACTGGCACGGGTATTCGTACTACCTCGACCGCTGTCCGCCAAACAGGAACAAGCCCACTCGGACCATGCCACGTGGAATCGGCTCGCCATGCAGCATGCAGACCCCATCGAGCAGGCGCGACGTCTCGTCCGCAGCCAATTCCCAGAAGCGCTCTCCGTCGTTCTCGCCGGCTCCACGGCTACCGGGAGAGCCATTGCCAGCGGCGACTTGGACATCGCAGTGCTCATCGAGAATGGCAGGGCGACTGCCGGGCGGGCGGTGCTGCGGCGTCGAAGGTGCTCGACCTCGTCGGCGGCCCCTCCGTGAGGGCTACCGCAGGACCTGGCACGGGACCACCGACTCGGTTGCCGCGGCGCGCTGATACAGACCGCCGCCGCAGCGGACCGAGCTGGCAACCCTGCCCATGATTTCCGCTCGAAGGCGAGCTCGCCCGACGTGCCGGGGCCGGGCACCACCACCGGGCCACCCCCGAGATCACCCGTGCGACGCCCGTGAGCGGCGTCGAGACTGGCTGGACCCGTCGGCGGTCGCCCAGGCCTGCGCGTACGGTGGAGGGCCCGCCCGGGACACCCTCGCCCCGCCACAGCATGGGTGCCTCGGTCGCCCACGAGGTCGGCGTACGGCTCGAGACGGAGTACGGCATCCCACCGGCCGCTCTCGTCGTCTCCAGCCAGCCCGCACCCGGCCACGAGCCGGCCGATGCCGTATGGGTGGGTGCGGCAGGACGACGCCGCGCTGGCCGAGGGCCTCGGTCTGCTGAGCGGCACCGGTGAGGGCGGTGGCCGGAAAGGTTGAAGGCGGCGAGATGACGGCGGCGCGGGCCTACGGGTAGCGGTCCCGGCGGTTCATCTGGATCCTTCCAGTCGGCGGCCGATTTCTCGGGGGCCTGTCCGGGTGCTTCGTTACATTCGAACCCAACGTCCGTATTCTGTCCGGTACTTCGAACCGCTCGAGAAAGGCCCCCATGCCCCGACCCCGGATCAACACATGTACCGACCAGCTCGCCTTACGCCTTCAGGAAGGCGGTGTCGCCCGCGCGTACGTCGTCGACTCCCGCCCCGGCGGGCTCGCCACTTGCGCACTCGACGTGGTCCACCCCATCCTTCCTGCCCCGAAGCACCCCGAGGGCCGAGCCGTGCGGGTTCACACGGTCGCGACTGACCCCGCCCACCGGCGCTGCGGCCACGCCAAGGCCCCTGCCGACCTGGCACTCATGCGGATGATGCGCTTCCCCTCCCTCGTCGAACGGAACCGGCTGCCTCCGGAGGAGTTCGCTGTGACGCTTTCGAAGGCCACGGTCGGCGGTGCCGTGTTCTTCACCGACGAGCACGCCCGGCCCGTCCGGCTCCGGGCCACGTACCGCAGCGCCCGCCCCTGGCAGCCGGGCGGCGTCACCGAACCGGGCGACCCTGGGCAACCGCTGTGCGGGCGTGACGGGCGGAGAGCGGCCTCCGCGTCGAGGGACCCCAAGAAGTTCCGGGCCACCGTGTCCGGGCAGCCGTGCGGGGACTGGCCGCCGGCCACCGTGGGGCGGGTGTGCGACGGCGGCCGGCTCACCCCAGGGCAGGCTGCGGGTATCGTGCTGGACCCGGACGAGCACCACGAAGTCCGTGCCCTGGCTGTTCCCGAGCGGCAGGGCCTGATGCCGGGACGCGACCACACCCGGGTCGAGGCCGTGATGGCCGCCCGCCGCCCTGGGATCCCTGCGTACTTCCACACCTGGGACGGGGAGGTCTAGATGAGCATCGTCCTGATGTCCGACCCACGGGTCGCCGCGATCCCGGTCTCGGACAACGGTGAACCCCTGGCTGATGTCCGCTCCGGCGGAGAGCTCCTCCTCGATGACAGCCGCTCCGATCCCGCGTACGCCTTCGCGCACCTGCGCTCCGGCGTTCTCGACCGGCTCCTGCAGGCGCAGCTGCTGCTCCCCGAAGGACTGCGTCTCCTCGTCGTCGAAGGATTCCGGCCGCCGGCACTGCAGCAGCGGTACTTCGAGGAGTACGCGGCCGAGCTGCGCGCGGCCCACGGCGACTGGCCGCCGGAGGAGCTCCGGTCGCAGGCGAGCCGGTACGTGTCACCGCCGGAGATCGCCCCGCACAGCGCCGGCGCGGCCGTCGACCTGACCCTGGTGGACGCGGACGGCACCGAGCTCGACATGGGCACCCGCGTCAACGCCAGCCCGGAGGAAAGCGGGGGCCGCTGCTACACCCTCGCCGACGGTCTCTCCCACGAAGCCCGGCTGCACCGCGCCACCCTCAGCCGTGCGCTCACCGCCGCCGGGCTCGTCAACTACCCGACCGAGTGGTGGCACTGGTCCTTCGGCGACCGCTACTGGGCCCTGATGACCGGCAAGCCGGAAGCCCTCTACGGACCCGCCTCCGGAACCTGACCTGGCCCTCTCGGCTGAGTTCGCAGTCTCGAAGAGAGGACTGTCGTTCAAGGGGTAACGGGCTCACTGGATCAGATCGGTGTGTGGATGCTCGGGGGAGGCCGGGCAGATGTAGATCTGCATGTTGTCCGTGCTGCCTACTTCCACCCTCGTCGGCTGGGAAGGGGCCTGGCCCGCGAAGTACGAGCCGGCCGCGGCGGCCTGGTCCTCCAGCGGCACCCAGCTGCGGCTCTCGTCACCGTCCCACTCCCAGGAAGCGATGGTCAGGAGCGGGATCATCTGTGTCTCGCAGACGGCGCAGTGCTGGGGTTCCGGGTCGGTGCGGCCCCAGGGGGACCAGCCGCCGACCTTCCAGCCGGGTGCGTTGCCCAGATGAGTGGAGTAGAACTCCTGCGGATGCTTCGCGTAGGAGCTGTCCACATCCGCGCCGGATGCCCGCCACCTGCTCCAGTCAGCCAGCATCAGCTGCAGCTCCGGGCTCAGTTCCAGGCTGTTGGGGTACTCGGTGATCGCTTCCGGCGCCAGCACGCACGGCTCTGGCACGTAACCGGGGTAGTCCGCCTCGTAGGGTTCCGGCGGTGTGGCGAGGACTTCGCCGACCTCGGCCGCCGACCGCCAGAACAGTGCGGTCGCCGGCTTGTAATCCGGTTCGTGCTCGTAAGGGCACCAGAGGATCTGCAGCAGATCGGCCCGCCCCGGCGGCTGCAACAGGGGTATGTCACGCAGGAACAGCTGAGCCACGGGCAACATCGGGACCGGGCAGTCGGCGGGCCGGGGAGAGCCGGCTTCGAGCCGTTCGGCGAGCCATGCGGCGTTCCGTTCCCTGAGCGCCTCCTCTGCGGGCGTGAGCGTGGGAGCCGGGCGGTCGGGGCGCCACCTGAGCTGCAAGGCTCTCTCGAGTCGCACTTCGGTCGGGGACCGACGAAAACCGCTGTCCACGTGCAGGTGCGCATCTTCACAGTGCGGCCACGGCTCCTGCGCCGGCCACAGCAGCGGGCCGCCGACCGAGCTGTCCCTGACCGAAGGCGAACCCGGACGCGGATGCAGCCGTAGCGCAGGACGGGCCAACGGAGCCAGCTCGGGGAAGACCTCTGTGACCTCGACAGGACGCGGCGGAGTTGTTCGTACGGAACCCATGCAGGTGATCTTGTCACCGCCTACTGACAGTCCCCTGCCGCCCGCAGGGTAATCCTGGGGCGAGTCTCCTTGGTCCCGCGCCGGAGCCAGACGGCACCTGAGGGAACTGCTCGGATACTGTCGCTTCGGAGGTGGCGCCTTGTGTCCTGGCCGTCTGTGATCGTTCTTGCCCCTGTGGAGCGACGCCCGTTGCTCGAGGGGCCGATCCGTTCCTTGGGCCTCGCGCCGGACGCTGCGACCGGTGACGAGCGGCTCCACTGGCACGGGTATTCGTACCACCTCGACCTCTCAGGCGGGATCCTGGCGGACTACGAGCCGGACGAGCTCGAAGAGGTGAGATCCCGGATTGGTGAGCCGTACGGGGTCTACGTCTCGTGCGAGTCCATGGACGCGGCCCGAGCCTTCCTCCGTAGTGTGCTTGATGGTTTCGACGGTCTTATCGATACGAACCACCACGAAATCCTGCTGGCGCATGAGTTCGTGGCGCTGCTGGACCAGCATCCAGGCTGGGACTGGCGTCGCCAGCCAAGTACAGACCTGCAGTAGCCCAAAGCGCTCCCGCGCGCCCCTGTTCGCGCCCTGTAGCGACAGGGCTGTCGGCGGCCGGGTGCGTGTGTGCTGGACGCGCAGAGCGTCAAGACCTCGGCAACGTCTCAGCCGGTGGCTCCAGTGTCTCGACAACGTCGGCGGCATTCAGGTGCTCACACGGATCGCGAAGGCCCACCCCCGCGTGTCCAAGGCCTGGGCCGACACCGGATACCGGACCAAGGCCATCGATCACGGCGCCCGCCTCGGCATCGACGTCGAAGTCGTCCACCGCGAGCCCGGCCAGAAGGGCTTCAAGGTCATCCCGCAGCTGGGTCGTCGAGCGGACCTTCGGCTGGTTCATGAACCACCGCCGTCTCGCCCGCCACTACGAAACCCACCCGCACCCGGCCCGCTCCAAGGCCATGATCCGCCCCCCGAACCACCCTGAATCGCTATTCCACCAGGACAACTAATTGTTTAGACGACCGGGTTCTGGGCAGGGCACCCGCCCCCGTATTCGTTCGCGTAGATCGCGTTACCCTGCCTGTCGCTGAGGTGGAAGCAGTGGCCGTTCGCCCACACCGTGACCGAATCCGGCCGGTGTTCAACCTCGAACGGCTCGTCGCCGTACGACGTCCCGCCCCACGTTTCATCTCCCGCGGGCGAGTGGGTGACAACGACGCAGGTCTCTTTCGGCGGGATCTGGTGGGCGTCTGCCCAAGGCTCCACCGTCAGCTCCAGCGGTTCCTCGCCGTCGTTGCTGACCACCAGCCGCGCTGTTCTCCCCGCGAACACTCCAGCACCCCCGCTCGACCTTGTGCACGCGCACCACTGCACTACATACAGGCGCGCACAGCACGATCCTCACACGCGTAATGACCCGATCCAACGTCACGCCCGAGGTACCAAACAACCTTGCACGGACAAGATCCTCTTTGAGTACTCAGGTCGCCGCAGGAACGTCCGAGTCCGTGGTCGTCGGGTTCAGCCCGATATCGTGCCCCTTGGTTCCGGCGGCGTGCTGGTGGGCCCGGCAGACGGTGGAGTCCACTGACACGGTCCAGCCGATGTCGTCAGCGTCGTCGGCTGACGCCAGAAACACGGCAAGAATCCGTTCCCAGGTGCCGTCCATTGCAAATGAGCCCAGCTCGTCCGGCGGGTCCCGCCAGATCGAGACGGTGCGGTGCTTCCGGGCGTTGACCTCCGACGTTCGACGATGGTCGCAGCCGCGCGGCGCCTTCGCTGCGAGTGTTGTGAGGCGATAGCCGACTGCATGCTCCGGGCTGCTGAGCTCTATCTATGAGGGATGATCCCTTCATGGACAGAGTTGTTGATCTTGACGAAGCGGCTGCACTGCTGCTCGACTGCGTCGAGCGGTGGAGGTCGGCCGGCCTTGAAGTCGGAGAGATGACCTGAGGGATGGGGAGGCGAAGTGGCCCCAGCCTCTGGAGACCGACAGGGCTCGGGTGAACGATCCCGACTCCCTCGGGGTGGTGATCTCGGGTTCGGCGGAGGCCGAACTGCAGGTGGTTCTGTTTCGCGGTGGCTGGGCTAACGTGGACTTCTTCGACGGCATTGAGGATTTCGGACTCTGCCGGCCTCGGACATCTCCTCAGCACGTGACTTCGCAGCCCGGATGGATCAGTGGGTGCTGCGAGTCTCGGGTCCCTTGGATGCGTTCAGTGAGTGCTGCTCCATCGGGGCTCAGTCGGTGCCGGTTTCGATGACGTTGCCGCCGAAGGTGAGGCGGTCGACGATGGCCGCGCAGAGGCGGGGCTCGGTGAAGGTGTTGGCCGGCCGGAGAGGGCACGGGGCCCAGCCTGGAGGCGCGGAGCATGACGCGAACGGTTCTGCAGATCAGGCGGGCGGACGGGACCGAGTAGCGGTTCATCCGGACGCGGAACCGGCTGCATCGGTTGACCCGCGGCGTGGAGAGCCGACCGGTCTCGAAGAGGTCTTCCGGCAGCGGTGCCAGCAGCGGCTGTTCGGCGGCGAAGCATTCGCCGATCGTGTGCGACCAGGTCCGGACGTGGTGGTTGTCGTCCTCTTGGTCCCAACGATCGATCACGGCCTTCAGCCGGGCCGGGTTCTGCCAGTGCTGTGCCGTAGCCCGCGAAGTGCGACCTGGTGGGCGCGGAGCGGCTGATGTCGTGCCTGTCTGCTGCCCAGCCCGGCATGGCCCGTGAGGGGGACGCGTCGGCACGCCGCAGCACAAGCGCGACCGGCGCCGTGGGTCCTTGCGCTAGACACATGCCCGTGATCATCGGGTACCGCAGGACAACGACCGCCCGCTGCCGATCCGCCGGCGGGACCGCACTTCCGACCAGGACTGAAGGGGGAAGCGCGTGTCGTCGAGACGCCTTCTCCGAGTGAACCGACGCGTGATGCACGCCGTACGCGGCTGGCCGCGCGCCCTGCTCCTCACACTCGCCGTGACGCTCACGGTGACCGCACCCGCCGGTGGGGCGGCGGCCGAGCCGCGTCCCGGCGTTCCCCCCACGGCCAGCAGCCCGTCGCGAGCGGACGGTGAGGGGAAGCTGTCGAGGGTCAAGGTGAAGCAGCGCGTGGACGTGCGCACTCTGCCCCGGCCGAAGCGCGTCCCCAAGCCACAGGTGCAGCCCTACCTCGCCCCTCCGAAGGGCCCGGCGCCGGTGGGACCGATGAGGCAGCCGACTCTGCCGGTCACCACCGCGACCCTGACCCCGAAGACTGGCGCATCCCCGAAGGCGGCGCCGTCCACGGCCGTCATCCAGCAACTGAAGACCTTCAGCACGCTCGGTAACGTGGACTCCGTCCCTCCGTCTGACACTCAGCTTGCGGTCGGCCCCACCTACATCGTGCAGTTCGTGAACCGCTCGGGCCAGGTCTACGACAAGGCCGGCAACGCCGTCGGTACGCCCTTCGACCTGGGCGAGTTCTTCGGCTTCGCGGCGGGCACGGGCGGGGATCCGCGCGTGCATTACGACGCGGGGTCTGGTCGTTTCTTCGCCGCGTACGAGGGAGTCCTGGCCGGCGGCGACGAAAACGACGTGGCGGTCAGCGACAGCTCCGACCCTCGCGGGCACTGGACCGTTTACATCGCCGGGAGCAACACCTCCAACATCCGGCAGGACCAGCCGAAGCTCGGCTACAGCAACGACAAGGTCACACTGAGCTGGAACAACTACGACCTCACAAAACCCGAGACGGATCCGGATTCGTACCTGGGCGAGGTGAGCGTGGTCGCCAACAAGGCCGACCTGCTGGCCGGAGGCACGGTCAGCTTCACGACGTTCGTCCAGGACACCGGCCGGTTCCAGGTCGTCCCGGCCACCTCGCTGTCGGGGATCAACGACCAGCTCGCGATGGAGCACGACCCGCGTGACCCCACCAACCTGGTGGTGCACACGTTCACCGGCGTGCCCGGCGTCAGCACGGTCACCCACACCGAGAACACCATCGCCATCGGCAGCACGGCCCCACCACCGAAGTGCGGCGGCCCAAGGGGATGCGCGGATCAGCCGCCCGGGGGCGACGCCACCATCGCGACGAACGACGACCGGATGCTCTCGGTCGCCTGGCAGAACAACCACCTCTGGGGCGTCTTCAACGTCCAGTGCACGCCCACCGGCGACACCGGGGACCGCTCCTGCCTCCGCTACGTCCAGGTCGCGACCGGCGCGACCCAGACCCTCGCGACCAACATCAACCTCGGCCTCGTCGGCGGATACCTCTACTACGGTTCGGTGGCCCTGAACGACGAGGACGACCTGTTCTCCGGATTCACCGCTTCCTCCTCCGGCAGGTTCCCCACCGGTGTGGCCATCGCAGTCCCGGGCGGCAACTTCCCCGCCAGGACCTTCGGCGACTTCTACGCAGCGGGCACCCAGGCCTACTCGTGCAACTGCGGCACCGACCTGCGCTGGGGCGACTACTCCGGAACCGCCCGCGACCCCAGCAATCCCAAGGACGTCTGGACCGTCCAGCAGATCGGCGCCATCGCCGACACCGGGATCTTCGGCGGTGACTGGGGCACCGCGATGGACCGCGTCACGCTGTCCCCGCCGACCGTCACGAGCGTCACCCCGAACCACGCGCCCGAACTGGCCCAGTGCGTGAACACCGTGACCGTGCGCGGCACGGAGTTCCCCACCGGCGCCACCGTCAGGTTCGGCTCGGTGGAGGCCCCGTTCGCGCACGTGACCGGGCCCGAGGAACTGACCGCGGACGTGCCCCCGCAGGCACGGGGCACGGTGGACGTCACCGTGACCAACGCCAACGGCACCAGCCCGGTCACCGACGCCGGCAGGTTCACCTACGACCCGGACACAACCGCACCGACCGTCTCCGCGAGCATCTCTCCCGCGCCGAACGGCGCCGGCTGGAACACGAACAGCCCGGCGACCGTCAACATCAGCGCCTCGGACGGAGCCTGCGCCTCAGGGGTCCAGAAGATCACCTACAGCGCGAGCGGAGCCCAGCCGATCGCATCCACCGTCGTCTCCGGAGCCGGCGCCGCAGTCCCGATCACGGTGGACGGCGTGACCACCGTGACGTACACCGCCACCGACAACGCGGGCAACACCTCCGCACCGCAGACGATCACCGTGCGGCTCGACACCGCAGGGCCGACGATCACCGTCGTCCGTCCGGCGGCCGGCACCTATCTGTACCGCCAGCCGGTCACCGCGTCCTACTCGTGCACGGACGCCGTCTCCGGGGTGGCGAGCTGCGTGGGCACGGTGCCCAACGGCAGCCCGGTCAACACCTCCACGCTCGGCCGGCGCACGTTCACGGTCAACGCCACGGACAACGCCACCAACCCGTCCACCAAGACCGTCACCTACAACGTGGCGTACCGGATCTGCCTGCTCTACGACCCCAGCCGCCCCACCCGGCTGCTCGGCCAGGTCGTGATCAGCCTGCAGATCTGCGACGCGAACGGCAACAACCTCTCCAGCCCGAACATCACGCTCACGGCCAGCCGTATCACCGGACCGGTCACCAGGCCGGTCACTGGCCGGTTCAACTACCTCCTCTCCTCCTACAGCCTTCCCGTCAGCACGCAGAACCTGCCGAACGGCAACTACAACCTCGAATTCACCATCAGCGGGGCCGACACCACCACCCACGTGGCACCCTTCACGCTGCGCTGACACCCGCGGTTCCCGTCGGAGCGCACCGGCCCGGCCCTCGTCGCGGGGCCGGGCCGGTGCGCGTCAGGGCGGCTCGCGCGCCACCGTTGACGACGGCTCCCACCCCACCTGCGATCCAGGATGGGCACGCCCGCGCTGGGAGGGGACAGCAACTCCGACGGCGGATTCGCCCCCCACCACGGCACGCCTCAAGCACGCGCCGGTGCCGGTGCCGGCGCTGCGCCGGGTCGCCGCCGCAACATGGAGTAGATCAGCGAGCCCGCGGCGGCGCCGACCGCGTACCAGGCCAGATCGGGGGCGTTGAAGGCGGAGCCGAGCACGAGGCGGGCGAGGATGCTGCGCCGGGAGAGCTCCGCGGGCACCGGAGTGAGCTGGAGGAACTCGATCGCCCAACTGGTGGCGAGCGCGATCGTGGCGGCCCGCGTGGGCGACAGCCGGGGGGCGGCCGCGACGACGAGCGTCAGGAGCAGGACGGTGTACAGGGCATCGCCGCCGTACTTGGCCAGGTCCCCCTCCGCCACCGCCCTGAGCCCCAGCCCCGCCCCGACGGTCAGCGCGGCGGCCGCCACCGCCGCCGCGCGGGTGCGGGCCGACCGGACGGGGGCACGCTCCGGTGCGGCGGGGTCCGGGATCGCGGGGTCGGGGCTCGTGGGTGTGGAGGCCATCGGGTCATGGTGCCGGATGGGCCTGGCCGGGCCCGTCCAGGGCCCGGCCAGAGCGGAAGGAGGCGGCCTCACCCTCCACCAGGCGCCGGCCGGATCCTGGCCATTCGCCTGCGCGCGACGGCCCGTGGCGGCCCTGGGACGGGAAGGTGACACCGGGTTGATACACCATCAGAAACGGCGGATGACGCGCAGCGCCCTGGAGTAGTAGCCGCCGTCCGGTACACCGAGGAGGGACCGGGCCGCCAGGTCGCCCATGGTTGGGCCGTCGGGGGTCTTGCGGCTGGAGACGAAGCGGTGGTCGCCGTCCTGGTCCGTACCGAGGTAGATGGCGACGTGGTCGATGTCGGGACGGTCGTCGCCCTTCTTCGGAGGCTCCGCGTTGAAGTAGACCGTATCGCCGATCTGGAGGCCGGGGGTGATCGACGGCGGCACCGCGTCGTACGACGTGTTGCTCTTGCCCGCCCCGGGCGGGGCGGAGGACTGGGCCACGATGACGCCTGGTCCCGAAACCGCCATGGTGTGGCTGGTCCGGGGCAGGTACGTGGCGGGGTCTTGCTTGAGGCCCATGGGCATGCCCATGTGGTAGCCGAAGACCATGCGGACGAAGCCCGAGCAGTCGAGGCTGCCCACCGGCCGGTCGCTGCCAGGCTTTGGCTCGGGCTTGTCGCCGTGCTCGCCGGTCGGGAAGTTCCAATCCCGGTCCATGTAGTCGTGGAAGTCGGCGCCGATGTCCAGCCGGCCGGAGTCGGGGGCGTCCGGGTCCCTGGGCCCGTAGGTGGCCTGCCCGAGCACCTGCGCGCCGCCGAGGGCCGGGGAGGTGATGGCGGGCACGGATCCCAGGAACATCGAGCCGTATGCGAGCGCGTCCGGAGAGATGTCGGACGCCCAGGTGCGGATCTGCTTCTCCAGCTCCGGGGTCCATACCCCCTCGAACGGCGCGGGCAGGATCCTGACCCAGGTCGAGTGGGTGACCACGGGAGGCTTGAGCCACCTGCAGGACTCGACCTCGAACTCGTCGACGATGGCATCCACGGGGAGACCGGCGGACCCCACTGAGGCGAGCGCCCGTACCCCGACATGACCCTTGGCGAACCGGGCGTCCGTCGCCTCGACCGATTTCGCGGTGGACTCGGCGGCACTGGCACGCCAGGCGGACGCCCGCAGTTTGTGCCCTTCCCGTTGCAGACGGATCCGCCAGCGGTCGGCCGGGGTGAAGCCGGTGGCCAGCAAGACCGAATCGGCTTGGGCGGAACCTCCCAGCACGGTCACGAGGTCCTGTTCCGCCTTCTCCAGGATCAGCCGTACCTCGGCCTTAGGGGCGGGGGAGACGATGATTCTGGCACGATAGTGGTTGTTCATGTCCGTGAACCCGCAGGTCAGGCCGATCGACAAGGGCGCGCCGCTCGGCGCCTCACTGAAGCCGACGACGGCTGTGACGTTGACATCCGCGATGTCGTTGTCGACGAGGTAGACGTAGCGGGTCCGGTTGTCACGAGCCAGCAGGATGCGGCCGGACTGGCCGTCGACCCGGTAGTCGGAGTGGAGCGACGCGAACCCGTCGATGGCCCAGTTCCCGCCCCCGATGGAGGGCCCCCACCCCCCGGGGTCCCCGTCCACGGGCTTCTCACCGCCCGCGTTCTCCACCTTGCGGTCGAAGCGGTCGATGAACGGCCGCTTCTGCTCCGTGAAGCGCCGCTGCGGCCCGCGCACCGTGACGGTCCGCGCCCCTGCCGTCAGCGTGGCGAGCACGCCGTAGGGGTCCGAGACCTGGAGCCGTGCCGGTGTTCCGGGAAGGGCCTTGGCAGTGAGGACGGCTTCCTTGAACTGCGGGTACCAGACCTGCTCGGGCAGGCCGGCCGTCCCCGGTGCGGGGGTGGCGGTGGCCGCCGCCGTCGGCACCGCTTGAGCGCCCTGCGTGGCCGCCGCCGGCTCCGTGGCGGTCGCCGCCCGGACGGTGCCGATGGAGGAGAACAGCGGACCTGCGACGGCGGCTGAGGCCATGGCGGCCAGCGAGGAGCGACGGCTGAGAGGTGACACGGATGGGAACTCCTTGAGAGCTGCTGCCGGATGGCTGCAGGCGTTGCGGGAAGATGAGGCGTTGCCAGGTCTGAGGCCCGCACGCCGTCGTCGACCCACGGCTTCCCCCGAACCACCCGTAACCCCGGATCAGTACACGGAGTGCCATCCAACCCGAAGATCATTCCGCGGGGGCTCGGAGAAGAGCGGGCATGTCACCTTGGGCGTGCGCGTCGTCCCGTCGACGTGCCACTCGGTGGCAGACGGCGTGTTCTGACCGTGGCCCGTCTCCGGCCGTTCCGGTCGACGGCCCGCACGCTCCGTGAATGCGTGGTGCCCCGGACCCGCCCAGGGGTCCGGGGCACCACGCTGCCGCAACGGCAGCGGGGACTTCCCGTGGGTCAGCTGATGGACTTGATCCGGCCCCAGCCGCCGCTGCCGACCTCGATGCTCGAGCCGTCGACCGGACCGTTGGCGCCGGTGCCGCCCTTGTAGAAGAGGAGCGTGCCGTCGTCGGTGGTGGCCCATACGTCGGCGACGCCGTCGCGGTTGGCGTCCGCGCCGCCCGCGATCAGGGGGCGGTAGGCGGTGGTGTAGCCGCGGCCGTACTCGACGCGGGCGCCGAGGGAGCCGTTGGCCTGGCCGGGGTACAGGTAGAGCTTGCCGTCGCGGGTGTCGCGGGCGAGGAGGTCAGGACGGCCGTCCTTGGTGGCGTCACCGGGGGCGATCAGCGTCATGACGTTCCAGCCGGCGGTGCCGATCTGAACGGGGGTCCCGTGCTTGGGGGCGGCGCCGACGATTCCGGGGTAGATCCAGAGCTTGTCGTCGTAGCTGACCGCGAGGTCGGGCTGGCCGTCGTGGGTCGCGTCGCCGATGCCCACGATGCGGGCGGCGGTGGAGAGGGTGCCCATCTTCATCGGAGCGGCGAGTGTTCCGTCGCCGCGGTTGGGGTAGACGCGCAGTTCGCCCCCGACGACCGCGACGATGTCCTCCATACCGTCACCGGTCCAGTCGCCCCGGTGGGTGACCTGGGCGCCGCCCCAACCGCCGGTGCCGATCTCAACCGGTGCGCTGAAGCCACCACTGCCGTTGCCCGGGTACAGGCGCAGCTGTCCCTCGTCGTCAACTGCGACCATGTCGGGCAGGTTGTCGCCGGTCATGTCGCCGGCAACCGGATCGGCGTTCTTCGAGACCCAGGCACGGATGTCATCGACGCGGGTGGCGGTGCCACCCTTGCGGGTCTCCTCAAGGGGGGCGCCGAGGCACCCGGCAGGGCCCGCCTTGGCGGTGATGGCCACGAGCTCCTGGTTCTCGCCGACGGTGCGCAGCACCGGGCCACCGGCGTCGCCCGGGCACAGGGTGCTGTCGCCGGACGGGCTCAGGGAGACGTCGGCGGAGGCGTCGCCGGTGGCGGTGAAGGCCCCGGCGTGGAGCGTCTCGGGCACCCACGTGGTCTTCGTCCGGCCGAAGCCGGCGGCCGTCACGGTCTGACCGGCGGTGACCGGGGTGGAGGCCAGGTCAACGGGGCGGACGCCCGCGACACCGGTGTTCAGCTTGACCAGGACCAGATCGCGGTCGGGGTGCGGAACCAGCTGTACTGCCGTGCGCACGGCGCCCTTCGCCGTCTGCGTCAGGTCGGGGCGACCAACGGTGACCGTGGTGGGGACGGCGGGCTTTCCGGCGGCGGGCTTGCCGTTGGCGGCGAAGCATGAAGCCGCGGTGAGGACCCATCGCTGCGAGACGAGCGTGCCGGTGCAGGAAGTCTGGGTGCCGACGTTCACTTTGGCGCTGAAGGGAAGCTGCGCGGCGGGCTCGGCCGGAGTGGAGGCGGTGCCGGTGCCCGCGGGGACGCGGAGCTCGACGAGGACCGAGCGGGTGCCGGAGTCCCCGGCCTCGCCGAAGGGCTTGTAGTCGTTGGCCGGCGCGTCGACGACCGTCTCGTGGCCATCGGCGGTGATCTTCGCCTTGACCGGGTACGCCTCGGTCCAGATGCCGAAAGCGTCGGGGAGTTCGAGGGTGAGCCAGCCCCCCTGGTTGCCGATCACGTCGAAGCAGAAGTTCTTCTGCGCGATGCGGGACTTGACCTCGATGTCCGGGGTGCCGACGGCGCAGTCGGCGAAGACGATTCGGCCGTCGCCGCGCTTGAGGGTGATCTTCTGCTCCGCGAGGATCCGTGCCGCGTCCGGGTAGGAGAGGTCCTCGACGGCAGCCGGGAGGTCGGCCGAACCGGCGGCCACGGCCTGGGGGGCCACGTAAACGCCACCGAGACTCGCGATGCCGGCAAGGGCGGCGGTCGCCCCTACGAGACCTGTGGGGAGTGCCCTGCGGGCACGAGGTATCGCCACGATGTTCCTTAGTGCATGGGTGACGGGAGGGACTGCAACACCCCCCGGATTTCGCGTAAGTAAAGCACATGTAATATCCCGGCAGATCATCAAGCTCTGCTCCGTGGAGGCCTTTTGGGTCTCCTTCGAGCGCATCGGGCAGATCACACTTCCTACGAGGTGCGCTCCACCGTATCGGCGGTCGAGCGTTCCTCTCGCATGCCCGCGCATCGCGCGGGACGAGATTGGGCAGGGGGGCCGCCGCATGCGACGGCGCACAGATATATCCGGAGTCATAAACTCCGCAACATTGCCGAGGGGATCGGGAAGAAGACTCCGCCGCTTCTGCGGCATCGCACTTCCCCTGGCACTGACCGTGGGTCTCCTCGGGGCGTCACCGGCCTCCGCAGCCGACTGGGACGGAACTGACCAGCCGTCCTCCGATCGCGCTTACGTCGTTCAGGCGTGGAAGCACGGTGGCGCCGGAATCCAGGCGGCCGCAGAGAGGGCACTCCTGGGCGGTGACGAGGACGTCAAGGCGTTCCTCGCCAAAATGCCCGAGATCCAGTACGACGACGACTACATCGATGCCAGCCGTATCTTCCGCACCGGCGGCCCGGCCGTTCGTGCGGCCGCCAAGACGGCGCTCAAGGGCACACCCGAAGAACTCCAGGAGTTCATGCGGAGCGGGTGGCAGGGGCCGCTGGCGGAGGACCGCGAGGTGGAGACCTCCCAGGTCATCAACTTCGGCGGTCCGAGTGTGCAGGAGGCGGGCAAGGCGGCACTCAAGGCCGGTCCCGACGCCGTCGCGAAGTTCCTGGAGACGGGGCAGTACGAGGCACGGGCGACCGACAACGAGGTCGAGGTCTCGAAGCTGATCAACTCCGGCGGGCCGAACATGAAGCTCGCAGGCAAGAACGCTCTCCGGGGATCCGCGGACGACATTGCCGAGTTCCTGGAGGTGGGTCAGTACGTCGCCCGCAACCGCGACCAGGAACACGCCACCGTCGCCCAGCTCACCGAGCAGGCCAAGCAAGCGGGCATTCAGACCGAAGCGGCGACGAAGAACGCCGAACGAGCCTCGGCCAGGGCCGTGGACGCCGCCGACAACGCGAAGATCGCGGCGGCGAAGGCGGCCAAGGAGACCCAGGAGGCGGGCAAGGACGCCGACCGGGCAGCCTACAAGTCGAAGCAGGCGGCACAGTCGGCGCGCGAGGCCGCCGCCGCCGCGCAGCTCGCCGTCGGCGCGGCCAATGCCGCCAACCGGGCAGCCCGCACGGCCGCGATCGCCGCCGCCCAGACCGCGAACTCGGCCTCGCTGGCAGCGACCGCCGCGAACAACGCCTACAACTCGGCGATCGCCGCAGCCGGTGACGCGAGCAAGGCGGAGGCCGCCAACCAGGCCGCCAAGGACGCCCGTGACGCCGCACGCCTGACCAAGACGTCCGCCGACGCGGCACAGAAGGCCGGTGAGGCATCGCTGGCCGCCGGTGTCGCCGCCGACAGCGCCCGCAGCGCGGGCGCCCACGCGAATGCGGCGGCATCATCCGCGGAGGAGGCCAACCAGCACGCCGAGGCCGCCGGTGTCCACTCCGCGGAGGCCCGCAACGCCGCCGCGGAAGCCCGACGCCACGCCAACACCGCCACCCGCGCGGCGAACAACGCCGCGGCCCTTGCCCGCCGTTCGGCCCAGCAGGCCTTCGACGCCCGCGACGCGGCACGGGACGCGGCTCAGCATGCCGAGAAGGCGGCTGCCGCGGCCGAACTCGCGGCGAAGTACGCGGGCACTGCCGCACAGGCCGCCGACGACGCCCGTACCTGGGCCGACGCGGCACGCGTGGCCGCGGAGGCGGCGACCAAGGCCGTGAACACGGCGAACCAGGTCCAGAAGGTCGCGCTCGACGTGGAGCAGGAGGATCTCACCTCACGCGGCGAGGCCGCCCTGGAACGAGCCCGCTCGGAGAAGGAACAGACCGAGCGCCTGACCTCCGCCTCCGCAACGGTGGCCCGCGACGCCCGGGCCCTCGACGGCACCGCCGCGGCTCTGGCGGCCGAGGCCGCCAAGCCGGGTGTGGACATCGCGAGTACCGCCGTCAAGGGCCGCAGACTCGCCCTGGACGCCTTCAGCCTTCGCGGGCCCTGGCACCAGGAGGCAGCGGGCCGAGCCCTGGGAGGCACGGACGCAGAAGTACTGGAGTACCTGCGTACCGGCTGGCAGAAGGCAACCCTGGAGGAATCCCGCGACCGGGTCGCCCAGCTGAGTGTGGCCAGCCCGTACCCGTCCGTCCAGGCAGGCGCGGTCGAGGCCCTCAAGGGCACACCCCAGCAGATCGCCGACTTCTACGCCACCGGCCAGTACACCGTCGGCGCCGACGACCTCGCGGTAGCCGTCTCCAAGGTGAACAACGAAGGCGGCGTCAGCGTCAAGAGAGACGCCAAGGCCGCCCTCGCCGACGGTTCCGGTAAGGCTCTGGCGGCCTTCCTCGAGGTCGGCCAGTACAGTGCCCGGCTGAGCGACGAAGAGGTCATTGCCTCCACTCTGGCCAACAGGCCGGACGCCGCCGACGGCAGCGAGACCAACGGCGAGCTGCGGGCGGCCGCGAAGGCCGCTCTCGCCGGCACCCCGGCCAAGCTGCACGAGTTCGTCGTCTCCGGCCAGTACGCGGCCGCTCGTAAGGACGACCTCACCGATCACCACCGGTTCCAGGTAGGCCGGATGCTCGCCGAGGGCGAGATCATCTCCGCGAAGGCCCAGGCCGCGCGCTGGCGGGCCGCAGAGGCGGCGGCGCGCGCCAACAAGGCCGAGGCTGATGCCAGGAAATGGGCCGCCGAGGCAGACAAGTCCGTCGAGCTGGCCAAAACCTACGCGGCGAACGCCAAGAAGTCCGCCGACGCGGCTACCAAGAGTGCCGAACAGGCCAAGGCATCGGCCGTGACCGCCCGCAATGCGGCGAACAATGCCAACCACGCGGCTGACACCGCTGAATCCTCCGCCGCTCAGGCCGAATTCTCCGCGAATTACGCCCGCGAGTCGGCCCGTGAGGCGAACATATCCGCCGCTCGCGCCCAGGAATCTGCCATCCAGGCAGGGAAGAGCAAGGACGAGGCTGCGGCCGCGGCCTCTCAAGCCTGGGCCGATGTCAAGGTCAAGCGTGAGAGGGAGCTTGCCGAAGCACAGCGCAAAGCCGCGGAAATCCAGAGGCAACAGGCCGAGGCCGAGAAGAACAGGAAGAAGCCCTGCATCGTCCCGTACAACCGGGACAGCCTGCCCCCTTGCGCCCTTAACCGGGACGACTACGAGCTCGTGATCGGCAAGCCCGACCCGGAACTCGCCAAGCTCCTGGGCAAGGCCGCGTGGGAGCTCTCCGGAGCTGCCGACATCGAGAAGTGCATCAAGGAACCGTCCCTCGGCGGCTGCGTGATGGCAGCGGCGGGCGTCCTGCCGGTCGGCAAGCTCAAGATCGGCAAGAAGATCTACGAGGGCATCGAGAGCATCGCCAAGGGAACCAAGTACGGGAAGCTCCCGCCCTGTCTGTCACCTCTGAACAGCTTCCCGGCGGGTACCCGGGTCCTGATGGGCGACGGGACCGTACGGCCCATTGAACGGGTCAGGGTGGGCGATGCCGTGCAGGCCACCGACCCGGACACGGGTGTCACCGGCCAGCGCCGCGTGGCCGCGACGATCCTCACGCCAGAGGACCGCGAGTTCACGGACATCACCCTCACGCCCGACAGCGGCGGGGGTTCGCTCACCGCCACCGGCCATCATCCCTTCTGGTCCCAGAGCACCCGGGCGTGGAAGCCCGCGGCCGACCTCACCCCGCAGGACACCCTGCGTACTCCCGGAGGTGGCACGGCGGAGATCGCTCAGGTCCGCCACTGGACCGGACTGGCTCCCGCCTACAACCTGACGGTCGAAGACCTTCACACCTATTACGTTCTCGCCGGGAACACCGCGGTCCTCGTCCACAACACGA
This sequence comes from Streptomyces sp. NPDC000075, assembly GCF_040301925.1. Lineage (NCBI taxonomy): Bacteria > Bacillati > Actinomycetota > Actinomycetes > Kitasatosporales > Streptomycetaceae > Streptomyces > Streptomyces sp. NPDC000075. Next base: position 29,566 of record NZ_JBEPFL010000057.1, read on the forward strand.
GCTGCGGCCCGGACCTCAGCATCATCGAAGGTCAGTTCGGCAAGAAGTGGGGCAAGCACTCCAAGGACTACGGGGCGCGCCCCAGTGACCAGGCGGCGCGGCAGGCATACCGTGACAAGATCGCGGATGTACGCGCGAACCACGAGGATGTGCGCCAAGGCCCCTACAACCCTGACGGCGGGGGCTCTGACGATTACCTCTTCTACCGCAAGGGCGAGGATCTCTTGATCACCAAGGCCAACGGTGAGTTCGTCACGCTCTTCCCGATGACCGAGGGGCTGAACAGATGGTATGTCGGCGCCACGCCCATGACCTGCGGCTGTAAGAAGTGAGCGAGGGGAAGTCCTTCGGTCTTGAAGGCGAAACCATCTCGGCGGCGTTCGCCGTGAAGTACCTCCCCGAGGGCGAGGCGGGCCTGGCCGAGGGGGTCGAGTTCGTGCTCGCGTCCGGCTCCTCCGTCATACTGTGGAACGGGACGGACTGGACGCTCCGTATCTCGGGAGGGGACTGGCCGCGACTGCCCGAGTGGGCGTGGCCGCCGGAGTCCTGGACGTTCTCCCGCATCGACGACTTGGGGCACCCGGGCCTCGACGAGGTTCTCACCGTCAACGCGGTCCACAACGAGGTCGGCGAGCTGTACGGGGTCAGGATCGAGTTTCCCGCCGCGACCCTCACGGTCAGCTCAGGGAACTCCGTCACCTGGCTTGTGACGCCCAAGCCCTGACACCGGCCTCATTCAGCACCGCGGCAACGCCCCGCCCACGCGCACACGTGGACGGGGCGTTGTCAGTGGGTGGGGTGGTGGCGGCGGTCGGCTGGCGGCGGGCGACAGCGGGCTTGCGGTGTTTGTGGCTCCGGGACCGCCCTGCGGCGCGGCAACAGCGCCCCGATCCCTGACGTCCTCGACTGGCCCCGCCTCAAAGCGGCACCACCGCCTCCGCCTGACGCCTTGCCGCCGGCGCCGTCCCGCGTCGGCGGATGTACAGGGCCACGTCACTGACGCCGGCCATCACGGCGATGCCGCAGCCGGGTTGTTGGCCAGTGGTCGCGGGCGCCGGCCGCCCCGGCAACCCCGGGTCCCCGCGTCACCGGCGAGAGCCTGGTCGTCTCTCCCTGACGGGGGCGCGTCACCGGCCCCGCACACGCGTGGCCCGTCCGGGAAGCACCCGTACGGGCCACGCGCGTGCGGCGAGCCCGTGGTGGGCGGCTGAGGTCTGACGCCGCCGCGCCGAACGCCCGTCTCCCACCGTGACGAGCACGGCCCACTTGGTCTCCGGCGGACGAGCCCGCCGGCTTCGGGAGGACCGGGCCGGGTTGCGTAACGGGAAGGTCAAGGCTGGTGAGAGACATGGAACCGTCCCGCCCCTTACTTGATCTTTCCTTGCGACCGAGAAGAGCTTCACCGGCGACGAGCCCCATGGGGGGGGAACCTCTTCTATGCACGTGAGATTCGGGCTGCTCGGTGAACTGACCGTTCACATCGAGAGTGAGCGGCGGCAGATATCGGGGTCGAAGGGCGGTGTACTGCTGGCCACTCTCCTCCTGCGCCCGAATACTCCCCAGTCGATCGACCGCCTCATGGCCGCCCTGTGGGGTGAGCGGTTGCCCCGCACCGCGCTCGCGTCGTTGCACAACCACCTCACGCGGGTGCGATCCGTGCTGGGCCCGGCAAGCCGCCGGCTGCAGGCGAACCAGGGTTCCTACGTCCTGCGGGTCCACGTCGGCGAAGTGGACGCGGAGGTCTTCGCAGGTCATCTTGCCCCGGGCCCAGGACGCGTTGCGCGCGTCCGACGACGAGACCCTCGGCGCGGCGAGCCGCGCCGCCCTGGCCCTGTGGCGTGGCCGACCGTTGGCCGAGTACCCGCCCTTCCACGAGGCCCCTGAGGTGACGCACCTCGTCGAACAGCATCTTCAGGCCGTCGAGCTGGATTTCGAGTACCACCTGCGGACGGGCCGCCATCGTGAGGTGACCGCGGACATCGCCCACTACGCCGGGGCCCATCCGCTACACGAACCGTTCCACCGTCAGCTGATCACCGCGCTGCACCAGGGCGGACGCGCTGCCGATGCCATCACCGCCTATCACGTCCTGCGCGGCACTCTGGCCGACGAACTCGGCATCGACCCTTCCCCAGCCACCCGGGAGGTCTTCCAGGGCCTCCTCGACCCCGACCCGTCGCAGGCCGGCATGACCGGCGGGGCCACCCCGGCCACGCCGCCACCGGCCGTACCCCCTGCGGACGGCGACGGCGACGGCGACGGCATCGGCATCGGCGGGACAGCAGCCGCAGACAGGCGGCTCCCGGGCGGGGCGCCGTTCCAGATCCCCCGGGACATCGCGGACTTCACCGGCAGGGCCGAGGAGCTGTCCGCCCTGTGCCTGCAGCTGGCGGCATCCGGGGCCGACCGGATGCCGGCCCTCGTCGTGCTCTCGGGCATGGGCGGGATCGGCAAGACCACCCTGGCCCTGCACGCCGCCCACCGCACCCGCGGCTCGTTTCCCGACGGCCAGCTCTACGCCGACCTGCGGGGCTTTGGGGC
>NZ_JBEPFL010000058.1:0-29506 GCF_040301925.1 Streptomyces sp. NPDC000075
CCCCCCCCCCCCCCCCCCCCCCCCCCCCCCCCCCCCCCCCCCCCCCCCCCCCCGCGCCCCCCCCCCCCCCCCCCCCCCCCCCGCCCGCCCCCCCCCCCCCCCCCCCCGCGGGGGGGGGGGGGGGGCGGGCCCCCCCCCCCCCCCCCCCCGAGACCGGTCAACGCTCGATCCTGGTGAGGGACGCGGACCTTCGTGTGGACTTCGACTTTTCGCGCACCGCGGTCCTGGTCGATGTGTATCTCGCGGCGACCGACGGGCTGCAACGCTGATGGGCGTGCCCGCCACGGCCGCTGTGCCGGACGTTCCGCCCGCCGGTGGCGGCCTGCCCGGATGCGTTGCGGCGTCCCGCCCAGGGGGCCGCCACGGCGTGCGGCGGGGCTGACCCGCCCCGGGCCCGGGGGCCGCGTGACAGGTGCGATCCTGGGGGCTGGAGAGGCCCCGAGACGTGGCTTGACGGCGCCGGTCTGACTTGGGACCAGCAGGAGTGGCAGGATCCCGGCCGTGTGTCGGACAGGCCCCGCAGGCGACCGTCCGGCTCGTCGCCGACGCCTGAGTGGCTGGCCCCGTTCCGGAGGGAGCAGTAGCCCGGACACGACAAAGGAAACCGTGAGGTTCCGGGCCTTTCAGGTGTGCGCGGGCGGTCGGGGCTACCAGCGTTCGATGCCGAGGAGCTGGTTGAGGGGGACCTTGAATCCCATCCAGACGGCGAGGATCGTCGCGTCCACCAGGTGGATACCGGCCCTCTGGGCGGCTCGGGTGGCGGTCGGCTCGAAGGTGTTGGTGGTGACGAAGAGCCGGTGGCGGGGTGGCTCTGTGAATGTCTCCCGCCAGACCTTGGTGTCCTCCCAGCCAGCGGTGGTGTCGTAGTGGAACACCTTCATGGTGGTGGCGTCGATGGGCTGGTTGTAGTGCTTGCACTGCACGGCTATCACGTGGCGGCCCGGCGACTTGGCGACTACGTCGACTCCCCCGTCTCCGGATGATCCGACGCTCTGCACCACGGCGCAGTTGTCCTCACCGAGCCGGCGGGAGGTGTACTCCTCCAGCAGGAGCCAGTCCTCCGCCCGCCACAGGCGTTCGGCGCGGACCTGGTCGTAGGGGTGATCTGCCAGGTCGAGGTCGGGTATCGCGCGGCGCAGGACGTGCTCCCACGGCTCGTACGGGGAGAGGCGGGTGAAGAGGGCTCCTCCTGCGCCGGGCGGGTGTCCGTGCATGGGGCAGCCGTAGCGCCTGCGGTATGGCAGGAGGCAGACGTGAAGCGACCCCGGCGTGTCCCCGCCGCAGACGAGCCGGCCTTCGAACTCGACGGGTCGTCGGTCGTGGGAATCTCTGCGGAGGCGCAGTATCTCCTGGGCGTCGGGCGTGTATGGGGCGGCCATGGGACTCTCTCGTGCTCGTGGGGGCCGCGCGCCGCCAAGGCGGTGCGCGGCCCCGGGCGTGGTTGCTTCGGGGTCATGCAAGGTCGGGGCGCCAACGGCCCCCGTCGTCCAGGCCGTGCCGCAGGAGCCACCGTTGCGCGGCTTCCTGAGTCGGTCGGTCCCAGGTGTGGTGGGCGCGGATGAGGTGGTCGGTACGACGATCTTCCCATCTGTCGAATGTCGTCCGGGGCCAACTGCGGCGGGAGGGGGCCGGTGGCCCGGATGTAGTCGTGCGAGGCCTCCTCCTTCCAGCAGATCCACCAGCCGGGCGGCAGACGGGGCGGGGTGATGTCGAGCGGCATCCACGAGACGGTCATGGGTTACCGCTTGGTTTTCTCGGATGCGGGTCGGCCCCGCCCGGCGCGCGGCTGGGGCGGGCTAGGACTTGTCGTCAAAGTGTCACGCCCACAGCAGGAGCGATGCGAGGGTGACGGCTGCTTGGTAGGACTGGGCGGTCTTGCCGTATCTGGTGGCGATGCCGCGCCACTGCTTGAGGCGGTTGAAGCACCGTTCCACCACGTTGCGGCGCCTGTAGACCTGCTTGTCGAAGATCGGGGGGCGGCCGCCCCGGCTGCCGCGCCGGGCCCGGTTGGCAACCTGGTCGGACCGTTTCGGGATGGTGTGGGCGATGCCCCGGCGTCGGAGCCAGGTCCGGATCGCCTTCGAGCTGTAGCCCTTGTCGCCGATGACATGGCCGGGCCGCTTGCGCGGCCGGCCCGATCCGTCGCAGGCGAGGTGGATCTTGCTGGTCAGCCCGCCGCGGGACCGGCCGAGGGCCGGGCCGCGGAGCCCCCTTTTCGGGCCCCGGCCGCGTGCTGATGGGCACGCACGACGGTGGAGTCGACCGACACGAGCCACTCGATATCGCCCGCGGCATCCGCTCGCGCCTGGGCTGCCTGGAGCATCCGCTCGAAGGTCCCGTCCGCCGCCCACCGGCGGAAACGCGTGTGGAGGCTGGCCCACGACCCGTACCGCTCAGGCACATCCCGCCAGGCGACCCCGGTCCGGAACTTCCAGACGATCCCGTTCAGGACCGTCCGGTCATCCAGCCGCGGCCGCCCGAAAACAGGCCGGGGCAGCAGCGGCTCCACGAGTTCCCACTCGGCATCGGACAGTTCATGGCGACGTATCACGACACCATGATCCACAACCCAAGATCACTTTGACGACAGACCCTAGGACGGTCCGTTGATGCCGAGCACGGCGGCGCGGTGAAGGGACCGGTGAGCATCGTGGCGGCGGCGGTCACGTCGCCGTGCTCGGCGTCGACGGACAGGTCGGCCGTGAAGCTCCCTGGCTTCCGCCTGGGCTCGCAGCCGCCCGGGGGCGACGGACCTTGGCGCGGCGGGGGCCCTTGCCGGAGAACGAGGCGAGAACGGCTCGTTCGAGGGCGATGATGTGTCCGGAGTCCGGTCATCGACGCCGACATCCGCCAAGTCGTCGTCATCGTTTGGCCCCTCCCGGGAGCCGCAACGACTGCCCCACCGCCGATCTCGAGCGGCGTTCGTCATAAGCAATGCTTTGAGGTCGGTGGATCATGTTTTTGATTGCTTTTAGTTGGGTGGTTCTGCAGGATGGGGCCGTCACCGTGCCGTGAGGGGAACGAACATGCGGACCATCGGACTGATCGGCGGGATGAGCTGGGAATCCTCCGCCGCGTACTACCGGCTGCTCAACGAGTTCACACGCGAGCGTCTCGGCGGGCTGCACTCGGCCCGGTGCGTGCTCTACTCGGTGGATTTCGCGGAGATCGAACGCCTCCAGGTCCAGGGCCGCTGGGCCGAGGCGGCCGAAGTACTGGCCGAGGCCGGACGTTCCCTTGAGCGGGCCGGCGCGGACATGGTGCTGATCTGCACCAACACCATGCACAAGGTCGCCGACCAGGTCGAGGCGGCCGTCTCGGTCCCGCTCCTGCACCTGGCCGATGCGACGGCGCGGGCCGTACGGGATGCAGGCCTGCGGAGGATCGCGCTACTCGGCACGGCATTCACCATGGAGGAGGACTTCTACCGCGACCGACTGGTAGCGGGCGGGCTGGAGGTCCGCGTGCCGGACGCCGCAGCGCGCGCGGTCATCCACCGGGTGATTTACGAGGAGCTCTGCCTCGGTGTGGTACGGGAGGAGTCCCGCCGGGACTACCGGCGGATCATCGAGGAGCTCGCCTCGGAAGGCGCGGAAGGCGTGGTCCTGGGATGCACGGAGATCGAGCTGCTTGTCGGCCCGCAGGACAGCCCGGTGCCGCTGTTCCCCACCGCGCGGCTGCACGCGGCGGCCGCCGTCGAGGCGGCGCTCGCCTGACACCCTGCTCTCGCCCGACGGCCCCGCCGCCCGAGCCTCCGCCGGACCACCCGGGAACCGACTGACATCCACTTCCACCACGTCTTCGTGTGGACTCCGAAGTCGCTGGCCACCTGTTCGACCGTCACACCTGGGGCCGCGGTTTGCTCGCGACCGCACGACGTCCTGACGGAACCCTTCCGGATGCGGCTTGGGCACAGCGGGATCCTTTTCACCTGGCCCACAAGGCGGGCCAGTTCAGATCTCGCCCGATCATGCGGGCGGCAGCCCCCTCCGCCATCCCCGGGGGAAGGCTTCGTCATGGAGCCTCAGGGACCCTCGTGCAGGTGACGACCCGGGTCCGTCCTGCCTCCACGTAGTCGGGGAACGTCAGCACCACCTTGTTCTTGCTGTAGCTGACCTGCATTTTGCGGTATCCCTTGTCCTGGCCGTCCGTCAGCCCACCTGAGATGGTGTACGAGCCTGCTAATGCCTTTTCCGCCTCTTTGGGCAGGTCATGCACGATGTACGGCTCCTGTCGTTTGATGGCCATCGAGAGGTTGCCGGCGGCGAGAGACCAGGTGCCGTGCTCGCTCCACGGGTTGTCCTCTTCACCTCCCGTCACCACCCAGTTCCCTCCTGCCTGCACCGTGATCTTGGCCCGGTCCCCGGTCTCGGCCTCGAAGGCCCAGGCCCCTTGGAGGAAGGCGTCCAAGGTCTGGAACTTGATACTGGTGGAGTCACCGTTACGCGAGCAGGCGGCCAAGGTCGCGGCCACGACACCGGCCAGCCCGTACCGCAGTGCTGTCCGGCGACCCATCAGGCGTATGACATCCCGGGTGTTCATCGGAGTCGCTCCCCCTGTCCTCGCCGTCGCGACGCGAAGCGCGACGTGCCTGGCCTACAACATCGCCGCAACGGTGGCCAGGAGTCACGGGAACAGCCTTCGATGGCTGAATCTCGTCAGGCTGTTCGAAACCGTTACCCCGCTCTGCGGCGCAGCATTTGCATGGCCGGGTGGGACAAGGTTGCTGCTCGCGCAGCAGGCAGGGCCGACCATCGTGCTGCGGAGGGCGGCCGGAAACGACTGCGGTGTCCTTCCGTTGGGGCGCCGTAGTGGTGTGCGACGTGCGGTTCGGGTTCAGCCTGCGAGCCGTCGGCGAGGTCCGCTTCGTGCTGGTCGGCCCGGGTGGCGGACAGGGGGGCGTGGACGTGCCACCACGTGCGCTCATTGGCGACCCGTGTCACCGGGCGGGACGTCCGCTGCAACGCTGGCGGGTCCCTCATTGCTTCCGGCAGCGCCGACTGAACCGGGAGTGCCGGGGCTGCTATCCGCCTCGTTGTCAGTCGCCACCGCCGATTCCCCAGGAGTTCCGCCAGCCTGCCCACACCACCGTGTGCCACTCCCCTGACCAGTCCCCTGCCCGCCCCGCGGCATTTTCCCCGGCCGTGGCCTGCCCGGCCACCCCTTCGCACCAAAGCGGCACGCGTGACGGCTCGCAGAGGTGACGTCTTCGGCACGACGGTGAGCCTGGCCTCCGCGCTGAGGTCCATCGCGCCCAGGAGTGTGGCGTTGGTGGACTCCGCGTTCGCGGAGGAGGTCATCCGAACCGGTGAGGCGCCCGCCTCCGAGGTGGAGGCAGCCGAGGCCTCGGCGGAGAAGCAGAACGAGCAGTCTCCGACGTACCGCTTCGTGCTTCATCCGATGTGGATGCGCCCGGTGCGCGGGCTCGTCGTGGTCGAGCTGTGGGTGATCATGCGCCGGGCAAGCCTGTCCGGTTAGCGCGTCAGGCGACCGGGCCATCTTCGCGTCCGTTACGTGGACTCCGCCCGGCAGTTTCTCCAGGCCCGCCTCGAAGCCGACCTGCTCCGTATTCGCCACGAACCCACGGGCCCACTCCCGACAATGGATGCCGTGGACCCCCGGGTTCCTACTGAGGAACCCTCGGTTTCCACGAACCTACGGGAATCTTGGCCCCGGTGTCCTAGCTCGGACACCAGCCGCAAAGTAGCGGGTGATCACGCGCTCGCCGCCGTGGCGACCTTCTCGTCGTGCTCGCGCAGCATCCGCATGACGGTGGCGGGCGAGGGGTTGCCCCTTCTTCGTACCGGTGGTGATGACGAGCCGCTTGGCGCTGCCGCGCAGGCTCATCTCCTGCTCGCGCAGGTGGAGGGCCATGGACAGCATGTGCTCCTCGGTGACGCCCGCGCTGCCGATGTTCTTGCCGCGCTTGCGGGCGGACTCGTGTCCTTCGGGGATGCGGTCACGGATGTACTCGCGCTCCATCCCGGACATGGCCGCGAGCACGGTGAACATGATGCCGGAGGGGTCGTGCGAGCCCTTTCTTCCGCACGGGCCTCGACTACCCGACAGTCCCGAGCTTGAGGCGCTTCACAAAATCTATAGACCGGTCTATTCTTGAATCATGGATGGAACCAAGGGAGCCAGGACCAGCGCGCGACTGGCGGAATCGATGCTGGAACTGATCCAGCGGCACGGCTACAGCGGCACGGGACTCAACACGGTGGTGGAGCACGCGGGCGCCCCGAAAGGGTCGCTCTACTTCCACTTCCCTCAGGGGAAGGAGGCCCTCGGGGCGAAGGCCGTCGAGCTGGCGGCCACGCGATTTGGCTCTCTCGTCGCCGACTCGGCGCGAGGGTCGGCCACGCCGGGTGAGGTGGTACGCCGTGTGATCGACGAACTGGCCGGGATGCTCGACGGCAGCGACTTCCAGCTGGGATGCCCGGTCTCGGTGGTGACACTGGAGATGGGTGCGCAGAGCGAACGTCTGCGAGACGCCTGCGCCCAGGCCTTCGAGTCATGGATCGAGCCGGTAAGTGATCTGATCAGTGCGTCCGGCCGCCCACGTCCCGTCGCGCGGGCCCTGGCGACAGCCGTGGTCAGCATGGTGGAAGGAGCGGTGATCGTCTCGCGTGCCCAGCGGTCCACCGAGCCGCTGTACTGCGCCGCCCAGGCGATCGCTGTGCTGCTGGATCAGAGCGCGGAGGCGTCGGCATGAGCCCGCAGGACCGGCATGCACTGGTGCTGGGTGCGAGCGGCTTCATCGGGCGCCACCTGGTACTCGCGCTCGGCCAGGCCGGCGTTCGAGTCAGCGCGGCCAGCCGGAGCCATGAGTCCTACCAGCGGCTGACTCGGTGGCTGGCCGGGCGCGGACACGACCAGGCCCCGACCGATGTCCGGGTCGACTTCGCCAAGGCGTCACTGATCGACGGCGAGTGCGACGACATCACCGAGATCTACAACTGCGCCGGCGCCTACCGGTTCGGCATGTCGGTGGATGAGGCGCGTCGCGCCAACGTTGACAGCGTCCGCGCGGTCGTCGCGTTCGCGGCGCGGCTGCCGAACCTGCGCCGCCTGGTTCAGGTCTCCGGATACCGCGTGGGCGGGCAGGTCGCCGCTCTGTGGAGCGAGGAGCATCGACAGGAGACCTACCGGGCCCTGGGCGCCTACGAGGCGTCCAGGGCCGAGGCGGACGCCGTCTTCCAGGACCTGGCAGGGCAGTTGGGCGTACCCTGGTCCATCGTCAACCCCTCCTGCGTCATCGGCGACAGCGCCACCGGGGAGTCCGACCAGTACGTCGGACTCGCCTCCAACGTGAAAGACCTCTGGCACGGCTCGCTTCCCGCGCTCCCGGGCAACGGGCACACGTTCGTCCCCGTGGAGGCGGTCGATTACCTCGCCCGTTTCATGACGCTGCTTCCGATGGACGAGGCCACCCACCGCGCTGCGTACTGGACGCTGGACGAAGGCACGCCCGCACTGCCCGACCTGCTCACGCTCATAGCGGAGCACTACGGGGTCAAGGCACCCAGGACACGGGTGCCGGTGTCCCTGCTCAAGCGGCTGCCCCAGTGGCTCACCAAGGCTGATCCGGAGACCCTGACGTTTTTGTCGACGGACCGCTACCCGACCGATTCGGCCCGTGCCTTCGCCGCCCGGCACGGGCTGGCCATGCCGGACACCGCCACGACGATCCGCCGCTGGGCCGACCATCTTGCAGCCCACCGCTTCGGCGACGCCCCCGCAGGTGACAGACGATTCACCAAGCTGGGCGGGATACGGACTTTCGAGCTCGGCAAGGCAGGCGCACCCACGGTGGTGCTGCCCGGTCTGCCGGTCAACGCCGACACCTGGGCGCAGGTCGTCACGGCGGTCGGGCACGCGCGCGCCGTCGACCTGCCGGGGCTGGGCATGAGCGCCGGACGCCGCGAGGACTGGCAGTCCTGGCTGACCGCGCTGGTCACCGAGACCGGTGCCCGTCACCTGGTGGGTCACTCCATCGGCTCCGCGGCCGCCCTCGACGCCGCGACCGCCCACCCCGACGCGGTGGATCAACTCACGCTGGTGTCACCGTTCTTCCTGCAGGGACACCCGCCCCGCACCGCCAGGTGGCCGGCCCTGACCCGCTGGTACCTGAGGCGGACACCCCCCGAGGCGCTGGCCGAGCGGCTGACCGGCGCCACGGGCCACGCGGCCGCGCTCCGGTCGGCTGTCGCGGATCTTCGCCGCGGCACCGTTGCGGCCACCGCCTCGGGGCTTCTGGCCGCCACGGCGAACCCGCAGTGGCGTGCCGACCTCCAGGCCAAGCTGCAGCAATACCAAGGGCGTGTCCACATCGTCCTGGGCTCCAACGATCCGCTCACCGTTGAGGGACAGTCACTGCTGGACACTCTCCCGCACGCCACCGTGACAGTTGTTGCCGGCGCGGGGCACCATCCTCAGCTGACGCACTCAGAAGTCGTGGCTCAGGCCATCGGTTCGCAGACCGCCTTCCTGGGCTCGCGCAGCGAACCCGGCGTCAGGGAGGCACGCGCACGACCGCGGTGACGAGGTGCTTGGAAGTCGAGGCAGTGACGGGTATCAGGTCGAGCGCCCGCCAGGTTTGCTCGTCCAAGGGTGGCGATGAGGTCGGCGAAATCCCTCATCGTGTCTCCACGGTCAAATGGGCGACGGCCTCCGCCGGGGCTTGGGGTCGGAGCACCACGATCCCCAGGCGAGGCGCTTGTCCATGTCGAGGCGGAAGGTGCCGTATGGGTTGACGTTGGACCAGAACAGCGCGGTCAGGCCGCGCCGGTCCTCGTCGGTCAGCCTCGATGCCCAGGTCGGTTCGACCAGGACCGGCCAGCAGGGTATCTGCGACCGGAACGGACTGCCGCTGTCCCTGGGCATCTCCGGGCGCGAACCTGCACGAGTGTCCGGCCGATCACCGACGGCATGCTCCGGCCGCTACTCGACGGCCGAGCTCGTCCTGCGGCGCGAGTACGCCGCGGGAATCCGGGCCCGCGCGGTTGAAAGGCTGGACGATCCGCCCCGACGGCTTGCCGTCCCGTGGCTGTGTGTCATCGTCCGGCCTGGGCCGGCAGTTGATCACCGACGGTCGGTCGATGTCGATGCAGGCGGCCTCCCGGGTCCACCGGAGAGGCGACGCAACAACGGGAAGCGGTGCCGTGGGGAACAGTTACGAGGACGAGTGTCGCCGGGCGTTGGCCGAGGAGCAGGCAAAGAGCCTTGCCGAGACCAACGACTGGGAACATGTGGACAGGGAGCGGGTCCACCAGGACTGGGACGTTCTGTACCGGGAGATCACGGCTCTCCTGGAGGGCGGCTCCCTGCCCGGGGATCAGCAGATCCAGGAGCTCGTCCGCAGGCACTTCGACATCGTCTGCCGCTTCTATACCCCCACCAGGGAGGCTTACGTCGGCATGTCGCTCTTCTACGCCGAGGACGAGGCCATGAGGGCGTTCCACGATTCCTACCACCCCGGGTTGGTGGAGTTCCTGGGCGCCGCGATCAACGTGTTCGCCGAGCAGGGGAGCGGGTTCGCCCCCAGCGCCGGCGCCAAGGCTTCGGCGTAGTCGGTCGACACGGGCCAGGACATGCGTGAGCGGGTGCGTCCGGACGGGGAGCTGGTCGGGAGCCCGTTGGACGGGATGCTGCTCGATGCCACCGGGTGGGGTCCGCAGGAGTTCGTGGACCACACGGTGCTGATGTCGGAAAACGGCTCGGGCCGGTCGAGCGCCCCGACTACGTGCCGGCCGAAGCCATGAGGGTGAGGTGGGCCGGTTCGTGTGGCGGGGCGATGTTCCGTAGCCGCCGGACCGGGCCGTTTGGTGTGTGGTCAGGGTGCGGGTAGCCCGTGCTGGTATGGCGTGCCCGGGGGCAAGGCCGGGGACGCCACCATGTTCGGGGCCAGCGCGACCAATAGGGCTGCCTCAGAACGCGCGGCTGCCTGCGAGGGCGTCTCGGGAGCACCGAGAGCTGTGGCGACGCGTCGGGCCATGTCCGACTGGGCGCGGCCCCAGCTGAATCGCCAGGGCGTGGGCGCTGTCATCTGGACCTCCATCGACAGCGTGAGGAAGTGCTTGTGGAGCGGCCCGGCTGAGATCTGCGCCCGGGAGACGGCCGAGACGACTTCTTTGCCCACCTGGCCATTGTTGTTGTCGGTGAGGTACAGCCGCTGATCGGTCAGCACCAGGAAGTAGGCGCGGGGTTTCAGCGCGATCAGCGCCGTACCGCCCGAGGCAATGCCGACGGCCACCGAGGCGGCCAGCTGGCGCTCGGCCGAAACCTCGCCGCGCCCGCTACGCGGTCCCGGCCCACAGCGTGACGGTCGTGCCCGCCCCGGTCGGCCTGCGCACCGGCGACCACCCGGGCGACGCCGCACCGAGCCGAACCCACCAGACGCACGCCCCAGCCGCGACCCTTGAGCTATTGACGGTCGACGAAACGCAGTACGGGCCCTACCCCGGATAACCCACCACGGCGTCGCGATCCCCGTACGACACCTACCTGTTCACCGGCGAGACCGCGCAGCGGATCGTCGAAGACCTGCACCGGGACGACTGCGGTCTGACCGCAGCCTTCGAGTGCTGATGGCGGCCTCGTCCAGGCCGGGCACGCTCTCGCCGGTAGCCGGGCCGCGGCTTCGTGGAGCAGGACCACGCGCAGCCGCTTGCCTCCGCACAGCGACAGCTCACGCACCAGTTGGAGGGCGCGGGCGGGGAAGGTGCCGCGCCCGGGTATCTCCAGGCGGCTGTCTCCGGCCTCGGTCAGGGAGAGTCGAAGTAGGAGGCGAAGCGGGCGTCGAACCGGCGCTGATGGCCGGCCACGCGCCGCCGGGCGGCGGTGATGGCGTCGTTCACCGGCCCAGCCTGCCATTCCTCGGACCACGCACGCCAGCGCCCTGCAGGTCCGGCTGCGCGGCGGGGCGGAGGCGGCGGGAGGCGGAGGCGGCGCGCCGGAGCCGCAGCAACGCTTCGGCCGCTGTCCGGCTCCCGTCGCCCTGGCCGCTGCCACCGCCGGGCTCGTGACGGTCGCGGGGTGCCGCGGCCGGCACGTCACCCCGGTGTCAGCCGTCAGTCCGTGAGCTTGTACTTGCAGAGCTCGGCGGACTTGCCGCCCTGGTTGTCGGCGACCTGCTTGCCGTCGACCTTGATGGTGCAGGGCGCGGGTACGAGCATCCCGTCCGCGTCCTTGACCGAGCCCGGCACCACCGAGACGGTGACGCCCACCTTGAGCTCGGCGTCCACCAGCTGCATGGACTCCGTCTTCGTCCAGGGCAGTGCCACCTGGTCGAAGTGGTTGGAGTTCCCGTTCCACATGACCTGCGCCGCACCGGTGCCGCCCACCTCGAAGACCACCTGGTGGGGAACGCCCTTGTTCTTGGCCGTCGAGCCCTTCGCGGCGCCGCTCGCCGAGGCACTCGGCGCGGCGGGCTCCTTGGCGGGGCCGGCGTCCTTCTTCTCGCTGCCGCACCCGGTCAGCAGCGAGACGGCTGCGAGCAGGGTGATGGCGAGGGTTGCTGTCTTGCGCATGCGTGTACATCCCCGTGAGTCAACTGCGGTACCTGTGCTGTAGACGACCGTAGATCACGGGCCCCGGCCGCATGAGACCGCCCGGTGTTCGGCGGTCCGTCGTCCGCCTCCTCTCGGTCCGCCACGAAAAGAGGCCCCGGACCGGGGCGCGTCCAGCACGCACGGGCGTTCCGCAGGCGGCCGGGACGGCGCCCCGTCCGCGACAGCCGGCGCACTTCCATTGTCCGCCGTACGGGCCGACCAGGACCGGGACCCCGGCCTCCGGACGAGCCCGCCGCCAAGGGCGACGCCGGCCCGGACATGCCGCACCGAGCCGTCGCTCACCGGCCTGTCCGACCGGGCCCCGGTTTCACCCACAGGAGTGAATTCATCCCTCGCGTACACGGGCGGGGATCTGGCGGTGCCCCGCAACTGCCGGTCAGACATGAGCCATTGACAGAAAATGGGATTTTTCGGAATCTTTCGGGCGTGGCTCCAGATGGGGCCCGGAGAGGAGTTCGTGATGGGCAAGCAGCGCGAGCCCTACGACGAGCAGGCGGCAGCCGGGAGGCTCGGAATCCCGATCGCCGCCTGGCGGTGGACGGCAGGGTCCGGCCTGGTCCCGCCGGCGGACGCAGGGCCGGGGCAGTGGTCAGTCAGATGGTTGGGGGTTCTTGCACCCGAGGCACGCACCTACCCCTGTCTCCCCAACGGGCGGGACGTCGGGTGCGGGGTGGGGTAGATGGCGAAGGGCCCCAGCTGGACGTCAGCGATGTCGAGCAGATGCTGACCGCCCTCCAGGCCCGGATCACCGAACTCGCGCAGACGCAGCCGGTCATGGCGCTGCGCGCGGGGGGCCGCCTGCAGGACGCGGCGCCGACCGTGGCGGTGGGCGTGGTGCGGGCGGCTCGGGAGGCGAGGTGTCGTGGGAGGCGGTCGGTGCGGCCCTGGGCTGCACGTGGCAGTCGGCGCACGAGCGCTTCGCCCGCCACATGACGGGCTGAACCGCGGGCCGGCCGTCCTCTGCCGGACGGGCCGCGGGCGATGAGCCGGGTAGTGCGCGACTGCGGGCTTGCCCGGCCCAGGCTCCGGGCCCGGGGGCGCGCCGGTCGTGCCGCCTGCGTCATGCTCTCCTCGCACCGTGGTGCCGGGCAGGCCAGGGCCTGAAGTCGGTGCGTTCCTGGGCTTGGAGAGCGGCCATGGTGGCCAGAGCGGTGTGGGCCTCGGCTTAGTCCACGGGGGCCAGCTGCCCCCCTGACTGGCCCGCAGCTTCTACGCCGCGGCGGTCACAGGGGCCCGGCTGTGCACCCGGTTTCGCCCTCCAGATCCAGACAGGCTGCCAACGCGGCTTTGTGCCCTTGGGCAGGTTGTTGCCCCTGGCCCCGGAGCAGCAGGCCGGTAACACCCGCCGTAGGGTGAGCCGCGTGGCCAGGACTGGTGGGGCAGAGGATGCAGAGACAGAGCGGGCGGCTCTGGAACACGCGTTGAGCGAGTTGGACACGCGGCTCGCCAGCAGTACCGAGCGCGGGCCCGACGCCCACCGCTGGTTCGAGCCTCTGGTGGAGGAACTGCGGACACCAACCGCCGCGTTCCTGCGACCGGAGCTGGAACAGCGACTTGCCCGTTACGTCGCCGCGGACGATTCCTTCGCGCGAGACCAGATCGCCCATGTCCTGGCGGGTGCCTGTGGCGCGGCGGCCTTGCCGGCCCTGATGCGCGCGAGGATGAGTGACCGCAACGAGGACGGGGATGCGCTGGAGGTGGTTGTCCTTGAGCTGTTCCACGCCTGGCCCGAGGAGTCTCTCAGGCTGACCCTGGACTTTGCTTCCTCGTGCGACCCCAGGGCCCGGATCGTCGGCCTCTGGGGCCTGTGCGTGACTGCCCTCGACGCGACACCGTACGTCGGGACGGTCACCAGCGCGGCGTCCGACCCGGACCTGCGGGTGCGCGCCTACGCGATGGGCACCCTCAGTACCATCTTCGGCGCGGGGTATCCCCCGGCAACCCTGGCCGTCCTGGCCGATGGCACCCGCGATCCTGCGTCCGAAGTCAGACGCGCCGCCGTCCGAGCCCTTGGTTGGAATCGCAATGGGACAGTCATCGACCTTTTGGTAGCCCGAGCCGAGGACACCGACCGCTCAGTCCGCTTTGAGGCCGTCTTTGCGCTGGCCCACCAATCGGACCCGGCGGCCCGCGCCGCGCTCGAACGACTCACGACGGATGAGGACGCGAACGTACGCGACTCCGCACGCAGGGCCCTGGCGCCGCCGACCGGATGGCCGTCACCCTGATGTCCGGCGCTGTGCTACCCGACGCCCTGGCCGAACCAGTCTGTGTCCGCACCGTGGGCCTCAGGCCAGTCCACCGGGCAAGCTGCTCCACCTCCTGACTGGCTCGCGGTTTCCAGGCCGCGGCGGTCACGGGGCCCGGCTGCGCACCCTGCGCCGTATGGTCCAGCCCTCCAGGTCCTTGCCGCAGGAGTAGACGGCTGCGGTCGGACCCGCTGTGCTTCCGGCCGTGTCGGCGCGTCAGTTCCCCTACCGCGCAGCCGGGTTCGAGCGGAGCGGGACCGCACGTGCTGAGCCACCCACTCAGGCGTCTGTGTCGAGGAGGTGCTGGTCGACTTCCTTGAACGACCACGTTCCCGCGGTGCGGGTGAAGACCCAGACCAGGTCGAAGCGGTCCGGCCAGGAGGCGGGGGCGCCGCTCCGTGGCGCGAGGGCCTTGACGATCGCGGGGATCCGGGAATGCTCCCAGCAGATCAGCACGGGGCCGGCGGCCACCGAGACGGCCGCCGCCAGATCGGCTTCCTTCGACTCGGCGTAGGTGAGGTCGATGGACAGGCCGAGTTGCCTGGCCAGTGGGGTGACGGTCTGTCGCATCCGGTGGCCGCCGGCGTCCGGCCCCTGATCGGTGGCGGCATACACCTTGACGGGCCGCTCCAGCCCGGCGGCCGGCTTCGGGGCGAACAGCCGCGGCAGGGCGTTGGCCCGGGCCCAGCCCCGGTCGGTCAGGGAGTGACTGTCCGGCTTGCCGTTGTCGTCCTTGCCCTTCTCGTTGCCGGTGGGCTTCTCACCGTGCCGGATGATCATCACGATCAGGTCGCCGCTGCCGGCGCCGCTACTGCCGCCGGTGCCGTCTCCGCCGGTCGCAGTGCCCGGGGATGGGCTCGTGACCTGCGCGGACGGCGGCGGGGCGGCGCTCTTGCTCTTGGAGGCGCAGCCGGCCAGCAGCAGGGACATCGCCCCCAGCCTCCCGATCACAGTGCGGCGGCTGAGCGCAGAAGACCGTTCCTCGTACTCCTGGACCATGCTTGGTGACTCCCCGTTCGGTGCCCACCCCTGGGCCACGAGCACAGAGGAGCAGATCGACAGGGTAAGGGAGACGTTGCGACCACCCCCATGCGGCTGCCGGGAGGGAAACCTGATCGTCGACATCCCCGGCATCGACCCCCGCATCGGCCACGGCGGGATGCGCCCCGGCATCGGCTACGGCGGCGGCTGCCTCCCCAAGGACGTACGTGCCTTCACCGCCTCCGCCCGCCTGCTCGGCGCCGACCGCGCAGCCACCCTCCTGCGCGCCGCCGAAGAGACCAACGAGTCCCGGACCGACGTCGCCATGAGCCTCATCAGCCGTGCCCTGGCAGGCTGCCCCCTCAACGGCACGCGGTCTCGGTGTGGGGAGCGGCCTTCAAACCCGGCACCAACGACGTACGCGAATCCCCTGCCCTCGCCCTCTCGCCCACGCCCTCCAGCGCTGCTGTGTGGGCTTTGCCGTAGACGCGTTCAGCAGCCCCGGCGACGGCTGTCGGACAACGTCAGGGCCTGGTCGGCGAGGATGTCGGAGACGCTGAGGGAGGCGCCCTCGTGCCCGAGCGCGATCGCCGCCCGGCCTCGCCCCCATACCCGCACACCCGTGTCTCCGGACTGGTCGGCGGCGTTGGCGGCCATCCGGTATTGAGTTCCCCGGCGATCCGCCGCTGGATGTCGGCGGCGCCCCATGCCATGAAGCCTCGAGCGGGGTTCCCCGCGGTACCGTCGCGCCAGGGCTCAGGTCGTTTTGGTCTGGCCGCCGTCGATGAGGAATTCGGCGCCTGTGATGTTCGCGGCGCGGGGCGAGGCCAGGAAGAGCGCGAGGTTGGCGACCTCTTGAGGTTCGGTGAAGCGTCCTGTGGTGATGCCCGTCTGCTGGGGCACCACCACGTCCATGGCCTCCTGGGCAGTGGTCCCTGCGCTGGCCGCCACCGCCTCGGCGAATCCGCCAGGGGCGGTCCAGAATGGGGTGCGCACCGGTCCCGGAGCGATGGCGTTCACCCGTACGCCGCGCGGCGCGAACTCCTCCGACAGTGCCTTGGTAAGGCTGGTGAGCGCGGCCTTGGCCGCCGAGTAGTCCACCACTGTGGGGAAGGGCATCCGGGCGTTGAGGGAGCTGATGTTGACGACCGCGCCTCCGTCGTCCGCGAGCAGGTGCGGCAGCGCGGCGCGGCTGGCGCGGACGGCGCTGAAGAAGTTCAGGTCGAAGCCCCGCTGCCACTGGGCGTCGTCGATGGCGAGGAAATCGGTGCGGGGCTTTGTGGCTCCGACGTTGTTGACCAAGATGTCGATCCTGCCATGATGTTCCATCGTCGTCTGGATCAGTGCCTCCACTCCTTCGCTGGTAGCGAGATCGCCGGCTGCGAAGGCCACGTCATATGTCTCACGCAACGCGGCCAGCTCACGGGTCTCGGAACGGCTGCCGGCGACTACACGCACGCCCTCACGCAGGAACGCCTCGGTGATGGCCAAGCCGATGCCCTTGCTGGCACCGGTGACGACGGCGACTTTGTCGGTGAGCTCCAGATCCATCGGCACGCACTCCTGTGTCATGAACTTGGTATGGACTGTTCGCATGAATCAGGCATTTACGGGCATTGTGTGCGTTGGATCCTATGCGCCCTCGCAGGCACGCCGTGCCCTGCTGTTGGGGCGTGAGACCACCGTCAGCCGGTCGGTCCTCGATGATCGGCTGGCCCTGGAGATCGCATTGGCTTCATCTTTCGGTGTGCGTCCAGGCGCGACCGCGCCCGCCGGAGGCATCCGCTGATGTACACCCTGAGGTCACGCGATTCCTCATTTGGCTGCCGGAGAGCATCCCGCCGCAAGGCCGCGGGCCAGGCCCGCGTGCGGGTGCCGCGAGCTCGCCGAGCTGAGCGGCGCGCACCGCGTCGCTGTAGGCGTCGAGGTGAGCGTGTACAACGCCGAGCCACCCCGGCTCGATCCGCTGCACCCAGGGGGGCCGGAGCGGAAACGCCCGGGTGGCGATGTCTTCGCGGAGCCGGGCGGCGAGGTGCCCGTCCGCGCCCGCGAGGACGTACCCCGGCAGGAGGGGCGGGCGCCGGTCGGCGGGCTTGTACGGACCTTGCGCGGCGATGACGGCTAAATCGTGCGCACGGAGCCGGGAGGCGAACCCGGGCCCGGGCTTTGCCCGTGCCGAGCGTGCCGTACCACGCAGGGCTCCAGCGAAGTCGGCATCGTCGAAGCCGGGCCAGTCGTGCGAGCAGGAATGGAGCTCCGCCTACACGGCCTGCCAGGTCAGAAACCTTGAGAGGTGTTGCTCGAAAAGTGCCGAGCCGGACCGGTGGATCGGCATCAAGACCGACGTCAGCCGTGGGGTGAGCGCAAGCCGTCAGGCGAGCGCTGCCTCGACGGCAGCCGCCGCGTGCAGTCGCGCGGTGGGGAACACCGGCACCGGACTGTCCTGCGGGCCGACGAGAAGCTCGATCTCCGTGCATCCCAGGACCACGCCCTCCGCGCCCTGCGCGACGAGCTCCTCGATGATGTGCCGGTAGGCCCAGCGGGACTCCTCCCGCACCACGCCGAGGCAGAGCTCCTCGTAGATCACCCGGTGGACGACCGAGCGCCCCGCGGCGTCCGGCACGCGGACCTCGAGCCCACCCGCTGCCAGTCGGTCGCGGTAGAAGTCCTCCTCCATGGTGAATGCCGTGCCGAGTAGCCCGATCCGCCGCAGGCCGGCATCCCGTACCGCCTGCGCCGTCGCATCGGCCAGGTGCAGGAGCGGGACCGAGACGGCCGCCTCGACCTGGTCGGCGACCTTGTGCATGGTGTTGGTGCAGATCAGCACCATGTCCGCGCCGGCTCGCTCCAGGGAGCGTCCGGCCTCGGCCAGCACTTCGGCCGCCTCGGCCCAGCGGCCCTGTACCTGGAGGCGCTCGATCTCCGCGAAATCCACCGAGTAGAGCACGCACCGGGCCGAATGCAGCCCGCCGAGCCGCTCACGCGTGAACTCGTTGAGCAGCCGGTAGTACTCGGCGGTGGATTCCCAGCTCATCCCGCCGATCAGCCCGATGGTCCGCATGGTCGTTCCCCTCGCAGCACGGTAACGGCCCCATCCTGCAAAACCACCCACCTGAAAGCAATCCCAAATATAGCCCAGCACCCTCAAAGGGTTACTTATGGCGATCATGCTCGAGATCGTCGTAGGGCTCCAGGGGTGAACCGCCATGGCACACCCGACCCCGCCCACTTTGCCGGACTCCGACGGGTAAGCCAGGGGGGCGGTGAGAGTGCCGAGGACCTGCTGTGCCGCCGGCACCCGGCGCCCTCGTCGCCGTGCCTGACCGGCACCGGGGTGGGCTACCGCCCGATCGCCGACGGCTCCGTCGCCGACGCCGATGGCGTCAACGGCCCGCCTGCGTAGGCCTGCACGCCCACGGGGACTGGCCCGGTGCGCTGTCCCCCCGGGTCTCTTGGTGGTACCGCGGCGGCCTGACGTCCCTCACCGTCACCGACGAGGACGCCCGTACGTTTTCCCCGCCACCGCTGCCGCAGCTGCTGGGCTTGATGAAGCGCCTGGTCCGCTTCACGCCGCCGGCATCACCACCAGGACCACGCGGGTGCCCGAGAGGGCCGGGCCGTATCCACTTACATGCCGGCCATCAGGAGGGTGCCGAGCGGGTGATGGCGGTGAGGGCGCGGCGGAGAGTGGAGTCGCTTGGCGCGCGGTCGCGCCAGCGGGCGGCGATATGGCCGTCGGGTCGGACGAGCAGTGCGCCGTGCGGGCGGAGGCCGCAGAGGCCGAGGTGCTCGTCGCGAAGGGTCTCGATGCGCAGCGGCCAGAATCCCGCGGCCGGTCCCAGCCGGTCGGCGGGGTCGCGGGTGAGCAGGGTGAACCACTCGCCGAAGGCGTCGATAGTGGAGCGGTCGCGGCTGAGCCAGAGGTGGGGCATGCGATGGCCCGGTTCGGCGGTGGGGACGTAGTCCGTGCCTTCGCCCGGCGGCTCGGGTGGCTCGGGCGGCGCCACACCGTCGGACGGCCGGGTCCCGTGGTCGGGCGGAGGGGGCGGGGCGTCACCGTCGGTGAGGACGGCGGCTGAGCGGTATGTGACGCCGAGCACCAGGCCGAGTTGCGCGAAGTACCGTTCCGACCAGGGAAGTTCGACCGGTCCCGAGGTCGCTTCGCCGGTCTGGAGCTGCTCTCGAAGCCGATTCTGCACATCCATCAGCAGTCTGGAATTTGCCACCGCCTGGCCGAGCGTCAGATGGGCGACGGGTTCCCGTTCCGTCCTGTATGTCTCCAGCAGGCCCGGTGTGGCCCACCCGTGCACGACGCCGGCCAGTTTCCAGCACAGGTTGTGCACGTCGGCGATACCGGTGTTCATGCCCAGACCACCGATGGGGGGCACCGCGTGCGCGGCATCGCCCGCCAGCAGGGTCCGGCCGTGCCGCAAGCGCTCGGCGACGAACGCGTTCATCACCCAGTGCTGGACCCGCAGTACGTCGGGCCGTACGCCGGCGCCCGGGCCGAGGGCCCTCGAGACGAGGTCCGTCCAGTCGGCGGGCGATGGGCTGTCGGGGGTGGGACCGAACCAGGCCCAGCCTCCCTCGGGGTAGAGCGGGCCGATCGAGCCGTACGGGGTGAAGTAGACCCCCGCGGGTTCCGGGGCGCGCGAACGATCGAAGTCGGCGTCGAACACGACGGTGGTGAAGTCCCCGAGCGCCCCCGGGCCGGCGGTGCCGATTCCCAGCAGGCCCCGGACTGTGGAGTTCGCGCCGTCGGCGGCGAGGACATAACGGGCGTGGACGCGGGTCTCCTCACCTCGTCCGCGGTCGAAGAGCCGGGCCACGACACCGTCGGCCTCCTCGGCCAGGCCGATCAGCTCGACTCCGAACCGCACCGGCGCATCCGCCGCGCCGAGCAGGGCGGGCTCCAGCCGGTCCTGGGAGGTGACCACACCGATGACCGGGCTCTCGGGCACGGGCGCGTTGACCCCGACCATCGCCGCAGTGGCGTAGTCGCGGTCGTGCAGGGTGCCGCGGAAGCGCACGCGGCCGTACTCCGGTGCGAACGCGTTGGCCGTGATCCCGGCGGCGAGGCCGAGCCCCCGGAAGATCTCCATCGAGCGTACGTTGACCAGCCGAGACCGGGGAAAGGGCGACAGCTCGCCGTGCTTCTCGACCAGCAGCGCCCGTACGCCCCAGCGTTCCAGCAGCGCTCGGGCGGTGAGCCCGACCGGCCCGCCACCGACGATCAACACCTCCGCCTCGGTGATCGCTACGGGCATGTCGAGCTCCTCTGCTCACCTCGGGTCTGCCGGGGCACCCGGTACCTGCGACGGTTGGGCGGTCGCCACGCCCCGAACCGCCTGAGATCAATCATCCGCCCCCTACAGTCAGCCCCAATGTCCGCCGCGCAGGAACCTGTGCGCGCACAGCCCCCGAAGCACAAGACAACCGGCCGCCGCCGGGCCCGTCGGCGACCCGACGAGCACTCGCGCACCCGACAGGCTCCATACGGCACGACATCCCAGGGCAGTAGCCGTAGCCGGCCCAGCCCGAGAGGTCGGAGCGTTTGACCGTCGGGCGTGAGCGAGCACATTCGACCGGGCTGGAGTCGACGATCCACACGTCGTCGTGCCAAAGGTCGGTGTCCCGGGCCAGGGTGCCGATGAATCGGCTGATCAGCGTGCTGGCAGCCCGTAGGCGCTTGTTGCAGCCGGATTGGCCGGGCTACTGGCCAGTGCCCCGGTAGACCAGCAGCAGTGCCTCGCCCTGGCCCTCGGGGGCCGTCAATGGGCAACGGGTCAGCACCTGCGATGCCACCACGCCGACTCCGGGTCTTCCATCGGCTCGTGATGCGTTCGCCCGAGGAGCACCGCGTCCAGGCGCTCGACCTGCACCCGAAGTTCGCCGGCGGCGCTTGGCGGAAGCATGAACAGAGCATCTTGCAGCTTGTCCCGGGCCCAACCCTCACCGCAGCAGGGGCAGGTGAACTCTGCCTCCCATTGTCTCCACCGGCGCCTCGTGCCGTAGACGCGCACGTACCACACGCTCAGCGCCACCGCCACGATGCCTGGAGACAAGCGCTCCCGTTCGACACACGGACAGCTGCATTCGCCGCTCCCGACAGACCTGGGACATCGCGATACCGCACCCAGGGTCTACGCCAGCCGCGTTCCCGCGGCCGAAGTGAAGCTGGTGTTCTACGAGGCACGGCCCCTTCGGAGGTAAGTCATGGGCGGCATCCTCCCACAATCCTTGATCGGCGGGACAGAACCTGGCCGCGGATGCACCCAGGATGCTTCGGGAACTGGAGTGCGACAGCCACCGGGAGCCGGTGTACCCCAGTTAGTGGGCTCTGTATGCAAGGAGGTTGGTGTTCAGCAGGGGATGTCTGCCCGACCACGATCCGGTCCGCCTTCGCCGCGACATCGCGGACGCTGGCCTGACCGTGACCCTGGTGCCCGCCCGGGCCCGGCGGATCGACGAAGGCATCGCCCGCCTCGTCCGCGCCGCCGGACACACTGGGCCCCCCGGCCGAGCTCGCCGCTTTCGACGCGAACCCCGGCACGCCCACCGCCACCCATGCCGGCATGGTGTGCCCGGGCGAGGCGCGGTGCCCGTCCTGGGGCAGTACCAACGGGCCGCCTACACCCCGAGGACGCGCTCCAGGGCGGCGCGGACGACGTCCCCGGTCATGATGACCAGGCGGCGTGGCGGGCGCGTTCGGCGAGGGCTTCGGGCGGCGCTGCGCAGCGCCCGGGTCCGGGCCGGGGCCCCACCGTTCGGCCCAGGGCCTGGAGCTCCAGGAGGTGGGGCTGGTTGTTCCAGTAGACCCCCCTCACGAGCGGCACGGACAGTTCCTCCGGCAGGGCGGCGATCAGCCGGCCGTCAGCCCGGTACCGGCGTACGGTCCCGTCGCGCCCAGGGTCTGTCCAGACCTAGACGAGTAAGTCCGAAGTCTTCGGGCGCATGAAGCGAGGGTCTCGTACTCTCCCAGGCCGCCCGCGTCCTGCGCAACGAGGCGATCGCCCTCCTGCTGGGCCGCCTCGTCGGAGGCAGCAACCAGCCACCGCCCATCGCGCCGAACATCCCCTGCGTGGTGATCCCCCCATAGCCGACGCCGCGGACTCGCGCGGACGGGGGCGCTGCCCGTCCGCGTGAGCCAGGCCGGCACGGCACCCAGGCCCCTTCCTTCGGCTCACCTTGGCGACGGATGAAGATGTCGGCGAGGTGGAGTCTTCACCAGGCAAGATTCTCGTCCTGTCAGGGGATTCACGCCCTAGGCTGGGAGGGTCCGTGCCGTGACAAGGGGATGACAGTGGCCGAACGGGTCTTATCCGGGCGTTATCGACTGGTTGAGCGGCTTGGTGCCGGGGGGATGGGCGTTGTCTGGAGGGCGGAGGATCTGCTTCTGCACCGTGAGGTCGCGGTGAAGACCGTGGCCGGTCCCGGTGTCACCGACGACGCGGCGGCGAGGCTGGAGCGCGAGGCGCGGGCCGCGGCCGGCTTGTCCGACAACCCCCATGTGGTGACCGTGCACGACTTCGGGCGGGACGGCGACACCCTGTTCATTGTCATGGCCCTGGCCGCCGGGCGGCCGCTCGACCGCATCCTCGCGGCCGACGGTCTCCCCTCCGTGGTGCGGGCCGTGGAATGGACCCGTCAGGTGTGCATCGCCTTGGAGGCTGCGCACGAACGGGGCATCGTGCACCGGGACATCAAGCCGGCCAACGTGATGGTAGCCGCGGACGGCGTCGTACGCGTCCTCGACTTCGGCATCGCCTGGTTCCACCCGGAGCTCGGACTGGACCGGCTGAGTCAGGCCGGCGGGGTCCTCGGCAGCGCCCCCTGGATGTCACCCGAACAGGCCCGCGGAGGGGAGGTCGGCCCGGCCTCGGACCTCTATTCGGTCGGCTGCCTGCTCTACCAGCTCCTGACCGGGACACCACCGTTCGGGGACCGGGACGCACTCGCACAGATCATCGCCCACTCGACGGAGACTCCCGCGCCACCGTCCAGCCGCCGCACGGGGCTGCACGCCGGTCTCGAGCAGCTGGTGATGGAGCTGCTCGCCAAGTCCCCGGGGAACCGACCCGCTTCGGCAGCGGAGACGGCGGCTCGCCTGGGAGCCGTGCTGCACGAGCTGGGAGGGCAGGAGACGACCGGACGACCCGCGCCCGCAATGCCCGCGCAGCCGCCTGCCCCGGCAGGGCGTGCGGAGGGGCCGCGCGAGCGGCCGGTTCAGCGGCGGACGGTGCTCCTGGGACTGTTCGGCGTGGTCTCGGTGTCGACCGTGATCGCCGTGCCGCAGATACTCCCTGACAGCGGCAGTGGCGACGGAGGAAACAAGGGCTCGGCCAACAGCACGCTCAAGCCGTCGTGGAAGCTCTCACTCCAGCCCGACGCCAGGCTGACCATGGCAGGCCCCGTGGTCGTCGTCGGCAGTGCCGACAGCGAGAAGCAAGCCGTGGTGCACGACTCCCGCACCGGCAAGGAGCTGTGGCGCGTATCGCCGGGGGCCGACCAACTGAAACCCTTCACCGAGAACACGCTCTACGCCACGGACGGCGTGGGTGGCCCTCTCAAGGCCCTGGACCCACGCACGGGGATCGCCCGCTGGGAGTACGACCCGCTCAGGAACCAGGTCACGAGCGGCACCTTCGTGATCCCGAAGCCGGTCGCCGCGTTCGTCGGCCAAGGCCCGTACGTCTCCGCCCTGCACCACGCGACCGGCGACGTCCAATGGCGCTACGAACTACCCCCAGCGAGAATGCCGGATGCCTTCATTGGGCCTGGAGAAGGCGTCCGGCATCGTGCTCGCCTGCACAGGGGGCAGGAGCGGCGCCTGGATCGCGGTCGGCGAGGTGGACGGTCAGCAACTGTGGACCTGGGAATGGGAAGGTCGCGAGGTTCGACCGTACGTCGGCGAAGCCGCCGGCCGGCTCTTCTTCCAGACCGGCAGCGACCTGGCGGTGCTCGACTCGAACACCGGCCGGCTCGTCAGCACCTACAAGGAACTCGACGGGGCCAAGCCCATCTCCGAGCACAAGGTGCTCCTGGACACCTTGCCCGCCGGTGGCGTGGAAGCCTGGTCCGCGACCGACGGGAAACGACTTTGGTCCGTTCCCGACGCGTTCGCGCCCCGCGTCTTCGGCGACACCGTCGTGATGGGCAAGTCAGCGCCCGACGATAAGTCCAGTGGCACGCTGGCCGTGGACATCCGCACCGGCACACAGCGCTGGCTGTACCGCGACCTGTTCTCCCCCTCCGGGAACGCGCCAGTAGTCGCGGGTGAGGGGGACCCGCTGATCCTGCGAGCGGATGTCGAGGGTGTCGGCCTGGTCCGCGTGGATGTGAGCTCCGGGCGCCGAGGGCCGATGCGCCTCCTGCCGGAGAAGAAAGTGCTCGACATCGTCTGGGCTGACAGCACCGTCTATGTACGCTGCGCGGACCGGTTCCGGGACTACGCGAACGAAACAGATAAAGGACCCGAATCGCGCCTCTACGCGTTCCCCCTTTCCGCCATGACCTGACCGGCACTGATGCCGTGGACGGACCAGCCCGAGCCCCCGGCTCCGGCTCGGATTCCGGTACCCGTCCTGGCGTCGGGCCGACCCCGGTATTGGTCCTCGGCCCTGGCCCCCCGGCCCCGGCCGCCGGTGGGCGCGTCACGGGCTTGCCGCAACCGGTCGCTTGCCATGCCACGTCTCATGGACATGACCGCTGCCCCGTACCGCCGCACCGCACCGGACGTACCGTCATGGCCGCACTGCGCCGAAGCCCCGCCGGGCGGCGCCGGGTGCAGGGGCCGGCGGGTAGAGCCGTACGCCGTATGCCTGGCCCACCTCCCCGACGCCGAACGCGCCGCGCACCTCGCGGGACTCCGGCCCGGCGCGGACCTCGACCACCGCGGCACCCGCTTCACCGAAGGGCTGATCAGGGAGCTCCTCACCGCACTCACAGAGCCCGCCACGGCCGGGCCGCGCATCGGCCAGGCCCATTTCGAGGAGGCGGTGTTCCACGGCGCCGTTCCCTTCGACCTGGCACGGATAGACGGCGACGCCCTGTTCGACGGGGTCGAGATCGCCGGCAACGTCTCCTTCGACCGTGCAGAGATCGGCGGCCGCGCCCTCTTCCGGCAGGCCAGGATCGGCGGGGACGCCGACTTCGAACGGATGACGGTCCGCCGGCGTGCGGTGTTCGAGGGAACGGAGGTCGGCGGCAGTGCCTCGTTCGAACGGATGCGCGTGGACGGCCGGGCCGTCTTCGACGAGCTGAGGACCGGGCGGGACGCGGTCTTCAAAGGGATGGAGGTCGGCGGCTTCCTCTCCCTCGACCAGGCCCGCATCGGCGGTGACGGCCACTTCGACCGGGCCAGGATCAACCTCACCACCACGCTCCGCAGCCTGACGGCCGACGGCCGGGTGTCGTTCGCCGGGGCGGCGTTCGAGGGCTCCGCACGGGTCGGCCCGCTGGTCTGCGCGGGGACGCTGGACCTGTCCGAGGCGGTGTTCGGGGCCGCCATGACGCTGGAGGCCGCCGCGGCGGCGGTGCGGTGTCGGCGGACGCGGTGGACGTCTACGGCGGCGCTGCGGCTGCGGTACGCGGCCGTGGACCTCTGCGATGCGGTCGTCGAGAGCCCGCTGAGCATCACCGCCCGATCCCGGCCCTTCGCCGTGGACGGCGGGGAACTGGACGAACAGGGCCTCTCGGGCGGACCCGGCCGCCCGGAACCCGGCGTGCGGATCATGTCGTTACGGGGAGTGGACGCCGCGCACCTGGTGCTGACCGGCGTGGACCTCACCGAGTGCCTGCTCGCCGGAACCGTCCACCTCGACCAGCTCCGCCTCGAAGGCAAGTACACCTTCGCCGCCGCCCCCGCCGGCCTGCGCCGACGCGGGATACGGCCCGCGCGCTGGACCCCGCGCCGGACGCTGGCCGAGGAGCATCACTGGCGGGCCGCCCGGGGCCGGGCGGCCGACGGCTGGACGCCCGCGCCGGCGGGAGAGGAGGTGCAGGAGCCTGCCGCACTGGCCCCGGTGTACCGGCAGCTGCGCAAGGCCTTCGAGGACGGCAAGCACGAACCGGGTGCCGCCGACTTCTACTACGGCGAGATGGAGATGCGCCGCCATGCCGACGACATCCCCCGGGCCGAGCGGAGCCTGCTCACCGCGTACTGGGCGCTGTCCGGCTACGGGCAGCGGGCCTCGCGCGCCCTGGGCTGGCTCCTTGCGGCCATGACCGTCACTGTGCTGGCGATGATGCTGTGGGGCCTGCCGCAGAACGACCCGAAGCCGAGGACCACCGGCACGGTGGTCGGCCGCAGCATCACGATGACCACCGACGTACCCGGCCCGGCCAACCCGGACGGCCCCTACCGCGAACGCCTGACGACCGACCGGTTCGAGAAGTCCCTGCGGGTGGTTGTCAACTCGGTGGTCTTCCGCTCCTCCGGCCAGAACCTGACCACCGCTGGTACCTACACCGAGATGGCGTCCCGCCTCACCGAGCCGGCCCTCCTCGGACTCGCCGCCCTGGCAGTGCGCAGCCGCCTGAAGCGCTAAAGGTGTTGCAGAAGGTTCGGTCCGGGGCATTTTGCCTGTATGGGTGGGGTGTTGCGGGCTGAGTCGTTGTGGGTGGAGACGTTCACGGGCTTGCGGATGGATCGGTTCGTGAAGTTGGTGAGGGTGGTGCGGGAGCGGGGCGGGAACGGGCCCGGTGGTGGCCGACCGTGGTGTCTGCCGCTGGCGGACCGGGTTCTGCTGGTGGCGGTCTTCTACCGCACCAACCTCACGATGCGCCAGCTTGCCCCGCTCTTCGGCATCTCCTCGGCGACGGTCTGCCGGGTCATCCAGCGGCTGGGGCCGATGCTGGCGCTGGAGCCGGCAACGCGGCCCGTCGCGGACGTGGACCGGCTGTGGATCGTGGACGGAACCCTGATCCCGGTTCGCGACCGCAGGGTCGGTCGGCGCTTCGTCCAGGAACTACCGGTTCTCGGCGAACGTGCAGGTCGTCATCGATGCCGACACGCGACTGGTGGTCGCTTCGGCCCGGCCGGCGCCGGGGAACAAGACCGATGCCCATGTGTGGCGAGAGTCGGATCTTCCTGCCGCGGCGGCCGGGACGACCGTGATCGCGGACGGCGCCTACCTGGGCACCGGGCTGATCGTCCCGCACCGCAGAAGGGCTGGACGGCCCCTCCTGCGCGGGCAGGAGGAGGACAACGCCGAACACCGACGGGTCACAACCTCGCCCTCACCGGGTAAAAGAGCAGGTCAGACACCACTCAGGCCTGCCCGAGACAGACCTTCTGCAACACCCTTTAGGGTCCGTCTTCAAATTGATCTCGCCCCGAGCAGGATTGATGCGAGTGTGGCCGCCGCTTCGTAGGAGGTGGCGGTCTTCTCGTATGGGGTGGCGATGCCACGGAAGCCTTGAGTTGGTTGAAGCAGCGTTCGACGGTGTTCCGGCGGCGGTAGGTCTCACTGTTGAAGCCCGTTGGCCGGCCGCCTCGCCGGCCCCGGTTTCGGCGGTGCTTCTTCTGGTCGCTCTTCTCCGGGATCGTGTGTCCGATACCGCGTTTGCGCAGGCAGGCCCGGAAGCCGCGTGAGCTGTAGGCCTTGTCGGCGATGACGTGGTCCAGGCGGCAGCGGGGGCGGCCGGGGCCGGTTCGTGGGGTACTCGGATGCGTTCGAGGAGGGGGCGTGCGCAGGGGCCGTCGTGTCGTTGGCCCGGGGTGAGCAGGATGGCCAGGGGCGGCCGCTGGGTGACTCTATGGGTGGTGATGAGAACGGGTGACGGCGACACTCCCGTTGGACCCGCACTGTGGTCGTGTCTGGTGCTGTGCTGTCTCTTCATCCGCGACGACACCATGAAGACGAACGCCTTGTCGCTGAGCCATCTAAAATCGGCGTACGGGCTCGCGTCGCAGCCCGGGCACCGGCGCACGCTTCGTCAACCGCCGCGGATCATGGCTTCTTCACGGCCTCGACGGCACAAGGCCTCGATCTGCTCGCCGGATCTCTCCGGATGTCAGGACGGCGTATGCGGCGCTGATGAGGAGCAAGCCTGGGATCGCGAACATGCTGCGCTGATCATTCTCCAGGACTGTCTCGTACTGGCTCTGGGTGATCTCTACCGTGCCGCGCGCATCCGGCGTTGTATCGAAGGCGAAGTAGCGGCCGTCCTTCCCCTCGGCTGACTGCAAGTTGCATTCCGCGGCCATACTGACGATGAGCATCGTGACGCCTGCCATGGCCAACGTCGCAAGCCCCAGCTGAACCTTGATGGAGAGGCATCGGAAGGCCATCCACACCGAGTGTCGGTCCGCGCGCGTCAGGAACATACGCACCCAGGCAGACATGAAAATCGGGAAGAGCAGCACGACAATCACTGGCATCAGCCACCCCGACCCGCTCATCGGCAGGGATCCAGGAAGCCAGGTGAGCGCGGCCAGCACCAACATCGCGGTCCCCAGCGCGGTCGCGATTCCGCCGTGCAACTTGAATGTCCACCCCATAGCCCGCAGCTTGGCACAGGAACAGTTCCAAGTCGTTGCCGGTCCCCAGCAGCAATCGCCGTCCCTGACGGTCAGCAGGCGATCTGGGCCCCTTCGATCCGATACGGTTTGGGTGAAGGCGGGTTCCTCTCAAGCAGCATGATCTTTTGGTGTTTGGGCAGGCTGGCGGTACTTCGTCCATGCTCGGAGCCGACCACAGCTTCGCCGCGGAGGCTGTCGGTGGTGATCGTGGACGCGGACGCGCTGCTGGTAGAGCGACAGCTGCGAGCCGGCCAGCTGGGATCCGTGGTGTTCTGGGGGCTCGTCTGTTTCTGCGGCCCCGCCGTACTCGGTGCTCGGGCTGCAAGGTCACGCACGTGCTGCTGACGGAGGCATTGTGGCCGCGGCGGGCGGACGCGGCCGTAGTGATCGGGGCCGGGCTGGAGATAGCCGCTCTAGGAATGGGGCACCGCCAGGTCGCCGCCTACCTGGGCTTGGCCGACGGAACGGTCCGTGGCTGGGTGCGGGCGTTCGCCGGCCGGGCGGAAGCCCCCGTCCCGCCCTGCTGTCAGGAGCACACCCAGGCTGGAGCGCACCCTGCGCAAGACCCACACCGAAGTCACCTTCACGTGGATGCAGCGTCGGCTGATCGCACGTCAGCCCCGTTGGCAGACGCCGACGGGGCTGACGCGGAAGGGTGGGTCAGGCGAGGCGGAACTGCTGGTTGGGGTGGTCCACATCGGCCCACTGGACGAAGTTGGCGCCGTCGTTCGTGGCCTCCTGGGACACAGCCAGGCACTTGCTGCTGTTAACCGCCCGGACGATGCAGTACCCGCCCGAGGTGTACTCCAGGTTCCACTTCATGTTGTCCTTCGAAGCGAAGAACTCCCACTGGACGATCTGAGCACCGTCCTTGATGCTCTCCGCCTCGACGGCAGGGCGGGGCCCACGGCGGCGGCCGGCTGACCGCCGCAGCCAGCTGGCCCCGTCCTCCGGGCGGGTTAATCCGGCCCTCGCGTACGCCGCGCGGCGCTGTGAGGCCCCCGTCACCGCATAGGCTGCGGGGCTGCCCGGTTTGCGGCCGGGTAGCCCCGCAGCCAGTTCTTCATCGGTTTTCTAGGCGTCGAGTGCGGGGGCGCGTCGGACCAGGGTGAGACTGAGCAGGGCGACGCCGATGGCCATCAGCAGCAGGCCGGGAGGGAACACGGCGGTGGGCAGGA
>NZ_JBEPFL010000059.1:0-28542 GCF_040301925.1 Streptomyces sp. NPDC000075
TCCGAAGCGAGAAAGGCCTCCAATGGGGCGGCAGACCACTACCCGCCGCGGCCTGACTTCCCAACCCGGCAAACCTTCCCGGTCACAGCACTAGGTCCCACGTCCTGTGTGAACGCCGCATGGCAGTCGCATTGCATCCCCGCCGCCCGCCTTCCGCGGCGCTCCGGACCCCCGTACGTTCTTCCTCAGCAAGGCCGTGTGCCCGAGTGGTTGAGGGACTCGCCTGCAAAGCGAGTTACGCCGGTTCGATTCCGGTCACGGCCTCCAGGGTCTGACCAGGCCAAACGAAGGGGATGCACCCTAGTTAGGGGGGCATCCCCTTCGCCGTCCGTCTCACTTCCCGTCTCAGTTGGCCGCTGCAGGGCTCACACGCCTCCCCTGGGCTCCGTACGGTCATCTGTCAGAGCGCAGGCAACCAGCACTTACTCAAGGAACCTGCGCCTGCGAAGCAGCGTTCGTTGCCCTCCGCGCGGTGTCCGCGACCATTTTCATGGCCTCGTTGTCATGGCGCCGCAGGATGCTAATAACCGCCATGGAGATAAGACTTGGACCGCAAAGCAAAGAGGCAAGCCACCAAGCATCCTTGGCCACGTAAACTCCACCGGCCAGCATGGCAACACTCAAAACTGCACCAACAACAAGGCTGGTGATACGGAATCGATGATTGCGTATCTCACGCGCTTCACGCGTCTGCCGTTCAGCCCGCTTCTCCTGCATATCCAAGTGCTTTAGGCGAACCTGATGCTCGCGCTTCAATTGCGGCTCAAGAGCTGCCAGCGCAACCTGAAGCTGCTCGGGTCCACCGAGCGCCTGTCCCCACTTCATTGCGATCTCAAGTCCGGCGGACAGCAGGGGATCGTCCCCCCTCGGCACTGGAGCCACGCTGTTGTTCTCGATGCTCACTGCTCCGCGCCTCCACCGCCGCGACCAGCTGGTTCATAGTCCATCGCCGACGGCTCGGGAGGCGGGCCGAGGAGCAGAAAGAGTCGAGCAAGCGTATGGTCAATTGTTTCTTCTGCCGCCAGCACAGCCTCATCCCGCTTGCTCTGCTCAAACACGCTACGAAGGGAACTGTTAGCTTCCCGCGCCCAAGCAAGGCCCGAGAGAGAGCGCCAAATATCCTGACCCAGACGATTCACAAAGGGTCGCCGCTCAACATCCACAGCAAGTCCACGCAGTCGACCGATAAACTCCTCGACCGCTTCAACGAGCCCCCGCTCATCCTCAACCACCGCGGCACCCTCCCGGAGAATGCCATATCCAGTAAGGAGGAGACGAATTCCTTCCGGCGTACGATCCTGGCGCGAGTCACTCAAGCGATTAAGGATCACCACCCCGGTTGCGAACCACTTTCGCACATGGTCTTGATATTCCGGGTCGACCCAGCCCACGTCTAGGCTCGGGCTTGGAGGATCGACAAATGCGGCCCTAATAGCGTCGCGGCGCCTCTGCCGATCGGCAGCGAGGTCGACCGGACGACCACGGACGGCCACATCGCGCCTGGCCATCCTCACTGGCGCCTCTGTTCCCTGCTGGTCCTTTTTGCCGAGCCTGCGGAAAAAGCCCATGCGTCCCCCTGCACCTGACTTGTCGTTAGCCTAGCGATACCGTGCTCGCTGGGGGAGGTCCTTGCGGCAAGAGCTGGCACTGCCTTCTTGATCGCCTGGTGGGCGGCGGCGGCACCCCGCATAGCGGTCTCGCCTCACCCGGAGAGCACACCGCTGTCCAGCCACGACGTGTCAACCCGCCTAATCTGCACCGTCGCCTGCTGCATCGTCGGCTGCCCAGATCAGGGCATCGACCTGCCCAGCGATGCTGCTTCGTACGCCGTCCACCATGTGTTGGTATC
Organism: Streptomyces sp. NPDC000075; assembly: GCF_040301925.1. Classification (NCBI taxonomy): domain Bacteria; kingdom Bacillati; phylum Actinomycetota; class Actinomycetes; order Kitasatosporales; family Streptomycetaceae; genus Streptomyces; species Streptomyces sp. NPDC000075. Next base: position 1,850 of record NZ_JBEPFL010000059.1, read on the forward strand.
GAGCGGCCATGGCTGTCGTCGACCACCCCATGAGACCCATGACCGCGCGCTCAGGGACCCCGAGGATCAGCAGCACCGTCGCGGCCGTGTGCCGGGCGTCATGCAGACGTCCGTCTCGGACGTTCGCCTCAGCCAGCAGATCCTTCCACTCGGCCCAGTCCCGCCGGTGGGACGGACTGCGGCCCTGTTCGTCGGGGAACACCAACCGGTTCTCCTGCCACCTCTTGGCCGCCGCCCGCTCCTTCTCCTGCCCCTTCAGGTGGTTGCGGAGCAGGTCCAAGAGTTGGTCCGGCAGACCGACAGCGCGGCGGCCCGCCCGGGACTTCGTGGTGGACAGCTCGGGGTTCGTGCGGCGCCGCTGGGGGCAGTAGCCGGCCGCCTTGCGTCCGCACGGCTCCGCGCACCCGTGGGCGTACTGCGGCCGATGGCGGCTACGACGGACCAGGAGGAAACCACCCTCAAGGTCGACGTCATCCCACTCCAGGCCCAGTACCTCCCCCTGGCGCAGCCCGAGGGCGAGAGCGACCGCCCACCGCGCCGAATTGCGGTGCTTCTCGGCGGCACTCAGGAGCCGCTTCACCTCCTGCACGCTGTAGGGCTCCACCTCGTAGTCCCCGTTGGCCTGCATCTTGGCGTAGAAGATCTCGATGTGTTCGGGCTTGAGCCTGTCGAGCCGGTGTGCCCCCAGGCCGGGGATCAGGTGCTTTCGAACAGCGAAGCGGTGCCCGACCACGGTGTTGTCGCTGACCGCCAGGGGCGCCACGTTCTCCACCCAGTGCGTCAGCCACGTCTTCGCCGTCCACGCCTTGCCCGGCTTCCGCACCTTCTTCGCCTCGCGCTGCTTCTCCACGGCCTCTAGGAGGGGGCGAGGGCCACCCGGGGATTCCCCGGGCGGCCCTCAGCCTGTGGGGAGGTCTTCGGCCCGGGCGGGCAACCCCCCGTCACCCACACACCGCAGCTCCTTGGCGACGGCCAGGGCGGCGGAGTGGGTGACGGCGAGGTAGTCGGGGCGGAGGACGGGGTCGCCTTTGCTGGCCTGCCAGCGGTCCTGGAACAGGAGCCTGATACGCAGAGGGATGTCCTGCGTGGAGCCGACGCGGGGGCTTACGCAGTCGTAGTCGAGGTAGACGATCTTTCGCTCGCGGGTGGAGACCCGCACGCCGCGATCGCTTACGCCCGGGAAGTCGGCGGGCTCCCCGGCGTTCAGGCTGTACGCCGTGAATCGCAATCGCGCTGTGTGAAAATAGGAGCTCGTCGGAACCGCTGAGATCTGGCAAGTCCGCGTGGGCATGTCACGGATGTTCACGCCGGACCGGTACGCATCCTCCATCGCCTGCGCGACCGCCCCCACGTCTGGGTTCAGCTCCTCATCCCGGGCCACGAAAATCGTGGATTCCAAAACTCTTTCCAGCGCCTTCCCACCTTGAGCAGGGAAGAGCCCAGCGCAGACCTGGGCGATAGACAGCTTCGGCGGTTCAGTGGCAAACAGCGAAGGTTTCGGGCTGCTAGAGGAGCAGGCTGCAGCTGCCACGCCGAGCATCACCAAGCCGACCAGCGGGTGGCCCACCCGCGCTCGGTTCAACCGGCTTCCTTGGTCTGTGCTTCATGGCCCTGCTGCCGCGCGATGGAGTTTCCCCGCGCGTAGCCAAGGCGCATGGACTCCTCAAAGTCGTTACCGAAAGCACTATTCGGATCGATGCCATGTCGATTCCGGAATGTGGTCATCGGCGCCTCCGCACTGTGTTCGCCAGCCTGGAACATCGCTTTGTTGGCATCGTGCGTAGCTCCGTCGATCTTGTCCTTGTGCTTCTCCTTGACGTCATCCGACCACTCGCCAATGACCTGTCCCGCCGCCTGTTCCACAAGGCCGGTACCGGTGTCCACGGCCAAGGGCACGACGACCGCCGCCGCGCCGGCCGCAGCGGCCGTGGCGGGCAGGAAGGCCACACCCGCCGCGATGGCGGCCGTGGTACCAAACTCAACCCAGGCTGAGCTCTGCTCGTGCGCCTTCTCGTACTCCTCGTGCCGATTCTCGCCGACGCCCCTGACCTGTTCCGCTCGGGACTCATCGAGGATGCCCTGCACCTCAGCACTGGTACGGATCGTCGCGCGAGCACGTCCCTCGTCGATGGTGCTGTCGTGAACCGCCTGGCTCTCTAGGACACTCGCCGAGTAAACGCGTTCCGCGCTGGAGACGGTGGCATAGGCGTCCGGGTGTTGTCCGAGCGCGGCGAGCAGATCGCGGGCGGCAGCGCGATCGAGGTTGGCGTGCGCTTGCCCGTCCTTCGCCCGCGAGGCAAAAACACTCTCGTCCCCCTTGCCATCCAGGCCCCGGTTGACATCGTCGACATAGCCGGCGGTCATGCGTCCCAGACTGTCCGCAAGGACCTCCTGGTGCTTGAGCAGCCCAGGGTCTCCGCCGTACTTGAGCGCCGCTGCTTCCATGACGTGCGCCCCGGCCTGCGTGCGGTGCAGCTCCGGGTTCGGGGCGTCCCAGGCGTGGCCCAAGGTCGCCGCTTCCAGCGCATGGCCCAGCGCATCGGGCATGTACTTGTCGGCCTTCGTCAGGTCGTCCGGGTTCATGCCCTCCATGTCGATCGTCGAGTGGTAGCTCTCGCTGGCGAAGAAGTCGAGGTAGCTGGTGATGGGTTTGCCCTTGGCGTCCTTCCCCAAGTCGAGCTTGCCTTCCCTGACCGTGCCGTCCCGGTTGTACACGGGCGGCGGGGGCTCGCGTTCGGGGTCGAAGAACTGTGCCGACGCCTCCGGGCTGTGCCCCAGGGCCTCCAGGAAGCTGACCACCGGGTCGTAGCCCGCCCCGTTGATCCCGGAGGGGTTCAGCATGTTCTTGCCGTAGCCGTTGAGCTGGCGGGAGCCGCCGAAGAAGTCCGGGTCCTTCGCGTGGATCTGTGTCGCGTGTTCGGCGATGGGGACCAGGAACTTCGGGTCGTAGTCGCCGTACCGCATGATCCCGCCGAGCAGCTGGTACCCGTACGGCGGGTTCTGGTCGTGGCGGGCGAGGGGGATCGGCTGGGTGCCCAGCCTCCGCAGTTCCTGCGCGTAGCCGTCCGGCAGGTGTGGCTCGGTGCCGGAGCTGGTGGCGGTGGCCAGGTTGAGGCCCAGGTTCCGCTGGAGTTCCTGGACGTCCTTCAGCCGCTGCTCGTCGAGCTTCCCGTACGCGTACGTGTCCGTCGCCATCGTGCCGAAGAACTCGAGGGCGCCCCTGGGGCCGAGGTTCCCGTAGAAGGCGGTGGCGAACTCCGGGACCTTCGCGTTGTCGGCCAGCAGCTCGTTGAGTTCTGCCAGCTCCGTGTGCGAGAGGCCGCGTCCCTTCCGGGCGAGGCCGGTCGCGCGGCCGGCCTGTTCGGCGGTGAGGCCCGCGTACTTCGGGGCGGTGAAGTCGTGGTCCTGGGAGACGTTCGCGTCGAGGAGGCGGGCGAGGGAACGGTCGACGTCCTCGCAGGCGTCGACGGCGGCGTCCACCTTCGCCTGCCACAGGGGGCGGTTGACGCGCAGGGACTCCTGGTAGTCGGGGTCGTGCCGGGCCGCCTCCCGGTCCGCCTCGGTGGGCAGCGGCAACGGCTCGACCTTCCCCTTGGCGTCCACCCGGAAGCCGGCCGCCGGGGCCTCCTCCTCGGCGATCTTCCTCAGCCGCTCGCGGGAGGCCCTGAAGGTGTCGTGGCCCTCCGAGAGGGCCCGGTGGATGCCCTTGGCCTCCTGGGCGGCGTCGCCGAACTCCTTGGCGGTCTTGTCGACGAACGGGCGCGCCACGCCCGCCGTGACCCCGCTCCATTCGGCCTTGTCGGACTTGGCCTTCATGCCGGTACGGGCGGTCTCGGCCAGGTCGGCGAGCTTGGCGGCCAGGGCCTGCCAGTCGCGGACGGCGGTGGCGAGCTTGTCGACGGGGGCGTTGAGGACGTTCTCGTAGGTCACCACGGCCGTGCGCCCCTTCCCTACCTGAGGTATTCGTCGATTTTGGAGGAGGTGAACTCGGCGTAGAGCCGCTGCTCGTCCTTGGCGTGGGAGGAGAGGGAGTAGTCGAGGCCGTTGGAGATCTGGGCGCAGGCGGCCACGAGGGTCTTGACCTGGGTCTCCCAGCGGCCGTTCGCCCTGGCCAGGGCGGCGCCGCTGGCGAAGCCCTCCCGGGCGAGGGCGCCGGCGGCCTCGGCGGAGGCGGTGGCGGCGTGGCGGCCGTCGGTCTGGAGGCGGGAGTGGAGCCGGTAGGCCTCGCTGCCGATGGCTCCGATGTGGTCCTGGTCGAGGGCGAGGTCGGCACCGGTGGCGCCGGTGGCCCCGCCGGAGGGCGGGGCGTGGTCGAGGCGCAGGGAGGCGTTGGCGGTGGCGGTGGCGCGGGCGGCGGACCATTCCTCTTCGAAGGACATCGCGTGCGGGTTCCACTCCCGTGTCGGTTCGGGTTCGGTCAGCGGCGGGGCGCGCGGCGGACGGCGGTGACGGCTCCGCCGATGAGGAGGCTTGCCGCGAGGCCGAGCCCGAGGGCGGTCCAGGAAGGGTCGGCGCTGCCGTCGCCCTTGTCTACCGGAGCGGCGGCCTGCGGCGCATGCGGGGGCGGGGTGTTTCCCCCGGGAGGGGGAACGGGGGTGGGTGGGGGTGCCGCTGCGGTTGCCGCTGCCGTTGCCTCTTCGGCTGCCGCGAGGTCGGGGAGTGGGGAGACGTCCGGCGGGCCGGGGTCGCCGGGGGAGGGCAGGGCGATGCGGGGGCGGACCACGCCGTAGCCGATGTAGTCGTTGCGCTGGGCGCCGTCTACGGGTTTGCCGGCGGTGTTGAGGAGGACGCGGAGGATCTGGTTGTTGGTCCAGGTGGGGTGGGCGGACCAGAGGAGGGCGGCGGAGGCGGAGGCCAGGGCTGTGGCGTCGCTCGTGCCGCTGCTGGTGCATAGCCCCGTCTCACGCGCACACGCCGTGACCAGGTCGACGCCGGGGGCTGAAATGTCGACCTGCGGCCCGTGCTGCGACAACTTGGCAGCAACACCGTCGTGATCTACGGCCCCGACACCCACCACACCAGGAGTCGCGGCCGGATAGAGGACCGAATTCGTTGTTTCACCGTCGTTGCCGACACTGGCGAAAATCAGCTTCCCCCTGGAGAGAGCGTATTTCACGGCGTCGGCCCGATCAGGATCGTCCTTGGACGTGACCAGGGAGACATTAATGATCTTGGCATCCGAGTCGGCCGCGTACCGAATCGCGGCAGTCCACGATGGGCTTGTTGTGCTGTACTCGTGCGGGACACGAATCGGAAGAATTTCGGCTCCAGGAGCGAGACCAAAGGCACCATCGCCACTTGGATGCCTTCCAGAGCCGGCGACTAGCGCAGCAATCGTGGTCCCATGCTTGTCATAGTCGGCTCGCTCGTCCCCTTTGTACTGTCCTCGACCTGCCGCAAAGTCCTTGCCGGGAAGAACTTGCCCCTCAAGTTCCGGAATCCGCTCGATGCCACTGTCGATCACAGCAACGGTGATCCCCTGCCCGGTACTGATCTTCCATACGTCATCTGCTTTCATCGCATCGAGATGCCACTGTTGCGCTCGGATGGTCTGCGCATGGGTCGGGGTAGCCGCCACCCCAACAAGGAGTGCGCCCACCAGGGCCGAAAGCGCCTTACGCGTACGCATCTGTTTCGCTCAGTCGATCACTGGGGGAACAAGATGACGGTTGCTCTGCCAGGTCTCTTCGTCCTCCAGAAGGTAGTCAGGGCGTTCACCCTCCTGGTTCCCGCGCCAGTTGGCCGCGGTCGATGCGCCCACTGCGCCAAGTACCGGCCCATTGCGCACGAGCCCCGAACCCCCTTGGGTGAAAGGCCGGCTCACAGCACCACCCTGTCGCCCTCCAATGACACCGCCCGGTTCCATGGCCATGCGGCGACCGACCGCCGATCCACCAGGGCTTCCCTGCGGACCTCCGAAGCAGCCGCCCAACGTTCCGGACATCGGGCGGCCTCCACCAGACTGTGGGCCCTCCGCTCCGATGACCGCGCCTGGTGGGATGTTCGCGCCGGAGTAACCAGCGGAACTCGGCCTGCCGCCGACAATTCCGCTCTCGCGCGGCGGAGCTGCGTTTCGCGCCACCGGCAGTGGGCCGACAGTTGACGTCAGCGACTTACCGGTCTCGGGAAGGGAAATCAGCGGGATCAACCCGTTGAGCGAATCCCCACCGGGCCGGGCAGGATCTGGCCCGACGGGCAAAGTGGCGGCTGAGTGCAGATTCCTGCCCGGGAGAGCCACAACATGGTCGAGATTCACCTCTGCCTCACGCCTGGAGGGAACCGGCTCGGGGGGTAACTCGAAGCGCGAAAGAGCATGTGGCGATGACCAATCGGAACCTCCAGAGGAGACATCACCACACGGACTGGACATGGGGCGTTCAGCACCGGCGGAACCGGGAATCACGTCATGCCCGCCGCCCCCACGAGCGCGGGAGAACTCATCGTGGCCCGCCCCCTTGGGCACGAACTCCCCCGGCGGCACTGGGAACGTCGGGGGTTCCGTTCTGTTGAGTTCCGTTGTCGACAGGTCGTACGACTGGGCCAGCTTCGTCAGTTGTTGGACCGCCCGGGCGTGGTCGGTCGTCAGTTTCGTGTGGGCCTTCTGGGACAGGAGGCGGGCGTCCGGGTCGTTGGGGTGGGGGGTGGTCGCGCGTAGGGTTTCGGCCGCCGTGGTGTCGTAGCGCGGGGTGTTGGCCCTGACCTCCACCATCGTCTGGGCCGCGTGCGTCAGCCAGCGGCCGCCCGCCTCGGCGTAGTCGCCCAGCGCCAGCGTCGCGCTGCCCGCGCGGCTCAGCCAGTCCTGGTAGGAGTGGGCCGCCTCGCCCTCCCAGCCCCGTACCCGGTGCCGCTTGAGGCTTTCGCCGATCTCGGTGATCGCCTTCGCCGCCTCCGTCAGCTGCGCGGCACGCGTCCTGACCGCCTCCGGGTCGAGGGAGGCGATCATCGCGAGGAGCTGTTCGTGCGAGTGGGCCTCGAAGTCCGTGGTCGTTCCCGTCGTCGGCGCCATCAGATCGTGCCCCCCGCCTGACCGTCCTGGCGCGCCAGCGGGTCGCGGGCCGGGACGTACTCCTCCTTCGCGTGCCTGACGAGGGCCCGCATCCGGGTGCGCGTCTCCTCGTCGACTCCCCCGTAGCCCTTGCCCGCCGTCAGGATCGCGATGCCGAGGGCCTCGATCTGGCCCGCCAGCCCCCGCGACAGCCGCTGGAGGCGGCCGTGGACCGTGTCGTACGCCGTGAACAGCGCCCGCGCCTCCGCGAAGCCCGTGCCGAGGGCGGGGGCAGGGAGGGTGTCGTGGGCGAGTCTGCGGGAGTCCGCCTCAGAGCCGTCCAGGGCTCTCAGCAGGGCGTCGACCCGGTTCTTGTGCGCCGTCATCGACTCGTACTCGACCTCCAGGGCCTGCGCCTGGCGCGTCAGCGCCTCCGCCACGCCCCCGGCGACATCCGCCCCGCCCGGTGATGTCACAGCGCCCCCCGTCCGTTACCGCGCCTTCCACCGCCAGTTTAACGGGCGGTGATGATGCGGATGCGGGGAGTGACGCTACGGTGCCGCGACCGCCGCCGACGGCCTGATCGGGATCCGGTTCACCGGGCGCCCCGTCGCCGCGCGCACCGCCGACGCCACCGCCGCCGGCGTCGTCACCACCGGGACCGCGCTCGCCGCCTTCGCGCCGAACGGGGCGACCACGTCCCGCTCCTCCACCAGCCGGACGATCCGCACCGCCGGGGCGTCCAGCGACGTCGGCAGGGCGTAGCCCGTCAGGTCGGGGTGGCGGACGAGGCCGGCGACCGAGCGGAGGTTCTCCGTCAGGGCCGCGCCCACGCCCTGGGTGACGCCCGCCTCGATACGGGCCTCCAGCTGGCGGGGGTTGAGGATGCGGCCGACGTCCTGCGCGACGGCCAGCTCCACCACCCGCACCGTGCCCAGCTCGATGTCCACGTCGACCACCGCGCGGATCGCGCAGAAGGCCAGGCCGACGAAGGCGTCGCCCTGCCCGTGCTCGTCCAGCGGCTCCGTCGGGTGCGGGCGGCACTGGGCCGTCGCCCAGAGCTCCTTGCCCTCTATGGCCTCCGCGACGGACATGGAGAACGCACCGTCGTACGAGGTGATCCGGCCGTCCTGGATCTGGAGGAGTTCGGTGGACATGCCGAGCTTGTGGGCCATGGGCTGGAGGAGCTGGGTGCGGACCATCTTCGCGGCCCGCTCGACGGCCCCGCCCGAGACCCAGGTGTGCCGGCCGTGGGCGGACGGGCCGGCGGGCGGCTGGTCGGTGTCCACGGGGGCGCAGGCCACCTCGTCGATGCCCAGCACCTCCTGGACGATCTGGCGGGCCAGCGTCGCGAAGCCCTGGCCGGTGTCGACGGCCGCGCAGATGACGGTGGCGGTGCCGCCGACCACCTTCACGGTGGCCGTGGAGACCTCGTCCGCGCCCTCCGCGCCGAGCATGTGGACCATGCCCACCCCGTAGCCGACCCCGCGCCGCACCGCGCCGGGCTCGCCCGCGCCCTCGGGGCCGCCGGGCAGCAGCCACTCCTCCTCCGGGGCGTCCTTCGGGAGGGAGGGGAGGGGGAAGTCGCGGACCGACCGGAGGAGTTCGGCGACGGGGGCCGGGCAGGTGACCGTCTGGCCGGTGGGCAGGAGGTCACCGGTGGCAAGGACGTTGCGCATGCGCAGTTCCGCGCCGTCGATGCCGAGGGCGGCGGCGAGCTTGTCCATCTGGCCCTCGTAGGCCGCGCAGACCTGCATGGCACCCTCGCCCCGGACGTGGCCCGAGGGGGGGTTGTTCGTACGGACCGCCCAGCCCTCCACGAAGGCGTGCGGGACGACGTACGGGCCGCACGCGAACGCCACCGCCGCCGCGAGGGACTCCGCGGAGGCGTCGGCGTAGGCGCCGGCGTCCATCAGGATCTGCGCCTCGACCTTGACCAGCCGGCCCTCGGCGTCCGCGTGGTGGCGGTAGCGCAGCAGGGTCGGGTGGCGGTGGGCGTGGCCGAGGAAGGACTCCTCGCGGGTGGCGGCCAGTTTGACCGGGCAGCCGGTGCGCAGGGCGAGGAGGCCGAGCGGGAGCTGGAAGGCGGGGTCCTCGCGGTCGGCCGTGGCGCCGGGGACGCCGGTGACGACGACGCGGACGCGGTCCGGGTCGAGGCCGAAGCAGGCGGCGGCGAGGTCGCGGTCGGTGTGCGGGTCGGTGGAGGCGGTGTAGAGCTCGACGCCGCCGTCGGGACGGGGCACGGCGAGGCCGGCCTCGGCGCCGATGGGGGCCGGGTCCTGGCGGCCGATGCGGTAGAGGCCCTCGACGACCACCTCGCCGGTCACCTCCGGGTCGCCGTAGCGCAGCGGGATGTGCCGGATCAGGTTGCCGTCCGGGTGGAGGGGGGCGGCGCCGAAGGACTGCTCGGGGTCGGTGACGGCGTCGAGGAGCTCGTACTCGACGGCGATGGCGGCCGCGGCGAGGCGGGCCGTGTCGGGGTGGTCGGCGGCGACGGCGGCGATGGGCTCGCCGTGGTGGCGTACGACGTCGTGCGCGAAGACCGGACGATCGGCGATGCGGCGGCCGTGGGTGGTGGCGCCGGGGACGTCGGCGTGGGTGATGACGGCGCGCACGCCCGGCATCTCGGCGGCGGCCGAGGTGTCGATGGAGCGGATGCGGGCGTGGGCGTGCGGGGAGCGCAGCACGGCGGCCCACAGCAGGCCCTCGGCCCACAGGTCGGCGGCGTAGGGGAAGGTGCCCTCGGTCTTGGCGCGGGTGTCCGCCGAGGGGACGGAGACGCCGATGCCGCGCACCGGGCGCTGCTGCTCGCCGCCGCCGTCACCATCGCCGTCGGCGCCGACATTGAGCGTCGCCATGGTCATGGTGGTGGTGGTCGTGGTCGTCGCCGTGGCCGCGTCCTGCCCGCTCACGCCATGCCTCCGTTGTGGTGGATCCCGTCGAATCCGCTGGTGCCGCCGTGGGTGCCGTCCTGCATGCCCCCGTGAAGCCCGTCGTGGGCGCCGCCGTGAAGCCCGCCCTGCGGGTCGCCGTGGGCACCGCCCCGGGCGCCGTCGAACCCGTGCGGGCCGGGGGACGGGGCGCCGGTCGCGCCCGGGATGCCCGGGGTGCCGGCCCCGTCGAGGGTGCCGAACGCGTCGAAGCCGCCCGCCGCGGGGGCCGCGTCGAGCCCGTCGAGCACCCCGGACACGTCGAAGCCGTTGCCGCCCAGCGTCCCGGTCGGGCCGGGGGCAGCGGCGGCGGACAGGTCGAAGCCGTTGCCGCCGAAGGTGCCGTCCGGGCCGGGCGCCGCCGCTTCGAACGCACCCGCCGCCTCGAACGCGCCCGCCACATCGAAGCCGTTGCCGCCCAGGGTGCCGCCCGGGCCGCCACCGGCCGCCGCCTCGAAGCCGTTGCCGCCGAAGGGGGTGCCGAAGCCGTGGACGCCGCCCTCGCCCGGCTGTGCCTGGTGCGGGATGAGCGGTTCCGCCGGGGTCTCCGCCACCTGCGCGGCGGTGGCCTCGCGCTCCGCGATGACCTCGCGGACCGCCTCGATGACCCCCTTGTAGCCGGAGCAGCGGCAGAGGTTGCCGCACAGCGCCTGGCGGGTCTCCAGGTCGCTGGGGGCGTGGTTGCCCTCCAGCAGGTCATGGATGGTCATGGCCATGCCGGGCACGCAGAACCCGCACTGCACCCCGCCCGACCTGCACAACGCCTGCTGCACGTCCGAGAGTTCCCCGCCCTGGGCGAGACCCTCCACCGTGCGGACCTCGGAGCCGGCCGCCGTCGCCGCCGGGACCAGGCAGGAGGCGACGAGGCGCCCGTCGACCTGGACCGCGCAGGCCCCGCACTCGCCCTGCGAGCAGCCGTCCTTGGCGCCGGCCAGACCGAGCCGCTCGCGCAGCACGTAGAGCAGGGACTCGCCGATCCAGGCGCCGGTGACGGGCCGGTCGGCGCCGTTGACGCGCAGGACGTACGAAGCCGCCGGGTGCTCGTGCTGGGCGACGGCGGGATGCCGTTCCTCCTCGTACGCCGCCTCCCCGAGCGGGAATTCCCCGGTGTCGTGCCCGGCCGGTGCCACCACCGCGTCGTCGGCGGTGTCCTCACCCGGCACCCGCGCGGCCTCCGCTCCGGCCGGGGCCCCGGGCCCCTCCCCGAAGCCGTGCGCGTGCGGCCCGCCCGGTACCGGGGCGGGGGCGGACCCCTCCTCCGGCGCGGCGTCGGAGGAGGCGCCCTCGGCCTCCGCCGGACGCGGCCGCTCGTCCCCGGCCGGGGGCTGCGCCGGCCCGTGGCCGTGGGAGGCCTCGATGTCCGGGGCGGCCTCCAGGGCCGACTCGGGCTCCGGCCCGGCCTGCGGGTAGCCCTCGGGCAGCGGGGTACCGACCCCGGGCCCGCCCAGCACCCGCGGCCCGCGCCCCGGTGCCCCGGCCACGGCCCCGTGGGCCCCCGGGACACCCTCGCCCGGCAGCACGCCGGAGCTCAGCAGCCCCTCGGACACCACGCCCGCCTCGGCCACACCCGCCTCGGCCCCGGCAGCCGCCTCGGGCGCCGCCCAGGGGCCCTGGGCCGCGCCCGGAGCCGCCGCCGGGGTCCCGCCCCAGCCCGTGTCCGGGGCGCCTGGCTGGAACGCACCGCTCCCAGCGAGACCGCTCCCACCGAGCCCCTCACCGGCGGCGGCGCCGCCCGTCAGGTCGGCCGGCAGCGTCCAGTGCCCGGTGGCCGCGGGGTCCTCGTCCCGGTGCAGCGCGTCCGGGAACTGCCACTCGGCCGTCGCCCCCGGGTCGGACGCCGCGTGCGGGTCGGCGTACTGCTGCGCGTGCCGCTGCTGCTCTGCGTGCTGCTGTTGTGCGTGCTGCTCCGCGTGCTGCTGCTGCGCGGCCCCGTGCGCGCCCGCCTGGGAGGCGAGGTGCGCGCCCGGCTGCGCCGCCGCGTGGGCGGCGTCCGGCTGCGCGCCGCCGTGGAACTCCGCCCGCGCCTCCGGCTCGGCCGCCGCGAAGGCGGCCGCCACCGAGGCCGGGAGCGGGATGGACGCCGGGATCGGCGCGCGGGCCGGCGCCGGGTCGGCGGCGGGGGCCTGCGCGGGCGCCCCGCCCGCCTCGGGCCACTGGACCGGCATCGTCCAGGTCCCGGTGGCGCTGGGGTCCGTACTGCCGGACGAACCCAGCGGCATGATCATCGGAGGCGGCACGAAGCCGTGCCCGGGCGCCGCCAGGGGCTCCCCGGAGTCGAGCGCGTCCAGCATGTCCTGCGGCAGCTGTACGAAGGCCGTGGCGTCGGAGTCGTAGTCGCCCCCGTGCGGCACCGGCTCCCAGCCCCAGCCGGCCCCCGCGGCCGCGTCCGCGCCGCCGCCGTGCCCCGTGTTCCCCGTGTCCCCGGTCGTTCCGCTCACGTTCTCGTTCTCACTCATGAGGTCAGCGCCCTCCCCAGGGCCCTGCGCGCCAGCACGGCGACGGTCCGCCGCAGATGCAGTACTCCGGCGGAGACCTGCTGCCCCTGGTCGGGCACGCACGCCGCCGCCACGTACTCGCCGAAGGCCTCCAGGGCCTCCGGAGCCAGACTGCGGTCCCCGTCCCAGTCGATCAGCGAGGCCACCCACTGCTCGGCCTCCAGCGGCCGCAGCGGCATCGGGGCCACCGCGCCGATCGCACACCGCACGCCCCGGCGCGCCGGATCCAGCACGAGCCCCACGGAGGCCACCGCACGCCCCGGCCCCGTACGGCCCGTGGCCTTCAGGAACACCTGGGGGGCGTGCAGCAGCGGCACCCGCACGAAGCCGATCAGCTCGCCCGGGCTCAGCATCTCGCGTCCGGCGAGCAGGTGGGAGACGGGGATCTCGCGCTGCGAGCCGCCGGGGCCGACGATGACCAGCACCGCCTCCAGCGCCGCCAGCACCGGCAGCGCGTCACCCGTCGGCGCGGCCGTCGCGATGTTGCCGCCGAGGGTGCCCGCGTTGCGGATCTGCGGCGGGCCGGCCGCGCGCGCGGCGGCCGCCAGCGCCGGGATCAGAGCGGCGAAATCCGGCCGCCCCATCCGGGCGTGCGTCAGACCGGCGCCGAGCAGCGCGTGCCCGTCCTGGTACTGCCAGCCGCGGATCTCGCTGATCCGCCCGAGGCCCACCAGGGCGGCGGGCCGCAGCAGTCCGGCGTTGACGGCGGCCATGAGGTCGGTGCCGCCGGCCACCGGGACGGCCGCGGGCATGGCTGCGAGCGCCGCGACGGCCTCGTCGAGCGAGGCCGGCAGCATCACGGACTGCGCCGCCTGCCCCGGCGACGCGTGCGGGGTGTGCGGCCCCTGAGCCGAATGCGGTGTGTGCGGTGCGTGCGTGGTCAACCCAGCTGCCCCTTCCCGATGTCCCGGTCCCGGCGCTCACGCCTGTCCGCCGTACGGTACGTGCTCACCGCCGGGACGTGGCAACTCTGGCACATCTTCGGGACCGCCCGGCGCGAGGGTCTCCCGCGGACCGGCGGCCCGGTCCGCCCGGCGGCGCGGGCGGACCGGTCGCACCCGCTCCCCGCGCCCCCTCCCGCGCGCCCGCCCGTCACGCCCCTCCCACCTCCGCCCGAGCCCCCCGGCGGAGGCCTGCCCCCGGCCCCCGCTGGACGTCCTGCGGATCCGCCGCGCCGCTCTCGTACCGACCCGACCCGAACGTCCGTTTTCCCCCGGATAAGCCTTGTTCGAGCGACAGTTCCCAAGGTTCCCAAAGGTTCCCAAAGGTTCCCAAAGGTTCCCGAAGGTTCCCGAAGAGTTCCGCTTCCGGTCTCCGGAAGCGCCCGGCGCGGCCGGCGGACCCGCGCGCCCCCGGGTCACACGATCGGAGGCGCACCCTCGATCGGACGCCCCCGCACCCCCGGCCGCCGCTGCCACGGAAGCGGTCCGCCCGGTGGCCGGTACTCGACCCCCAGGGCGTCCAGGCGCGCCAGGTGGGCCGTCACGCGCCCCTCGAAGTGCTCCCAGTCACGGGATTCCGGTTCCGGCAGCGGCGACCACACCACCTCCGCGAAGGCGGCCAGCCGGGGGAACACCTGGTAGTCGACGCGCCCCTGGTGCTCCATCACCTCGGTCCACACGTTGGCCTGCGCGCCCAGCACCCGCGCGGCGGCCTCCGGCGACAGCTTCGGCGGCACCGGCTCGAACCGGTAGACGTCCTCCAGCGAGCGCACGTACCCGATGGGCATCGGCTCGTCGGGGCCGTCCGCCTGACGGTGGTCCAGGTACACCTGCTGCTCGGGGCACATCACCACGTCGTGCCCGGCCTCGGCGGCGGCGATGCCGCCCGCGTAGCCGCGCCAGGAGGAGACGGCCGCGCCGTCGGCGAGCCCGCCCTCCAGGATCTCGTCCCAGCCGATGAGCCGGCGGCCCCGCTCGGCGAGCCAGCGGTCGAAGTGCCGGATGAACCAGGACTGGAGGCCGTCCTCCCCGTCCACGCCCAGCTCCCGGATCCGCGCCTGCGCCGTCGCCGAGGCCCGCCACTGGGCCTTGGGGCACTCGTCCCCGCCGACGTGCACGAAGGGCGAGACCTCGGGCGGGAACAGCTCCAGCAGCTCCTCGAAGACCCCTTCGTAGAAGCGCAGGACCTCCTCGGTCGGCGCGAGCACGTTCTCGCTGATGCCCCAGTCGTCCCACACCCCCAGCGCGGCGGTGTCCACGACGTCGGTGTTGCCCAGCCGGGGGTAGGCGGCGATCGCGGCCTGCGAGTGCCCGGGGATGTCGATCTCGGGGACGATCCGCACGTGCCGTTCGGCCGCGTACGCGACGATCTCGCGGATGTCGTCGTGGGTGTAGAAGCCGCCGTGCGGGGTCTCGTTCCACAGTGGGGAGGCCCGGTGCCCCCACCGGCTGCGGGACCGCCAGGAGCCGGCCCCGGTGAGGCGGGGGTGGCGCCGGATCTCGACGCGCCAGCCCTGGTCGTCCGTCAGGTGCAGGTGCAGCACGTTGAGCTTGTGCGCGGCCATCAGGTCGATGTAGCGCAGCACCCCGTCCTTGGGCATGAAGTGCCGGGCCACGTCCAGCATCAGCCCGCGCCAGCCGAAGCGGGGCCGGTCGGCGATGCGGGCGTACGGCAGGTCCCAGCTCCGCCCGGGCCGCAGCGGGGCCCGCCGGTGGGCGTCGGGGCCCAGGAGCTGACGCAGCGTCTGGGCGGCCCAGAACAGCCCGGCCGCGTCCGCGCCGGTCAGCTCGACCCCGTCGGCGCCGATCTCCAGCCGGTACGCCTCGGGGCCCGCCCCCCGCGGATCCAGCCGCAGCCGTACGTCGCCCGGCGCGCCGGCCGGCAGCGCCCACCCGGTGGCGCCGCCGACCTCCCGGCGCAGCCAGCGCGCGACCCCCTCGCAGCCGGGCCCGGCGTCGAGCACCGGCTCCGGGCCGAAGACGTAGCGGCGGCCCTCCGCGTCGGCAACGGCCACCCGGGGTACGGGGATCAGGTCCATGCGTCAGCCCCTCACAGCACAGCACTCGTGGCGCCGACCCTAACCCCGCCGCCGGGCCGGGCAAAGGCTCCGGCGGCGAAAGGTACGGACAAATGGAAAGGCCCCCGGGGCGCGCACCTGCGTGCACGCCCGGGGGCCTTCCCGGCGGGAGCCGGACGGGTTACTTGTCCTTGCCGCCCTTGTCCTTGTCGCCGCCCGCGCCCATGGAGTCGTAGATCTCCTTGCACATGGGGCAGACCGGGTACTTCTTCGGGTCGCGGCCCGGCACCCAGACCTTGCCGCAGAGCGCGACGACGGGGGTGCCGTCGAGGGCGCTCGCCATGATCTTGTCCTTCTGGACGTAATGGGCGAAGCGCTCGTGGTCGCCGTCGCCGTGGGACACCACCGGCGTCGGCTCTACGAGGGTCCCCGTACCAGTGCCGCGATCGGGCTCGAGAGTGCTCATAAAAACCAGGGTACTGAACGCCGCCGGGGTCAGTTCAGCGACGGGTCGTCCAGATAGGTGGCGACCATCGCGAGCTCGCTGCGCTGGCGGCGCAGCACCGCCCGCCACAGCCGTTCGGGGTCGGGGAAGGAGACGTCGCCGGGCTCGGAGTCCACGACGTACCAGGCGCCGTCCCCCAGCTCGTCCTCCAGCTGGCCGGGCCCCCAGCCGGAGTACCCGGCGAAGATGCGCAGCCCCCCGAGGGCGGCCGCGAGCAGTTCCGGCGGGGCCTCCAGGTCGACCAGGCCGATGGCCCCGTGCACCCGGCGCCAGCCGAGGGGGCCCTCCTCACCCGGTATCACGGCCACGCCCAGCGCCGAGTCGAGGGCGACCGGACCGCCCTGGAACACCACGCCCGGATCGCCCGCGAGGGGGGCCCACGGCAGCAGGATGTCGCGGACGTCCACGGGGGTGGGCCGGTTGAGGACCACGCCCAGGGAGCCCTGCTCGTCGTGGTCGAGCAGCAGCACCACCGCGCGGTCGAAGTTCGGATCCGCGAGGGCGGGGGTGGCCACGAGCAGCCGCCCTGTGAGGGAGGACACCTCGGTCATGGGCACATGATCTCGCACATTCGCCCTTCGGGGGGAGCGGGCGACGGGATCGGATCACGCGCAGCTCAGGGCGCACGGCTGCAGACGGGAGCGCGCGCCGCCCCACACGCCGGAACGCAACACTCCGCTACCTGGCGGACACCGTACGTGCTGAACCGAATTCATGACAGTCCTACGGCCCCGTCACCCATACGAACATGGGGGTGGTGGCCCTTACCCTTACCCCTGGTCCCCTGCCCATCCACTCCGGAACGCGAGATCCATGACCGGCAACGATGTCCTGCTTGTCCACGGCGGAACCCCGCTCGAGGGCGAGATCCGTGTCCGCGGTGCGAAGAACCTCGTGCCGAAGGCCATGGTGGCCGCCCTGCTCGGCAGCGAGCCGAGCCGGCTGCGCAATGTTCCCGACATCCGTGACGTGCGGGTCGTGCGCGGTCTGCTCCAGCTGCACGGCGTGACCGTGCGCCCCGGCGAGGAGCCGGGCGAGCTGGTCCTCGACCCCACCCACGTCGAGAGCGCGAACGTCGCCGACATCGACGCGCACGCGGGTTCCTCCCGCATCCCGATCCTCTTCTGCGGCCCGCTGCTGCACCGCCTCGGCCACGCCTTCATCCCGGGCCTGGGCGGCTGCGACATCGGCGGCCGGCCGATCGACTTCCACTTCGACGTGCTCCGCCAGTTCGGCGCGACCATCGAGAAGCGCGAGGGCGGCCAGTACCTGGAGGCCCCGCAGCGCCTTCGCGGCTGCAAGATCCGCCTGCCCTACCCGTCGGTCGGCTCGACCGAGCAGGTCCTGCTGACGGCCGTACTGGCCGAGGGCGTGACCGAGCTCAGCAACGCCGCCGTCGAGCCCGAGATCGAGGACCTCATCTGCGTGCTGCAGAAGATGGGCGCGATCATCTCGATGGACACCGACCGGACCATCCGGATCACCGGTGTCGACCGCCTGAGCGGCTACAACCACAAGGCGCTCCCGGACCGCCTGGAGGCGGCGTCCTGGGCCTCCGCGGCCCTGGCGACCGGCGGCAACATCTACGTCCGCGGGGCGCAGCAGCGCTCGATGATGACCTTCCTGAACACCTTCCGGAAGGTCGGCGGCGCCTTCGAGATCGACGACGAGGGCATCCGCTTCTGGCACCCGGGCGGCCCGCTCAACGCCATCGCGCTGGAGACGGACGTCCACCCCGGTTTCCAGACCGACTGGCAGCAGCCGCTGGTCGTGGCCCTGACGCAGGCCTCCGGCCTGTCGATCGTCCACGAGACGGTCTACGAGTCCCGCCTCGGCTTCACCTCGGCGCTGAACCAGATGGGCGCCCACATCCAGCTGTACCGGGAGTGCCTGGGCGGCAGCGCCTGCCGCTTCGGCCAGCGCAACTTCCTGCACTCGGCGGTCGTCTCCGGCCCCACCAAGCTGCAGGGCGCCGACCTGGTCATCCCCGACCTGCGCGGCGGTTTCTCGTACCTGATCGCGGCGCTGGCGGCCGAGGGCACCTCGCGCGTCCACGGCATCGACCTGATCAACCGCGGCTACGAGAACTTCATGGAGAAGCTCCAGGAGCTCGGCGCGAAGGTCGAGCTCCCCAACGGCGACCTGGTCTGACGACCACCGTCCGACGGTCGTCCCGGCGAACCGGGACGACCGTCCTGCGGATCTTCCCCCTCCCGGGGCCCCCAAGGCCCCTGGGAGGGCCTGGAAGGCCCGGGAAAGGCCTGAGGGCGGCCACCCCACGGGGTGGCCGCCCTCGGCCGTTCTACGTACTACTGCCGTCCCGAGGGCCTGTGCGGCCCTCGGCACAAGGGCGTACTACTTGCCCTTGGCGGCTTCCTTGAGCTTGGAGCCCGCGGAGACCTTCACGCTGTAGCCGGCCGGGATCTGGATGGGGTCGCCGGTCTGCGGGTTGCGCGCGGTGCGAGCGGCACGGTGGGTGCGCTCGAAGGTCAGGAAGCCGGGGATGGTGACCTTCTCGTCGCCCTTGGCGACGATCTCGCCGACGGTCTCGGCGAGCGCGGCCAGAACGGCGTCGGCGTCCTTGCGGGTCACCTCGGCGCGCTCGGACAGAGCGGCCACCAGCTCACTGCGGTTCATGTTGTACTCCCGTGTTCAACTTGCCTTAGAGGCGTGAGATCGAAGCCGATGCTGCCAGGGCCCTAGGACAGTCCCCGGACCCGGGTCTGAACGTCAGACCCTCTCGCCCGGTTACGCATCCTGCCCCCACCAGCGGCGGGAAAGCCAATCCGGCACCCGCCAGGGTCACACGAAAAGCGCCACAGTCACGCCGCAGTGACGCTCCGTCGCACCCGAGGCTCCGATGCCGATGCGGGCCGCGCCAGGCGCGGGCATCCCCGCAACCCTAGAGGCGGCCCGCCGGGCCCGCATCCCGCGACGCGCCGGGATCAGGCCGTGGGCCCCGTCACAGCGGCCTTCTCGGCACCGGCCTGCGCCGCCTTGCGGACGGCGCCGGCGACGGCGCCCGCGACCTTGTCGTTGAAGACGGACGGGATGATGTAGTTCGCGTTCAGCTCGTCCCGGCCGACGACGTCGGCGAGGGCGGTGGCGGCGGCCAGCATCATGTCGGTGTTCACGGTCCGGGACTGGGCGTCCAGGAGGCCGCGGAAGACGCCCGGGAAGACCAGCACGTTGTTGATCTGGTTCGGGAAGTCCGAGCGGCCGGTGGCCACGACGGCGGCGGTCTGGCGCGCGACGGCCGGGTCCACCTCGGGGTCCGGGTTCGCGAGCGCGAACACGATGGCGCCCTCGGCCATGGCGGCGACGTCCTCGCCGGAGAGCACGTTGGGGGCGGAGACGCCGATGAAGACGTCGGCGCCGACCACGGCCTCCTTGAGGGTGCCGGTGTAGCCCTCGGGGTTGGTGTTGTCGGCGATCCAGCGCAGCGGCGAGTCCGGCGCGGCGTCGACCAGGTCGGGGCGGCCGGCGTGCACGACGCCGTGGATGTCGGCGCTGACGGCGTTCTTCACGCCGGCGGCGAGGAGCAGCTTGAGGATGGCCGTACCGGCGGCGCCGGCACCCGACATGACGACCTTGACGTCCTCAACTGCCTTGCCCACGACGCGCAGTGCGTTGGTGAGGGCGGCGAGGACGACGATGGCGGTGCCGTGCTGGTCGTCGTGGAAGACGGGGATGTCGAGGGCCTCGCGCAGCCGGGCCTCGATCTCGAAGCAGCGGGGCGCGGAGATGTCCTCCAGGTTGATGCCCGCGAAGCCGGGGGCGATCGCCTTGACGATGGCCACGATCTCGTCGCTGTCCTGCGTGTCGAGGCAGATCGGCCACGCGTCGATGCCCGCGAACCGCTTGAAGAGGGCCGCCTTGCCCTCCATGACGGGCAGCGCGGCCATCGGGCCGATGTTGCCCAGGCCCAGGACGGCGGAGCCGTCGGTCACGACTGCGACGGAGTTGCGCTTGATGGTCAGGCGGCGCGCGTCCTCGGGGTTCTCGGCGATGGCCGTGCACACGCGGGCGACGCCCGGGGTGTAGATCATCGAGAGGTCGTCACGGTTGCGGATGGGGTGCTTGGACGACATCTCGATCTTGCCGCCGAGGTGCATCAGGAAGGTGCGGTCGGAGACCTTGCCGAGGCTGACGCCCTCGATGCCGCGCAGCTTCTCGACGATCTCGTCCGCGTGGGCGGTCGAGGTGGCGGCGATGGTGACGTCGATACGGAGCTTCTCGTGGCCGGACGCGGTCACGTCGAGGCCGGTGACCGAGCCTCCGGAAGACTCCACGGCGGTGGTGAGCTGGGAGACCGCGGTACCGCTCGCGGGCACTTCCAGACGGACCGTCATCGAATACGAGACGCTGGGCGCCGTTGCCATGGCCGTGTTCCTCTTCTGTCCCTGGTTCTTCTGTACACACAGGGCCCCGTCACACGGCAGGTGTGGCAGGACCTGTTGTCCGATCGTCCCACCTACCAGCCGGTACAAGGTAACCAGCTACAAATTTCGGAAGAACTCTTCCACCATACGAGAGAACTTGGGGTGTTGGAATGGTGGGTACACACAAAACAGGTCCGCGCCCCCCACAGGTGGAGGGCGCGGACCTGCTGTTCCAGACTAAGACACCGACCCGCCATGCTCGCCTCGCGGCAAGTGGTCGCTCTAAGCGACGAAGGTTGGGCCCGGGGGCTTGGATCGAGCCGGTGTCGTAACCAGGCTAACAAAGGATCGCCGGAAGCGATCCCCCCTCCCGCGAGTTGGACACCGCCGTCACGCTCATGGCCGCAGCAGCTCCGGCACACCCGCCCCGTCCGGCCGGTCGGCCTCCGCCGACACCACCGTCAGCTGCTGCGTCGCGCGCGTCAGCGCCACGTACAGCACCCGCAGGCCCGCCGGGGACTCCTGCGCGATCTCCGCCGGGGAGACCACCACCGTGGCGTCGTACTCCAGGCCCTTCGCCTCCAGGCTGCCCAGCGCCACCGCCCGCTCGCCCAGGTCGGCGAGCCAGCCCGCCGCCTCGGCCCGCCGGTCCATGGCCACGACCACGCCGACCGTGCCGTCCACCTGCTCCAGCAGCCGCCGCGTCTCCTCCCGCACCGCCGCCCCGAGGTCCTCTCCGGCAGTCGTGAAGCGCGGCTCCAGGCCCGTCGAGCGCACCGCCGTCGGCGGCTCCATCCCCGGCATCGCCAGCCGCAGCACCCGCGCGGCCACCTCGGCCACCTCGGCCGGGTTGCGGTAGTTCACCGTCAGCGTGAACCGCCTGCGCGGCCGGGAACCCAGCGCCTCGTCCCGCGCGGCCGCCGCCTCCTCGGGATCCGTCCACGAGGACTGCGCCGGGTCGCCGACCACCGTCCAGGTGCCCGTACGGCCCCGCCGGCCCACCATCCGCCACTGCATCGGCGTCAGGTCCTGCGCCTCGTCCACGATCACGTGCGCGTACTCGGTGCGCTCCGCCGCGATCCGCTCCGCCCGCTCCCAGGTGGTCTCCTCCCGGGTCGGCATCAGCTCCTCCAGCCCGCTGAGCTGGTCCAGCGGGTCCATCTCCCGCTTGCGCTTCGGCCGCGCGGGCGCGCCGAGGAGCTGGTTCAGCTCGTCCAGCAGCGCCACGTCGTGCACCGAGAGGGGACCCGAGCCGTCCGGGCCGACCCGGCGCAGCGAACGCGCCAGCTGGCGGGTCTCGCGCGGGTTCAGCTCCCGGCGCGACCAGCGGCCCAGGCGCCGCTCGTCGGCCATGGCGGCCAGCACCCGGCGCGGGGTGAGCTCCGGCCACCAGGCGTTCAGGAAGCCGAGGAAGTCGTCCTCGGTGGAGATGTCCTCGTCGAAGGCGCCGCGCAGCTCGGCCGCCAGCTCCGGGTCGCTGTGCCGGCCGTTCGCGCCGGTCTTCGCGTACAGGGCGTCGAGGAGCAGCTTGCGGGCGCGCGGGCGCAGCAGGTTCACGGGGGCGGTGCCGCCCAGGACGTTCTGCCGGATCCGGTTCAGCTCCGGGGCCTCCAGCTCGACACGGCGGCCGAAGGCCACCACGCGCAGCCGCTCGGGGGCGTCGCCCAGCTCCAGGGCGCCGCGCACCGCCTTGCGGAGCACCTTGAGCATGCGGGAGGAGCCCTTGATCCGGGCCACGGCGGGCTCGTCGTACGTGGTCGCCTCCGCGCCGTCGACGAGGGAGCCGAGCGCCCGGATCGCGACCTGGCCCTCCTCGCCGAGCGAGGGCAGCACGCCCTCGGTGTAGGCGACGAGCAGCGGGGTCGGCGAGACGATCAGGATGCCGCCGGAGTAGCGGCGGCGGTCCTGGTAGAGGAGGTAGGCGGCCCGGTGCAGGGCGACGGCGGTCTTGCCGGTGCCCGGCCCGCCCGCGACCTCCGCGACGGAGGCGGCGGGGGCGCGGATGACCAGGTCCTGCTCGGCCTGGATGGAGGAGACGATGTCGCGCATGGTGTGCGTACGGGCCCGCCCGAGGGCGGCCATCAGCGCGCCGTCGCCGATGGCGGGCAGCTCGCGGCCGTCGAGGCTGGCGGTGACCTCGGGACGCATCAGGTCGTCCTCGACGCCGAGCACCTTGCGGCCCTTGGAGCGGATGACCCGGCGGCGGATGACCCGGCCGGGGTCCTTGGGCGTCGAACGGTAGAACGGCGCGGCCGCAGGGGCGCGCCAGTCGATCACGAGCGGCGCGTAGTCGCTGTCGAGCACGCCGATCCGCCCGATGTGCAGGGTCTCGGCGATGTCGGCGGTGAGGTCGGGCCGGATCGCGTCCTCGGCGGGCTGGACGGAGGTGTAGGCGCCGTCGGGGCCGCGTTCGCCGTCCTTGCCGAGGACGAGGTCGATCCGCCCGAAGAGGAAGTCCTCGAACTCGTTGTTCAGCCGGTTGAGGTGGATCCCGGCCCGGAACACCTGCGCGTCCCGCTCCGCGAGCGCGCCGGGCGTCCCGACCTGGCCGCGCTTGGCGGCGTCGTTCATGAGGAACTCGGCCTCGTGGATCTTCTCCTCAAGGCGTCGGTACACCTGATCGAGATGCGTCTGCTCGACCGCGATCTCCCGATCGCGGACGGAATCCGCCGTGCTGTCGACAGCGGCATTCTGCGCGGCCACCAAGGCCCCCTTCTTACGTGCATGGGCGACCGTCAACCGTACGCGAATCAGCCCCCACTCCGCACGCCAGGTCCGCGCGACGGGCCACGGGATCGTCATTTCGTACGAGGCACGGCGGATCGGGACCCTCACCCCCGCGAGGCGCCGGGCGCCGGTCGGCAGCTGCCCACCCGCCGGGCGGGGGCGGGGCGGGGCGGGGGTGGCACGGTGCGGCGGGGGTCGGGGGGCGGTGTGGCGCGGGCGCGCCATCTCCCCCGCGAGGGGCCGGGGGCGGGGCGGTGGCTGCCCACCCGCCTCCCCGGGTGCGGGCCGGTGGGTGGGGGACGGGCGCCCGCGGGGCGGTGGCGGATCAGCCGGCCGGGACGGGGGGACTGTCGGGGTCTGACCTGGGCGGTCTCAGAGAAGCCTTGGGGCTTTCCCGTCAGTCCCACTGTCCTTCCGGTCCGGCCCGCCCTGTCAAGGGCGCTCCTTCGTCGCGTCGCTGCGCGATGGCCTTCGGCCACCTTTGACAGACCAGCCCGAACCGGAAAGACAAGGACTGCCGGGAAACCCCCAAAAGGACGGCACGGGTCATGGTCAGGCATGCGGCGGGATCAGCGATGAGCCGGGCGGTCGGGGCCCGGCAGACCAGGCATCCGGCCCCATCAAGCAGCGATCGGTGCCATCCCACGCATCAGATCGCTACGCGCTTCTCTCTTTTCGGCGTCCAGCGGCCGTCTGGGGCCGGTACCTGCACGAAAAGACGATCAGGGAGGCATCCGGGGCCGGTGGGCGCGACAGATCGCTACGCGCTCCCGTCATCTCGGCGTCCGGCGGCCGTCTGGGGCCACTACCCGCACGAAATGACGATCAGGGAAGCATCCGGGGTGGATCGGCGCGACAGATCGCTACGCGCTTCTCGTCCTGCGGCCGTCCGGGGCTGGTGCCCGCATGAAAGGTCGGCCCGGCCGGTCGGCGTTCACTCCGAACGGCTATCGGCTTCCTCGTCGAGGCGGGCGATGCCGACGCGGATGAGGAGGGCGACGGAGGCCGAGCGGCAGTGTGAGGGTTCGGTCCCGGGGACGGACCAGTAGATCGGGGTCTCGCGGGTGTATTCGCAGCGGTTCGTCGCGGGGACCCCGAGGTGGGTACGGGGAGCGAGGTGTTCGACTCCGGGGGCCGTGGTGTGCCAGTCCAGGCGGTCCTCGGGGCGGATCAGGGGGTAGAAGTTACGGCCTCGGCCGTCGTGGATGACGGGGCCGTCGAGGCGCTCGGACAGGGCGAAGGCGATGTCGTCGGGGTGGGTGGATTCCACGGCCGCGTGGACTACCGCGTCGGGGATGCGGACCGCTCCGAAGGTCTGGCCGACGGGGATGACCGCGATGCCGTGTTCCGTCCACTCGGCCCAGACACGGCAAGGTTCGGGGTGGCTGGCTGCGAGCCATTCGGCCATGCTCGTACGGCTGTTCACGGGGTGCTCCCTACCGTCGTCAGCGGGTGGTAGGGCAAGGGTGACCGGGCTCGTGGGCCGGAATGCTCACAGATGTGTGAGTGCTACAGACCTACCCAGCGGGCCATGCTTCCCAAGGTGTCCGAGGGCCGGCGCGAGATGTGCACCAAGCCACGGACTGCCGCTCTGGTGCCCGGCAGATGCCGCGTCTGCTCCGGTGCCGCTCGCCGCGCACGGACCAGGTACGTCAGCGACGCGTCCACATGGCCCGTCTCCATTTCCACGAGCGCACGGTCCACCATGTACCGGGCCCGACGCGACGTCAGTGCCGACGGCGGCATCTTCAGGGCGCGGGCCTGGACGAGCGCTCCGTCGTGGTCGCGCATGGTGATGGCCGCTCCGAGGTCATGGAGTGCGACGTTGACCTGGCCGAACGACAGCCAGTGCACTTCGCCGGCTTCTCCGCCGACCTGGTCGGCGAGCTCACGGGCCGCAGCAATGTGCGTCTCCACGGCCGAAGGGATACCGGCACGCGCCGCGACGGTCGCCGCGCCGAGGTGGAGCTGGCCGGCCACGGCCAGCGACTCCCGGCTCGTCCCTCCCCTCAGGAGACCGTGCCCGGACTCGATCAGCCGCAGGCTCGTGGAATTGCGCACCAGGATGGCCCGCTTGTACAGCTGCACCGCTCCGATACAGGGGTCTGATGCCCGATCCGCCGCCCAGCCCATCCGATCCAGTGCCACACGGGACAGATCCGGATAGCCCAGCTTCAGCGCCACGTCGTGGGCGGTCCGGTAGGCCGAGGCCAGCGCCTGCCACACCGTAGTGGTCGGGGCCGTCGACGCGGTGTGCGTCAGCTCCACGATCAGTGCGGGCAGCGCCTTGGCCGCTGCCCGCAAGTGCGTTGCCCGCACCTGCCGACAGGCCTCATCCGCCGCCTCGATCAGTACGGATGCCGGCCGGACTCCGGTGAGCTGCGGATGGGGACCGAGGTCGTAGGCGTCCAGGGCCTCCCGGATGGGGACCACCAAGGCGGCCAGCCGGTCCGGGGAGAGGGACGCCACGGACACGGGCCCGGTCAGTCTCGACGCATCCACCTTGAGGGCCTCCGCCACCGCCTTCACCAGGCCTGCACTGGCCGGACGCGCGCCGCATTCCACCTGGTTCAACAGGCTGAGGCTGTACGGGATGCGGTCGGAGAGTTCGCGCTGGGTCAACCGTGCGAGGCGGCGCTGCTCGCGGATCCGCGCGCCCGTGTGGTCATCGTCAGGTCGAGGCATACCGGTCTCCGTCCTGGACTCGTCACCCGGACGCTACCCACCCACGTGGCACTCCAGGTCCGGAACTGCCCCTGACTCCCCCGAAGCGGGGTTGCATAGGCTCGGCGCCATGACGACGAGGACGCTCTACCTGTTCTGCTCGGCAGCGCCGCCCGTGTTCGACGTGGCCCACGTGATCGAGGAGGCCCAGGCACGAGGCTGGGACGTCTGCCTCGGCCTCACCCCGGCGGCCGCCGAATGGCTGGAGGAGAGCCTCGCCGGGCTGGAGGCGCTCACCGGCCATCCCGTCCGTCACCGCTACAAGCGCCCCGGCCAGCCCGACGTCTGGCCGCCCGCCGACGCCGTCCTCGTGGCCCCGGCCACCACGAACACGATCAACCGCTGGGCCCTGGGCATCACCGACAGCTTCGTCGTCGGCTTCGTCGCCGAAGCCCTCGGCAAAAACATCCCCCTGACTCTCATGCCGTGCGTCAACGCCGCCTACGCCCAACACCCCCAGCTCCCCCTCTCACTGGAAACACTGCGGACCGCCGGCGTGAACGTCCTCTTCGGAGAGGAAGGCTTCCAGCCGAACCCTCCCGGCGAAAAGCGACCGTATCCGTGGGCCATAGCACTCGACGCCCTGGAAACCGCCGACCAATGAGCCCCAGCCGTAAGGCATTTCCTATGACCGGCCCAAGACGCCGGCAAGCCGCCGAGAAAAGAGAAGCGCGTAGCGATCTGACGCGCCGATCCACCCCGGATGCCTTCCTGATGGGCATTTCGTGCAGGTAGCGGCCCCAGGCGGTCGTCAGACGCTGAGACGGGAGGAGCGCGTAGCGATCTGATGCGTGGGGTGGCGCCGATTGACGGTGAGGGGGGCCGGATGTGTGGTCTGCCGTGTCCCGACGACCCCGAAGGGTCCCTGACACGGCCGCATGTCCATCTCCGGTCCGTCCCGTTCCTTTGGGGGGTTCCCGGCAGTCTTCGGCTTTTCGTGGCGGGGCGGTCTGTCAAGGGTGGAGCGCAGCGACATCGCGAAGCGA